>NZ_JBVKBV010000002.1:0-525420 GCF_055635345.1 Streptomyces sp. NPDC111516 | reverse complement strand
ACCGCGGCCAGAGCCCGTCGCAGCCGTGCGACGTCGACCCGGCCGGCGGACAGGGCGTCGTAGAGCCCGCCGTGCCCGCGACGGTGCTCGCCCACCAGAGACAGTTCCACCAACGACCGGACCGGACCGTCCGCACACAACACCGCGTCCACGAGCTCGAACAACGCATCCGCACGCCTGGTCAGACAGGAGTGAAACTCACCCCGGAAGCGTGACAGTTCCGCAAACGGATCCTGCCGGACAGCATGATGCAACAGACTCATCCCCACGGCCTTCGTGCTGAGCTTGTGTGTTCCTTGGTCGGATCACATGCTCGGCCGAAGGCCGCCTGCGTGCACCGCAGTTACCAATCCGAGTGATCAAGTACGACGAACCGTTCGGACCCCGAGGTTAAAGATCAAGCTAAGGCTTGTCCCACAATGATCAAGAAGCCTGCTCGGTCGCCTGGGTGTTGGTCCCCGAACCGATCACGGATCCCGGGCGGATTTCTCGTCTGGACATGCGCCGCCGAGACCAGCTCGCCGGAGTGATCCACGAGTACCGGCACGCCGCCTGACCTGGTCGGATGAAATATTCAGCAGCCACAGGTCCACGAACCGACTTCTCCGGCAGCTCGAGCTCCGAGGCGCCCACGCCAGCTGTCACCCGATGGCTGTCTTGGTCGCCCCACCATGACTCGTCACACGCGGACGGCACCGGATCTTCACAGCACCTCGTGTGAAGGCGTCGTCGGTGGCCTTGCCCGACCACACGAAGGCCTCACCAGGATTCAGCGCCGCCATCTTCTCTGCCGTCAAGACGGAAAGCGCGGCATTCGCCTTCTGCAGATGCTTCAGCCACGCCGGCGAGGTGAACTTGTGCAGCACCATGTGGTTGGACAGTTCGATCAGCGAGATCGGCACAGACGGCGGATCCTGGCTGGCCACGAGAATGGACATTCCCTTGTGTCGCATCTCGCGGACACTGGAAACCAGGCCGTCCACCAGATCGGGGCTGCGAATGTACTTGTGCGCCTCGTCGAAGACGACCAGTTTGTTGAACGCGTGCCCCTCGTGGCGGGCGTCGGAGAACAACTGCATGAGGACGACGAATAGCCCCAGCGCCTCATCCTCCCCGATGTAGCCGTCGCGGAGATCGACGATGATCAGCCGTCCAGGTCGTACGAGGTCCTGCAGTCGGGCGTCGTCGTCGATGTACTCGGCGGCCAGTTCCAGCCGATCGTATGCCAGTTGCTTGAGCGTGTCGGACAGGGAGGACTGCTCCACCCCGAGCCGGATCGCATCCAGCGTCAGGTTGTCGCGGTTGGCCTTCATGATTCTTCCGAGCTGGCGGATGTAGAGCGCCTGGTTTCCGACAGCTCCCATCAGAAACCGCCAGTGAGCTGCTTTGAGTTCGGAGGAAGAGAACTTCAGCGGCCGTACGTCCAGATCCGGGAACTCGCCCTTCCGGTCCTCCACCATGTCGGCGGGGGCCAACAACAGGACATCGGACAGCACCGCGGGTTCGGCTCCGTAGCGTTCCCGGAGTGCGGCCAACTGGTCCCGGTCACTGTTGGGACGGGTCATGCTGGTGAACTCGGGCGCGTAGCCCTCCGCGTCGCTGTAGTGGAAAACAATGCTGGCCAGGGGGTGCGAGAGCTGGTTGACCCCGGGGGCGGGCAGGCTTGCCATCTCCAGGATCGACCCGAGCGTGTAGCTCTTCCCTCCACCCTGCACACCGAACAGGCTGATGGTGTGGGTCTCGTTGAGGTCCAGGGCGATCTTCCGGCCCGCGCTCACGCCGAGCAGGCCATACTGCCCGGTCGGTTTCGAGACCCCGAGGAAGACATCGGGGTCTGGTGAGGTGTCCGCCAGCTCTGCCGCTCCTGGCCCGGCGGGCACAGCCGGTGCCGCTATCGATGTTTCCGGTTCAATGCCCGGCACCGAGCTCTCGGCCTCCATCGCGGTGGCAGCACCCTGCGTCCCCGTGGCGGGGGCATCCGACGAGTCTCTGGACTTCTCCCCATCAGCAGAGCTCTCGGAAGCCTGCTGCAGCGGGACCCCCGGCGCCTCCGGCTCAACCGCCTCCAACGCAGCCTCTGCTCGATCAGGAGCCATCGGCAAGACATCATCCAGCACTGCGCTGAGCGGGGCGGGCTCCTCCGGCAGTTCGCGACCGCGAGAACGGGGGCGCAGGCTCCGAGTGACCTCGCCGCGCTCAATTCCCGCCAGTTCCGCGCCCGCCAACAGATGAGGCGCGCTGCGCACCACTCCGCCGAGGTACTCGGTCTCCACAGCGTCCAGTAGTTCGGTCACCTGCTGACGGCCGATTCTGTGGAAGGTGATACCGCCGTCGGTCTCGATATCCGTCCCGTCACCGCTCAGGTCAAAGATGAGACCGGTGCCGGCGAACTCAAGGTTGTAACCGTGGTCGAGGTGATCGAGAAGCCAGCGTGCCTCGTCGTATCCCTTCTCGTCGAAGAGGCCATAACGGTTGGCGCGCGCGAGGTAATGGCTGAGCAGCGAACGAAGTGTGAGGTTCTGCAAGGGACGGTCGGGGCGCTCGACGAGCGGGTCGAACTGGGTGGCCAGGGTCGCCCTGCTGTTGTCGATCTGCTGGCCGATCTGCTTCTTCGTGGCGTCGTAAGCGCCTAGGCCGCCCACCCCGGTGAAGCACTTGACCTCGACCAGCCGGCAGACCACGGCCCTACGCTCGACATCCAGGTCGAACAGTGCCAGGTCTGTGCGATGCAGCCGCACGGCCCCGTCGCCTGCGGTGATACGGCGCCGTGCCTCGCCGTAGAGGTCGGTGTGCGCATCCAGGGGGATGAGGATTTGGTTGCGCAGGGCGCCCTGGTATCCCAGGTACAGCCTGGCGAGACCAAGCCCCAGAACCTCGGTGCGACTGCTGCTGCCGAGTGCGGCGAGCTTGAAGGCAAAACTGCCGGAGAGCTCTCTGAGCTGGTCGAAGAACGTCCTCACATGGCGAGGTTCGAGGTTCAACTGCCGGTCGTCGAGGACCAGTTCGACCAATGCACGCAACTCGTCGACCGACCGCGACGAAACCACGATGTGATGGCCCATACCGGTCTGCGCGGTCGCCGAGTAGTCGATGACGTATTCGGGCCGGTCGGTCCGACCGTGGTCGAAGTACTCCACTCCGAGAGTTCGGTCCACCGTGACGACCCAGTCACTGGCCTGGTGCACATCGTGCAGAAGGGCCTTGTCCCGGGCCGACAGGCGCAGCGTTATCTGCGGCAGCTGTCCGGGACGCGGTTCCCCAGATGTCATGGCCACCACGGCAGCCGACAGAACTTCCGGTAGCGCTGCCATCAAGTCCCCGGTCTCCTCGGCTCCGGATACGGGATCCGTGGCACCGTGCCGGGGCTGGCGGCTCCAGGCCACGAACTCCCCGTCCTCGGCGTAGTAACTGGTCAGTTCCTGTACCAGACCGTGGGCCGCCGCCCTGCCCGAGGTGCGTGCGCCCGGCGCGATGTCGAACTGCTCGCCGCCGAAGGGATCGAACAGAATGGTCAGGTGGGCAGGGAAGTCGGTTGCGCGGGTCCGGAGGTCGGATGCGTCACGCACCACGACGGCGAGCTTCGGCCGCAGCGGGTCTCCGGGCGTGCCGAAGGCCTCGGCGGCAGCAGCTCGCGGCCCAGACCCCGGTGAGAACAGGTCGGTGAGCGCTTCACCCACCCATGGCTCCCGAGGGTGGTCGGTGAAGAGACGGATCGTGTAGCGCAGATGAGCAAGGTGTCTGCGGCTCTGGAGTTCGGTCAGCATCGAGACCAGCGCCTCGCCCCGACCGACACCGAGGGCGTTGATGACAAGGCTGTCCGCATAGGGGTGCAGGCGTACATAACGCTCGACCCGGTCCGCGAGGTCGGCGCCGGTTACCACACCGGAGGTAGTGGAGCTGTCGCTCACCCCCAGGGCGGAGCCCAGCCGGGATACCGTTCCCCTGGGGTCGGCGGTCTCGCTGGGCAGGCAGACCTGCCAGTAATCGGTAAGTTGCCCGGCCGCAAAGGCCAGTTCGCTTGTGGTGAGCGGGACGACGAGCGGGAACCCCAGTGGGGCGAGCCGCTCCACAAGGCTGTGCAGGGTCTCCATTACCCGGTTCTTGTCCTGGCCCTCGGTACGGTCGAGCCAGTGGTCGGCCAGTGCCGCCTGTCCGCACCACCACAGCGCCCGCAGCGGATGAGTGGGCGAGACCAGCACAATCCGGCGACGCCCGCCCTGCACGTCGGCCAGCTCCACGGGCACGGTGTCGGTCCGCAGCAGCAATGCGAGTTCGGCCCGGTCCTGATCAGCCGTACTGCCCCGGGCATTCTCCAACGCACGCACACACCGAGTGACCGCTCTCAGGTATGCCTCCGCGCAGGCTTCCGCTTCCTTGCGGACGGCGCGAGGATCGGTACCTTCGAGAACCAACGGCACGGACCCGTCCGCGTCGGTTCGTACCGCGGCGAACAGCGTGGCCCTGGCTTGGAGATAGCCGTCGAAATCGCTGCCGTCGGCCGCCGTGACCGCCAGCGGCTCGTCGTCGCTGAGCTGCCACCGACCCGAGGCGTCGATGTTCAGCCGGGGCCCTTCGAGGGCGTACGGCCGCGCCAGCATACGCTCTTCGGCCTCGGCGAGCGGAATGGGCAGATCAACGGTGATCAGACCTGCAGGCCCGAAGCCCGCGCGCAGCGGCCAAGTTTTGGCCGTTCGTGCCCCCCAGCCCACTTTGCGGCAGGACACTCGCCACGGATCGCGTCCCTCAGCCCGTGCGGTAAAGCGCAGCCGGTTGATCGCTTGGGCGAGCCCGGAAGCGTGCTGGGAACGCTGGATGGGAGGGTCGTCGAACTCGCCGTCGGGGACGACGTAGAAACGGTCGCTCTCATGTGGCCGATGCGCGCCGTCGGCACCGGCCACTCGCATGGGGTCGCCATTGCTGTCGAGCGGGGTGACTCGGACGAAGTGCCACCCCTCCTCCCAGTCGGCCTTGCGGCCCTTCTTCAGCTTGATGGTCGCGCGGTAGACCGTCTTGGCGGTCCTGGCTACCGCGACCGTGGCGGTGAAACCGGTCGGACTGACCGTGGTGGCGCCGCGATCCTCGTCGGTCTCGCTCTCGGAGAGAATCTGGACCGAGAAGCGCGCGAGGCCTGCCACGTGGCGGGGATCAGGGTCGACGGTGAAGGAGACGGGAAACGAGGTGAGTCCGCCGGGCAACAGATACTGCCCGCCGAAGAGCCTCTCCAGTGCGGGGTGATTGCGCAGGTCGTCCTCATTCTGACCGGCCTTGGGCAATACGGTCAGCTCGTGCACCTCGATGCCGACCCGCTCGTCACCGAGCGCGTTCTCCTGAGGCCAGTGGTGAAAGGCGAGCGGCCAGTTGTCCGGGTCCACAGCGATCGCACGGCACCAGCGGGAGGGGGTGTCGAGGCCCGTGCGCGAGGCGAACCGCACCAGTCGGCGTAGGAACTCCTGGGCAGCCGGCGAGTTCTGCGGAAGCCCAAGGCTCAGGACCCGCTGACGGTCGGTGGTCGTCGCCTCGGTGAGTTTGGCGACGGTCCTGCGGTTGCGGTCGGCCTTGCGGCCCACCAGAGTCAGATCCTGGTACAGGCCGAAATCGGGGATCAGCCCCAGCAGATGAACAGCCGCCCCGGCCGCCTCGGGGTCGTGGTCGTTCTCCCGCAGCGTCAACAAGTAGCGCACGGCGGCGCGGTCATCCGCCACGGGACCGCCTTCCTCAGCCTGCCGATCCAGCAGTTCGGTGACGGCGGGGCGCAGGTTTTCGGGCAATTCACGCAGGATCGAAACCTTGAGCTTCGCATGCACGTCGTCCAGCGACAGCTGCTCGAAGGTGGCGATGCCAAAGGAGTCCTCGGCGCTGGCCCGAGTGCCGGGCGGTACGAAGACGAGCAGCGGCGGGCGGAGTCCACCGTCCTCGTCCGGGTTGCGCAGTTCGACGAGTTTGGTGCTGCTCACCACAACATCGACTGGAATCTTCCCATCGCCCTCGCCCAGGACGAACACCTGCGTGTCGGGCAACAGGGTGCGCAGCCCACGCACCAGCCGTGCAGCGAGCTCGATGTCCAGGTCACCCAGACGCATGCAGTGCCCGGCTTGTCTGCCGCGCAGTACAGCGGCCAGCCGCGGTAGGAGAGCGTGTTCCAGGGCGTCCCGCCACTGCGCCTCGGTGAGCTCGGTCAGTCCGCGTGCCATCCCGTTCACCTCCCGCCCGCCGTGACCGTGCCGTCCACGGCGATGGCGAACCTGGGCGTGATCACCTGGGTGAGGTATGCATCGGACAGGTCGCTGTAGAAGCCGATTTCCCGCATCCGGGTAGTGAACGCCTCGGCGTTCGCCCGAAGCGCCGCCTGCTCCTCGAACCCGGCTGTGGGAAAGCCGTCGTCAGCCGGCAGTCGGTCGACGTGGAGTCCGTAGCGGGTGCGCAGTGTGTCCATGAACTCGTCCAGCCTCAACTGCTCAGTGTGGTAGGGAAATCGCGATCTCGTGCCGCGGGGATTGGGCCGCAGCAGCGCGATCTGGACCAGGACTTCCAGGAGCGCGCTGTCCATGACGAAGCGGCGTCGGCCTCGATGGGGTTGGGTGATTACCGCGCCGGGGCGGTTCTTCAACAGCAGTGAGTCGATGGCCTCGACGATGTAGTCGTAGTGGTACTTACCCCGGTACGCCATGATCAGCTCGATGTACTGCTCGAAGGCCACGAGCCCCATTCCCGCTCCGAGCAAGGGTCGTACGCCCTCGGGTTGTTCGTCGATCGGAGTTTCGTCGAGGAGCGTGTCCATGCGAGCCGCGAAGAACCGCTCGCGCCGCTCCCCGTAGTCCTCTCCGGCGTACCGCAGCAGTTCGGCCACGGTGAAGAACCCTCGGGACGGCTTGGTAATCTCCTTGCTGTCGGCGAGGTGGTCGGCGAACTCGCCCAGCTTGCGCACCACGTAGCCAGCCCGTACGAAACCAGGGATGCGCCGCAGCCAGACGTCGGCACTGTGTTCCGCGAGCGCGGCGACGGGGGTGCCGGGCACACCTGCGGCGTCGACCAACAGTCCCACTCGGAAGGGACAGTTACCCACGCCCTCACCCGAACCTCCGCCCCCCGATGCGCAGTTCTCGGGACCGCAGCTCGGCTCAGCGGCGGATCGCGCCACGATGGCCGGCAGCAGCTTCATCGCCTTGAGCTGGCCCAGGGCCAGGTGAAATGCGAAGAGGATCTTCAGGTACTCGACCATGACGATACGGGGCAGCAAGTCCTGCAGGGACAGCAGCCGTAGGACGTCGTCGGCGAGCAGGTCGGACTGCCCCACGCACAGCGGAGGCGCCGAGTACCAGCCCTTGACGCTCGTCGGGGAGTCCTGCTTCACCTGGCTGTTGAGGTGCAGCACGGCCTGGGTCTCGATGTCGACGCTGGTACCGGGCAGCTGGGTGCCCAGGGCGGGGTCGAGTCCGGTGAAGAAGAACGTGCGGATCCGCTCCAGGGCCAGTGTGCCGCGCCCTCCACGCGCATGGCGCAGCATCTCGTAGAGCTGGGCGTCGGCTCCGTAGGCGCGAGAGTGGTTGTAGTTGCGGAACTTGTACGTCAGGCCATGCAGCGGGCGCAGGCCCGCAACAGCCTGGTTGGGCTTGCCCCGGTTGACCATGTCCAGGAGCTGGGTCTCGATCCAACGCTGCGCAATGTCCGGGGAGTCCCTGAACCCTTGGAACTTCCCAGCGTGCTCCTCCGCGAGGAACTCCTCCACGAACTCGTCCGCCAGCGCCCTGCCCCGCGCGAGCTTGCTGGTCTGGCCGTTGTGGTTGACCCTCATCAGGAACCCGGTCAGCACCCGGTCCATCTCAACGCGCTTGAAATCCAGGTAGGACACGCCCAGATGCCGGAACTCACTGTCCCGCTTGCGCAGCGCCATCACTTCCCCCTCGTCGCCGCGGTGCCGTCATGCTCACCCTTGGGCCCCAGCTGGAGCGTTCCGTCTGGGAGCCGGGTGATGCGATGCGGCAAACTGCCGGGCGCGGTCAGCAGTACTTCTTGGTACGAGGTAGCCGACAGCGCGTTCTTGAACACAGCCAGCGCCAGGTTCTGTCCCTGGCGGTCCTCGACCCCTGGCTGATGGCCGGCGTGCAGCCGGTCGAGGAGTTCGTACAAGTCGAGGCGGATAACCAGCTCGGCACGGTGCTCGGCGGATCCGTCCGGTGTCCGCCCCCGGTAGCGGACGACGATCTCGCGGGGGCTGGTCTCCACGTAATCAGAGGCCGCGGGCTTGCCGACCTCGATCGTGAATCGGTCGGCGGGGAACAGCCGGTGACTTCGGACGGTTCCGCCGGGCACCGACCTGACCTGCAGCGCCAGGGCACGCTCGCCGTCGTACAAGGCGCCGGGCAGTCCTTCACCCCGGTTGACAGCCTCGATGATCCGGCCCAGCTCGGCCTGTACAGGTTCATCCCCGGCGAGCAGGTCCAGGAACCTACCTCCTGCGCGATAGCTGAGCAGGGACTTCCAGCGCTCGCCGTCCAGGCTTTCGAAGAAGAAGCGGCGGCGCGCGGCGGCGAGGTAGGCGCGGTGCGCGCCGGCTTCCGTCCGGTCGGCCGACGGGGTGCGGGGCAGCGCACCGAACCGGTCGGCGAGCAGCTCCGCGTCATGACTGCCCCGCTGGTCGACGGAGATCAGGCTGTGGCCGCCGTCCGGGCCCGTGTAGTCCAGCTTGCGGTCGAGTTGTGGATCGGCCAGGGTCGCCACATCCAACTCACGCAACTGCGCGAGCAGGCGGTCCTGTTCGTGCTCACCACCTGAGTGCAGGCCCGCCCAGCTGGTGAAGTAGAAACTGTCCAAACGTTCTTGGGCGCTGTCCGGCCGCTGGTAGAGCTCATGGATCTGAGCACAGTCCCTGCCAGAGGTGAGCATGTAGGCCAAGGCGGAGCGCAAATCGCGCAGCGTGATGTGGAGCCGTCCGCGCAGATGGGTCATCCGGTACAGGGCGGCAAGCCGCCCGATAACCACGGGACCGGCCGTCGGGTGGGCGAACGTCTGCGCGTTGTGCCGGGCATAGCAGCGGGGTGCCAGATCACAGGAAGCACAGCCGCTCCAGCGCCTGGGATCGGTCATCGTCTGCACCATGCGATGCAGGATGGAGTCCCCGGCGCCCGCCGGGTCGGCGACGACGTCCCGCGTATTGAGGTTGACGACGGCAACGCCTTGATCGGTGACGCCGCTCGCCAGCCCCTGCCGAATGGTGCGCGCAAGAAACGGGTAGCGGTCGGCGTGGGCGGTGACGAAGTCGGTCAGGCGCCCTTCGTTGACGGCGATGAGCCGTGTCTGGTCCTGGGGCCAGTTGCCGACGTCCTCTCCGTGGAAAGGCGCGAGGAAGGCGTCGAGTACGGCGTCGTTGTCCTGGTCGCCTTCGTCCTGGCTGCCGTCGTGGTTGGTGTGGAAGGCACGCTCTTGGAAGACAAAGTCGTCACCGTTGACCCGCTTCTCGCCCTGCGCGGCACCGCGTTTGAGAGCCTCGACGGCCAGCTGTTCCAGGAAGGCTGTCTTCCCGTCACCGGCGTTTCCGGTGATGACGACCAAGCGGTGGTTGCCGCCCAGGACGTCGTCCAGCAGCGCGGTGTCCAGGGCGGTGGCCACGTACAGCGGGAACTGCGCTGGGTCGAGCCCTCGCGTACCCGCGTTGGTGCGGGAGTTTTGACTGTAGAGGGTCTGGAGATGGCTGACGAAGGCGTTGGTGCCATCCCGCCCGGCGTCCGTCGTGCAGACCGGCTCCAGTTCGGGCTGGTCGTCCTCTTCGCTGCGCCGGGTCCGGCGTACCTCTCCAATGGTCCGTACGGCCGCGAGGAAGGCCTCTGCATCCGGGAAGCGGTCGGCGCGGCGCAGCGCGATGGACCGCAACAGCACGTCGGCGAACGGACGGCTCAGGTCGCCCAGGCCGCTGATTTTCCGCGGGTCCAGCGCATGCTCGTCCTTCGGTGGCTGCGCAAGCCCGGGCCAGGGGTACGTACCGGTCAGCGCCATATAGGCAGAGATGCCGAGGGCGTACAGGTCCAAGTCGGCGAGCTCCGCCCGCGTGGGGCGTTGCCGCAGCACCACGTCTGGGGCCTGGAAACGGAGCGAGCCCAGTGTGGGCGTCAGCGTGGAATCGACGGAAACGGCCGCGTTGAAGTCCAACAGCTTGGTGCCGTCCGCCGTCCACAGCAGATTGCTGGGCTTGATGTCGCAGTGGTAAACGCCGTTGTGGTGGAGATGGCCCAGCCCGGCCAGGCAGTCCTCCAGTAGTCGTACGACATCGGCGGCACCCAGGCGGCGCTCCCACGCTGCCGAGACCTGGAGGTCTTGTCCCTCCGCGAACTCCAGCCGCAGATAGGGGAATCCCCCCTTGGGCAACCAGTCGGCGTCGATGACGCGGACCAGGTTCGGATGCGCGGGCAGTTGACGTAGAATCCGGTACTCGCCCTTGAGTCGGATTCCCACCGACTCCGGGTCATTGGTGATGATCTTGAGGACCTCGTCGGTGTCGTCGAGGGTGTTGAACACCTGGTAGACGACGCCGAACTTGCCCTGCCCGAGTTTCTTTCGGACGTGGAACTTCTCGGTGAGACGGAAACCGTCGGGCAGATTCCGGTAGCTGTACGGATTCCCCCAGTCGAACGGGTCGTCGGGCGAGCCGCCCGTGGTCGCGGACCCACCGAAGCCGCCTGCGCCACCGCCCGAGCGGCTCGACCCCCCACGCAGCAACCGCTCCAGCTCGGCGATCGCTTCGCGGGCGGTCGGCCGGAGGGCCGGATCGGAGGCCAGCATCCGTCGGATCAGCTCCCTGATCTCCGGGCTGATCTCGGCCCCATCCAGGCTGTCCACGAGTCGCATCCCGCCGGTCACAGAGGGCAGTTCTCCGGTGTACAGCTCGTGAAAGAGCACCCCCGCGGCAAAGATGTCGGAGGCGGCCGAAAACCGTCCGGGCTCGTCCAGGCACTCGGGCGCGAGATAGGCCGCCTCGGCGTGCTCATACGCGTCCATGGCGACGGTCCCGGCCCGCCTTTGCCCGGTGTGCGCGTAATCGAAGCCGGTGAGCATCGCGGTGCCGTTACGGCCGACCAGAACCGTGTCCGGGGTGAGATGGCGGTGCACCACCCGGTACGCATGGGCGAGCGCCAGCCCGGCCAGCGCACCGGACAGGATGCGGCGCCGGGCATCCGCCCCGAGCGCTCTGGGTCCGTCCGCCATACGCACCCGCAGCGCCTCGGCCTGTACGTCCTTGAGGACGACAAAGTATCCGGTCTCATCCTCGAGCGGCAGTACCTGAACGCACGGCACGATGTGCGGGTTGGGCGGCAGCTTGTTCAGCGCCTGGAGAGGATTGCCGATCCGCTCCCGCTCGCGCGTGTGCTCGGCCTCGGGCAGCAGCGGGTCCACGGTGTGCACCTGAATGAGGTACGTCCCGGAGTTCGGCTGGTCCGGCTGCACCGCCCGGTACACCGACACCCGGTCCTCGGCGCTCGCCTCCGGGCCGGCCTCCGGCTGCGGGTCGGCTTCGACGAGGGTCTCGACGGCCTCGTAGATCCCGAACCTGCGCCGTCCGGAGGGGGCCCGCGAAACCGCGTTCAGCGCGCGGGCGATGTCGTCGTGCAGGCCGTTGATCGGCATCTCCGGCGTGTTCGGCGCAAGCCGGGACGGCCGGTGGGCAGAGAGGAAGGACACCAGGTCCTTCAACAGGACGGTGTTCTTCTCGTCCTTCCCATCATGGTCGACGAACAGCGCGTCCTCGTACGGCAGGATCACCAGTTCTTCGCACCACACTGAGCCGATCAGCGGTGAAAGGTGTGACTGTCGCAGCAGGTTCCCGACGGTCTTGGCGTGCTCACGGAGTTTCTTGACGGGGCTCGGAAACGGCTGTCGCCCCTGCGGATACCACTTCTTGCCCCACACCTCTATGCGGCCGTGAGTGCCCTTGGTATCGGCGATGTAGCAGGCCCGGTCCGTAAGGATCGCAAGGTCGACCTCGAAGCACTGGCGGCCCCGGTAGATCTCGAAGTTGGAGATCACGGTCCAGTCGTCGGGGGCGTGGTCGCGGAGATGGCGCAACACCATGCGCTCGGCGTCGTTGACGGGGTCGCCGACCTTGATGATGCGCGCCATGAGTACCCGGTTCCCCGTCCGTTCCGGTCAAGTGAGGGCGGCCGTGATGTGCGCCGCACCGCGATGTGCCAGGGTCACTTTAGTACCGGGTGACGCCACTCCCTTCTTGGTTAGGGTGATTGTCGGTCAGTCGGTGACGGGGAGGGCATGTGTCGTATTCGTTCCACATCCGCAATCTGAAGAAGCGGCTCATCGAACGCTTCGACACTCTGATCGATATGTCGGACGAGCCCTGGGCGTCCGAGAAGAAGAGAGAAGAGAAGTTCCTCAGCCGAGGGGTGGCGGCCCTCGCCATCAAGCGTGAGACCGGCTGCGCGGACCGGGACGCGGCCCTGTCGATCATCGACGGCCGTGACGACTGGGGAATCGACGCGATCGCGGTCGAGCTGTCCGCCTCAGGCCAGGGCGGCCGCCCGCACATCACGCTGGCCCAGGCGAAATGGAGCGAGAACGCCACCGCCGGTTTCGGACAGAGCGAGGTGGACCGTCTCTTCCGCGGCCTCGACTACCTGCTGAACCTGGAGTTCAACCGGTTCAACAAGCGCATCGAACACCACGTCGAGGCTCTCGACAAAGCCCTGGACAGCGGCTCCCCCAAGATCACGCTGCTGCTGGCCCTGGTGACCGACACCGAACTGCATCCGGACATCCGGACGTTGCTCGACTCCGAGGTCAAGAAGCGCAACTGGGCCGAGGACATGGTGGAGTGGCGCGTTCTCGACCTCCGGGGCCTGTATCAGGAGATCCTCGGCGAGCACGCCGACCGGAAGATCGAACTGGAGGCGTGGGTCGAAGGCGTCGGCCGGGAGGAACACCCTTTCACCGCGTACTACGGCACGCTCTCCGCGGCCGATGTCGCCGAATGGTACGAGACCCACGACCGGCACCTCTTCGCCCGCAACATCCGCGACTCGCTCGACACGGACGTCAACGACAAGATCCGCGCCACCCTTCTTCAGGAGCCCGAGAACTTCTGGTACTTCAGCAACGGCATCACCCTGCTGTGTGACCGGATCCGCAAAAAAGGCAAGGGCGCGTTCGCCCCAGGTGCTGGCGCCGGCTTCATCCTGGAGGGGGCGAGCGTCGTGAACGGGGCGCAGACGGTCAGCGCCATGCACCGTGCGATGCAGCGGAACCCGGCGTCGGCCGGCCGCGGTCGCGTACTCGTCCGCATCATCTCCCTGGAGCACTGTCCCGAGGGATTCGGCGACCAGGTCACGCTCAACACCAACACACAGAATCCCATCGAGGAGCGGGACTGGAAGTCCCGTGACCCGATCCAGGCCGGTCTGAGGGACGACTTCTCGCTGTCGCTCGGCCGCACCTACGTGCTGAAACGCGGCGAGTCCGAGCCCGCCCCGGAAAGCGGCTGCACCATGACCGAGGCCGCGATAGCCCTGGCCGCGACCCACCGTTCCCCAGAGCTCGGCGCGAAGGCCAAACGAGACCCCTCGCTCCTCTGGGAGAAGGCGAACTACCAGGAGATCTTCGGCAGAGCGCTCAACACGGCGCCGAGCGCACACCGAGTGTGGCGCTGCGTACAACTCGTACGGGCGGTGGCGGCAGCGCTCACCGAACAGAGCGAAGACCTGTTCGGCCGGGCCGCCAGCACCGCCAGCAACGGCGACCTGCTGATCAGCCACGTCGTTTTCCAGAACCTGGACACCGGCGGCCTCGACGCGGAGGACAAGGACTGGGACGCCGAGCTGGCGAAGGTGCCAGACCTCGTCGAGCAGGCTCTCGGCTGGCTGGTGACCACGATCGACACGGCGTACGGCCGCAACAGCCAGATCCTGACCACCATGCGCACCCCGGAACGCGTCCGCGTGGTCTCGCGCCGCGTCCTGAGTGCCATGGCCGCGGGGACTTCCGCACCAGACAACGCCGATTACCGCGTGGAAGAGCGGGTCCAAGGCAAGCCAGCCCGGTCGACCAACGCCGTGAGCCTCATCGTCAAGGCCGAACGGATCCCGGTCGGTACGACGCTGGAGTTCCGCCCGGTGACCCGGCCCGACCGGCAGGGGCTGTCCGAGTGGCTCGCGGAGAACCCCGATCGGGCCCGCGCGACCTGGGGCACCAGCGTGTCCAAGCCCCTGATCTGGGCTTTCGATGGCGAGTCCTACGCGCCGAGCACACTGGTCCGCAAGATGCGCAAGGAGGCCATGGGCAAGACCCAGCAGGTCCAGGGAACCCTGTACTGGCACATCCCGGGCGAGGGCTCCCTGGTCGACCTGGCGGCGGAACTGCGGGCCGAGGACGAGTTGGACGCGGAGGGGTGCCCTTGAGCCGGATGCCGTGCCCGACCGACAGGTACGTTCAGTCCAGCTCGGACCCGCGGTGGGTACTGGACCACCTCGCCGGAACCATCTGATCCGGCGCGGTGGTCCACTCTCTGCCTCCGCCCACCGGACGGAGAAAGGCGAGCCGACGGGCAGGGCGCGCGTCCGGTGGCCCGGTCGAGCACGAGGGCTCCGACGGGGAGGCCGGGAAGGCCTACGGGCGGGTCGTAGGCGTTGGGCTGCGGGAGGGCCGGGGGCTCTGCCGGCGGTACAGCCGTCCCGTGCCGGGTGGCGGCGCCGTTCCCGGTCGTACGGCGAATGCGTGGCGGCTGGGTCACAGGACTTCCCCACGTGCCAGCGAGGCGTTGACCTGCGCCACTTGCGAGCTCAACGCCTCGCTGGCACGTGCGAGTTCGACGTGTTCGGGCCGCGCGGTCCACTCTCGGCCGCCGCCTCTGGGGCGCAGGTGCACCTGCCCAGGGGTGCGCTCCATGACGACGCCGTAGCGGTTGCGGACGGTGTCGTAGGCCAAGTCTCCCACGACGGAGGCGGGGGGTCCGGGGTGTTGGTGTGGGGGGGGCTGGGCAACGTCCATCGACGGCCTCCAGGGAACGAGGTACGTGAGCCCACGAGCAGCGGAAATCACTGTTCGCACCCTCATCACCACTCTCCGTCGCCATCTTCAACAGGGGTGACGCCTGCGTCGAAGTAGCCGACGGCGTCCCTGGCCTCGTCCCCGTCCGTGAAGCAAGACACCCCTCACCGCGCCCTTGCTCTTCACCTCGACCGCATGGGACGCCTTCGATACTTCAGTGAAGAGCAACGCGGAACCCACCATGTGACTTGTTCCGTTGACGGCCCGCTCCCTCATCGCCTTGCGAGCCAGGGTGTCCGGACCTGTCCCATCACGCCATGCGGAACAGAACTGGCGATGGTTCAGGACGCGCTGTGCTCCAACACTGCCTGCTCCAGCAGCTCCAGCGCCCTGTCTTCCTTCTGATCGGCCTCATCCCGCTTGTGATAAGCGCCGCGGATCGTTTCAGCAATACGCTCCCGATCGGGCGAGGTTAGGACAGGAACGGGGATCTGGGCGCGCAGTCCCTCGTGGACATCCTGTTGCTTCCCACCGGTCGACATGGAACGCAGGACTCGAAACATTGCTTCGGAGCGGAGGAAGGCAAAGAGGTAGGCACCCGGGATATCAGAAGTTCCCGTTACAACCCGAAGAAAGTGCTGCGTGTACGCGTACTCAAGCCAAGAACCGGTGACAAAGATCGCGCGGCAGAAAACCTCATTTTCCCCCAGAGTGCCCTGGGACGGGATCATGACCGTCTCGTCCTTAGCGAAAATTCCTGGAGGCGCTTGGCTAGGGCTGATCCAACGCCCTTCAGGGCGAATCCAGAACCCCTGCCTCTGCCCAATCAGACAGACAGCGCCATGGCCTGGCTCGGCATCGACACGCTTGAAGCGCACGCCGGATCCGAGCTGCCCGCCCTCGCAGATCTCGCCGAGCGTCAAGTGATCCACACCGCGCAACGCGTCCAAGATCTGCCGAGCCTTCGGCTGGTAATTCAAGGCCCGCAGCGTCAGGGGCGTCAACTTCCGCTGCTCGAAGCCCAGATCCCGAGGTTGGTCATGCCACCGCAGGTCGATCAGTTCCTCAAGCCCCGCCGTCCTGAACAGATCCTCGGTAGCCCCGACCACACCGGCCTGGAACTCGGCCCGCAGCATGGCCGACTCCTCGACAAGGTCATGGATCTCCTCTTCCAGCGCCGAATCGAAGCGCGGAACCGGAAGCCCTTCAATGTGATGAGGCTCGATGTGCTGAATGATCGCGCCATAGGCCTGGCTGGCGACGATCGGAACACCGAAGCGGCTGCGCAGGAACGTGTTGAGGTAACCAGGAGGAATGAGACCCTGGCCCGGTACGACCCTCATCACGTGCTCGCTGCATGTATAACCGTCGATGTCAGGACGGGCGTACGCGATACGGCCGACGTTCCCTGAGCGCGTGATCAGAGTCCAGCCCGCCCGAATCGTCAGGCGGGGATTGAGCGCGACGGATGTCTTGGAAATGAACGGCAGATTCGAGAAGTCCGCCTCCATGATGTCCGTACTGGAGAAGAACCGAACCCCGTGTTCCGGCGCGGTGACCCAGCGCCGCAATGGCCGCCCCGCGTGGAAGATCCCCGCCCCGCCTCGCGTGACCTCCCGCAATGGCACCGTACGCGGCAACCGCTCCAACAACTTCCGCGCCTCAAACGCCCCCGACAAATAGGGCGCCGCATCCATCCGAAGCCCCTGCTCCCGCAGCCACCCCAGCCGTACCGGATTGTCTTTGGACGCGATCTTCACTGCCCGTACTCCGTCGTTATGGTCGTCGTGTATGCGGTCGTGGTCCCGGCTGGCGGAAACCAGGCCCCAAGGGTCGCCATCAGATGTTGGAATGACGAGTCCGTGCAGCCTCGAACGGACGGAACCTGCTCCGCGAAGCGCCGGAAGATGCCGTTGTTCTTGGGGCCGGTGTACTTCAGCCGGTGCAGGTACGCAACCGCTTCCTTCGGATCGTCGGGCTTGTCCTTGCCAGGGGCCCACAGTCCGGCGTCCTCCAGCACTTGGCGCGGCGTACGCTCGTCGCCCTTGCTCGGCCGCCACACGAGGGCCTTCTTGATCACCTCGGTGTGGTCCGACCAGAACCAGTTCTCCAGCTCTGGCTCGATGACGACGACCGCATACTGCGGCCAGAAGTCCTCCAGCTGCTCACTGATGCGTTTGCGGATCTCGGCGACCGGCGGCGCCCCCTTGTAGGCGTGGTCCATCACCACGACCGCGCGCTCGTACTCACCCCGCCACGGTTGCAGCAGCACACCGGCCCGTACAGGCAACTCGGAGTCCTTGTTGTCGCTGACCTTGATGTCCCGTCGGCCGTCGAAGACGAACGGACCGCAGCCCAACTTGTGGTGGATGTCCTTGCGGTCCAGGAAGGCACCGATCATGGCCTTCATCCCCTGGTCGGCGACGTAGAAGACGACATCGCGCTTCCCGGACTCGTCCGAGGGCACGGCCGCCTGCCGTGGTACCGGAGCGATCGCTCCCCCTCCGCGCCCCGTCCGCCGCCCGGCCCCCTTGCTCACTCGAACACCCCCGTCGCGAACAGCGTCCCCAGATCAAGATCCCCTCGCCAGTCGGCCAGCCGGGGATGCCTGTCGCCGCGCACGACGGTCACGGCCCCGGTGTCGTAGTCGACACGCGTTGCGAGCACGTCCGGCAGTTCCACGTTGGCCAGGACCAGCGGCGACTGCGTGGCCACCAGCACCTGACAGTCCCGTACGGCCTGAAGCGCCTGCATGACGATCTCGATGGCCTGTGGATAGATGCCGTTCTCCGGTTCCTCCGTGACTAGCAGGGCCGGCGGGTCGGGCATGAAGGCGATCAGGGTCAGGGCGAATACGCGCAGAGTGCCGTCAGACAGGCCCGAGGAAGTGACCTCATGGCCACCCGCATAGGTCACGCGGAAATAGGCGTGGTGGTCGTCCTCGCGTTCCACGACGTCGATGTCCTGGACCTGCGGCAGAGCGATCCGGACCAGGTCCACCCAGGCGTCGTAGAGCTCCTTGTCCTCGCCCTTGAGACGCAGGGCCAGCCAGGGAGTGTTACGGCCGACGGGATCGAGCTGGGGCCTGCGGCCGGCGGGCGGGGCGGCCTGGCGCAGGGCGGCCCAGTCCGGGGCATAGGCGAGCGTTCCCTCCCGCAGCAGGGAACGGAACCAGAGGGCCACCGGGAAGTGCGCCTCGTCGAACGGCACCGTGTCCAGCGCAAGCCGGCTGTGCGGGCTCTGCCACGTCAACGGGGGCTGTCCCCCGGTCTCGGAGGTGAAACGCGCCACCGGACCACCGGTACGAGCGATCACCGGACGCCAGCTCTCCTCCCAGGCCCACCGGACTCGGCGACTGCCGCCCCGCCCGGTGGTCACCGTCTCGTCCGGGTCCTCGAAGGCCCGCTCCCCCGGCACCGGCCGCACCGGATGCTCCTCGGGGAACAGCACCAGGTACTCCCCCGCGATCTCGATTCCCCGACCGCCCTCGACCGGCGCGAGGTGCAGCTCGTACCGTAGATGGGTGGGCAGTGGGAGGCGCGGGTTGCGGGTGGCCTCGGCCAGGAGCTCGGTGATCTCCTCCGGGAGCCACGCCTCCATCGCGAAACCGAAGCCGCCGTCCCGGCCCCGGTGGGCGGGCTCGGTGAGCGACTGAGCGCGCGGTGGCCGACCGGTGCGGGCGGACGGACGCAGGAAGGCATCCTCGATCCGCTCGGCGCCCAGCAGCTCAGCGAGCAGGACCGGAATGTCGAGCAGCGTGCTCTTGCCGGAGCCGTTGGCACCGGCCAGCACATGGAAACCGGCCAGGTCGACGGCGAGGTCTTCGAAGCAGCGGTAGTTGTACGCCTCGATCCGGGTGATCATGAGCGCGCGTTCCAGGGAAACTCGTGGGCGTGGCGCTCGGAGAACTCGTGGTACGCCTCGGCGATCTTCGGCAGGTCGTTGTCGAGCATTGGTTCCCGGCGGCTGATCTTGCGCTGCACCTCGGCACCGCCGATCCGCAGGATCTCGTGCTCCGTCTTCTCCTCGGTCACGATCTCGCCATCCGGAGTGCGCACGTAGACCTTGTTCCCGCGGCGGTCGATGCCGACCTTCTCGGCGACGGCCATGAACACCGGGTAGTCGGCGGCGCCGAACTCGATCTCCTCCTGCCGTTCCTGGGCCGTCTTGCGGCGCAGGAAGAGCAGGGTGGTGAGGATGTTGACGTTGGCCTCGGCGATAAAGGTCTCCACCGGGAGTTCCACGCTGCCCAGGACCCAGCACTGGTCGAGGATGTAGCGCCGGACCGCCTCGTCGGAGGGGCCGGGGTTGGACAGGATGCCGTTCGGCAGAACGATGCCGATACGCCCGCCGGGCCTGACCCACTCCACGGCCCGCTGGACGAAGAGCTGCTCCGGGGAAACCGCGGTCGCCTCGCCAGCCTTAACCAGCTTGCCTGTGTCCTTGTCACGGGTCCAGTTATAGGCGACGCCGAACTGGCCTCCGCTCTTACGGAATCGCGTGAGGATCAGGTCCTCCGACACCGGGATGTCCGAGCCGAACGGTGGGTTGGTCATAAGCACGTGCACCTCCCCCAGCCCTATCTGTGGGAAGTTCAGCGCCTCATCGTTGCCCGCGAGGTGACTGTCCGGGAAAGCGAGCGAATCCATGTGAAAAGCGTGTCCGGCCGTGTCGGTGAGCGTCATCAGGCTCATCACGGTCGCCCGGCGCAGGAAGGGGTCGAAGTCGGCGCCGAAGAGGTGCTTGTCCGCGTACGCAGCCAGCCTTCGCCGGGAGTCGGCCATCCGCCTCGCAATTTCCTTGGCGTTGGTGAAGGTGGCACCGTCGTCCTCGACCTTCTGCCACTTGCGCAGCAGATGGTTCAGGGTCTCGCGCAGGAAGCCTCCCGTGCCGCAGCACGGGTCCAAGACAGTCTCGTGCTCCTTCGGGTCGAGGATGTCGACGACCAGCTTCACCGCTTCATTGGGCGTGAAGTACTGACCACGGTCGCCGCGCAGGTTGTCGCCGACCAGTTCCTGGTAGGCGACTCCCTTGGCGTCGATGTCAGTACTGCCGAGGTCGTAGGGGGCCAGCTCGCCGACGATGAAGGTGAGCGCTGGATCGGTCAGGGTGAGTTCGTCCCGGTGGTCGAAGAGCTTCTGCTCCTTGTAGAACTCCTTCACCTCCTTGAAGAGATCCCTGACGCGGCCCGCCACCTCGGGGCTGCCCGACCTGCGCTTGGCCCCGGTGGCGGTCGTCTCAGTCCGCACCAGGTCTGCGATGTCGATGCGGAAGCGCGAGTCCTTGCCCTCCTCGCGGACCTGGCGCTCGTCGTAGATCCTCGCGAAGAGGACATAGAGGAACTGCCAGAACGCCGCGTCCTTGGGCAGCCCCTCGTTGCCGTGAATGTAGTTGTGACAGCGCCGGAAGGCGAAACGGAGCATGTACTTGTCCGCGCGCCTGATCTCCTTCAGAGAGGACGCATCACCAGTGGCGTCGAAGGCCGAATCGTCCCCTCGGGGCCAGTTCGGCAGCGGCCGGAATCGGTCCTCGAACCGGACTTTCCGCCCCTCGTCGTCGCGCTTGATCTTCTCCACGAAGTACAGGTCGATGTCGTCGGTCCACAGCCCCAGATGACAAGCCGGCCCCGCCACACTCATCAGGAACTGAAGCTCGTCGATGTCCTTCGTCGCCTGCTCGTGCGTGCGGATCTTGGTAACTGTGCGGCCGGTCTTGGGGCGTGGCTTGGTGATGACGATGCGCCGCAGGTGATCCACTGTCTTCGGCTGGCCGGGCTCGAAGACGGCGATGCTGACCTTCTTGCGGGTCTTGCGGCCGCCCTCGGGCGCCGGGATCTCGATCGTGTAGTCGCGCTTCATGTCATCAGGATTGATCCCGTACTGGTGCACGAGAACCCGGGCGATGTGCTGGCGGACCTTCTCGGCCTCGGTCAGCTTGAGGATGTCCTTGCCCGAGATGTAGTCGATCGTCTCGTCGTCCCCGAGCGCACGCGGCGGTGAGGCCTCCTCGGAGCGCTCCCTGGGTACCTCCGGCACGGAAAATCCAAGGCCCAACTGCTCGTCCGCCATATCCGCCGTCTACTCCGTCTCGACTTCCACCCAGCCCCGCCCACTCTGCGCGAGGGGCCCGCACACACTGCGAGCACAGCCTAGATGAATGAGCCCGAGGGACCGCCACGATTACTGAACGCAAGCGGTCAGTAACCGTTTGCCCAGCTGTCCCGTGGGGCGAATTCCGGGCCGTCGCCTCAGCATCTAGCGCTCGGATCCCTGAGGCCTCTCAGAAACTTTCGACTCTGCCCCAGGGACTTCCCGGAGGGTGATATTACCTTCTCAGAGGCTTTTGCGACCAAAGGCGGCAAGCCCCTCAAAGATCAGAAAGGCCATCACCGCACCCATGAGGGCTGTCGCTGTCACGGCGCAAGTGGCCCTGCCCCGCAGCTCTGCGGTGAGGGCCGGGCCGCGTGCGTGATGACATGGTCATGATTCGGGGGGTCGGGCTGCTCAGTCAGGTCATCGAGCGCGACTGGGTCGGCTCATGCGGAGGTGCGAGCCCGCCCGGGGGTCCGGCGACCACCGTCGGCGGGGCGGTAGTCATCGCGGCTTCTTACTGTGGGGGAGTCGACTTCCCGTAGGGCGGCGGGTCGATAGTGCGACCGTCTCGTTCGGGGCTGCTCCCTGCAGTTCAGCCCAGCGCCGCCCTGAAGCGGTCGATCTCTGCTGCGTCGATCCGACTCCGATGATGATCAGGCTCGCCGCCTATGCGGACGAAGCGCGAGCGGCTCCTTGCGAGGCGCTGAGCAGTAATTGGCAGATCTATTTCAGACCTTCGGGCAATCCCCCAGGTCGGGCATCCAGACGACGGAACGCATCTGCCACTCAGTGCCGGAGCGGCTACGCGGCGGCCAACTCACACCACACGACCTTCCCCCGACTACCGTCCCTCGTCAGCAGCTGCCAGCCCCACAGATCGGCGCAGGCCCGGACGAGCACCAGCCCCCGCCCTTCCTCCGCGTCGGCGACCTGCTCAAGCGGCACGGCCGGCTCCGGCGGCTCGGGGTCGGCGTCCCAGGCCCCGAGCCGCAGCACACCTGCCGACCAGCGCACGCGCAGTGCGGCCGGGCCCTTGGTGTGGCGTACAGCGTTGGAGATCAGCTCGGTCGCAAGAAGTTCGGCGGTGTCGACCAAGCGGATCAGCCCGTGCATGGTGAGGATGAGGCGGAGGGTGCGACGGCTGATGGTGACGGCGCGCAAGTCGTTCGGGATGTAGAGGCAGTACTCCCAGGGCTCGGTCAGGTTTTCGGGCATGCGTCAGCTCCGTTTTGGGTGGGGTGGGGTTGCGGGGCAAGCGGTGGCATTGCCGCAGCCGTCATGGCACGACGGAGCGGTGCGCTTCCGCAGCGTGTGCGCTACGTCACTGACGGTATGGCATAAAATTGTTCCGCTGCAAGCCGGTCGCGTAACCTGGCACCGAACGAGTCACCGCGCCAAGGCCGTTGAAGGCGAAGAGGAAGTCATGCCGCCCAGACTGCAACCAACCGCACGTCAGGTTCGCCTGGGCACTGAATTGCGGAAGCTACGTGAAGCCGCAGGACTCAGGGCCCGTGAGGCCGCCGCGCTGCTCGGGTCCAACTCGGTCCAGATGAGTCACATCGAGTCCGGGGTTGCGGGCGTCAGCGAGGAACGGGTACGGCGCCTTGCCGCTCATTACAGCTGTACGGACGAGGGGTTGCTCTCAGCGCTGGTGGCAATGGCGACTGAACGAACGCGCGGCTGGTGGGATGAGTACCGAGATCTGCTGCCCCAGCCGTTCCTTGACCTCGCCGAGTTGGAGCACCACGCCAGCTACCGGTGGGACGTGGACTTCCTGCACGTCCCAGGCCTTTTGCAGACCGAGGACTACGCCCTGGCCCTCTTCTCGTACGTGAACCCGGAATTCCCGAAGAGCGATGTGGAGCGCTGGGTGGAACACCGGATGAAGCGCACAGTCATCATCGAACGGCCCGACCCGATCCCATATAGGACGGTGATCCATGAGGCAGCGCTGCGCATCAGGGTCGGTGACCGAGCCGCGGCACGGGCTCAGCTCGCCCGCGTCCTGGAACTCTCTGAAGCCGATCACGTCACCGTACGCGTCATCCCCTTCGATCTGGACGGCTTTGCCGGAGCAGGAAGCGCCATGGTGTACGCAGGTGGTCCGGTCCCCAAGCTGGACACCGTCGTGCGTGACGGGCCCAATGGCCCTGCGTTCATCGACGCCGAAGCCCAACTCGGCCGCTACCGAACGCTCTTCCGTAGGGTAGAAGCGGCATCGCTCGAACCCGAGCGTTCGCGTGACCTCATCCTCCGGATGACGAAGGAGCTGTGAGTCCATGATGACCCCCAATACCTGGCAAAAGTCGTCCTACTCCGGCGGTGGCCAGGGCGACGCCTGCGTGGAGGTTGCACATCGCCACACCCACATAGCCATCCGCGATTCGAAGGCCCCGGCCAGGGCCACCCTCTCCATCCCGACCGGAGCCTTCACCGCCTTCGCCGAGGCCCTGAAGGGCGACACCTACTCCGCGGTGACGGACTTCACCAGGTTCCGAGGCTGATCCACCTCGTTCCTCCGAGCCGCGCCCAGCTCGCACGCGAGCACCTGCAACGGCACCCCGCCACCAGCGGCTGGAGCAGCGTCGGCGTCGCCGGGATGCGGCGATCAAGTCCAATCCTGGCCGGGTGACGCCCTGTTGTCGTGTCGTGCACCCGCGATAGCCTGCACCTGTCTTGTGCGGCACAGGCGCCGACACAGTTGGCGACACACGAGCGGCAAGAGGGGAATCGTGGAGCGGCGCGACGTGCGGGGGCACTACGAGGAACTGGCAGCCGAGTACGACGAGCACTGGGTCTACGGCCCGGACTACATTCCCTGGATGGCCGGCCGGATCGCCGAGGCGCTGCGACTCAGCCCCGCGGACCGGATCGCCGACATCGGCTCTGGTACGGGTTTGTTCGCCAGGGAAGTGGCCAGTCAGCTCCAGCCAGGTCATTCGATTCTGTGCGTCGATCCTTCCGAATCGATGCTCCGTCAGCTGGGCACCCCGCCGGCGCCCGGCCTGACGCCGATCGTCGCTTCGGCCGAGGACGTCGCAGAAGGGCGCGCCGGTCTACCGTACGAACAGCTCGACGCGATGTGGCTCAAGGAGTCGGTGCACCATGTGACCGACCAGGCACGCACGCTGCGGGGCCTGGCCGACCGCCTGGCCCCCGGAGGACGGCTGCTGGTGGTGATGCTCCCGGCCACGATCCAGTACCCGCTGTTCCAGGCGGCCCTCGACCGCTTCGAGGAGCTTCAGCCGGACCCTGCCGATATCCAGGCGCACTTGAGTGCGGCCGGGCTGGAAGCCAGCCTCACCCACGTCGAGCATGAGCTGCGCATCGACCGGGACAAGTACTTCGGCATGGTGCGCGCCCGCTACATGTCCTTGCTGTCCACGTTCAGTGACAGTGAGATCGAGAAGGGCATCGAAGAGATGCAGGCGGCGCACCCGGAGCCTGTCCTGGTGTTTCCCGACCGTTTTGCGTTCGTCTTCGGGCAGCGACGAGCGGAGGGCACGTGAGCACCGTGGTCGACGAACGGCTGCGGCGCCTGAGGAATGAACTCGACGATCATTCGCGGATCGCCGACCGATTAGGGCTCGATCTGGAACGGCCGCTGCGGTCCCTCAACGACGGCTATCCGGAGAACGCGGTCGCTCTGGTCGGGAAACTGACCGAGAAGCTTCTCAAGGAGCTGTGGCGGCACCACGGCGTCGAGGGCGACCCTTCGACGAAGGCCCTGAACGACCTCGTCAAGCGTTGCCGCCCACACATCCGCAGCAGTACGGTCCTGGACGCGCTCGACGACATCCGGCGGCTGCGCAACCGGTCCACGCACGACGGGTACGACATCAGCGACGAGGACGGCTTGCTGGCGGTCCGCAGGCTCGTCGATGTGCTGGTCTGGTTCACCGACACCGGGAGCGCGGCGCTGCTCGGCGGTGAGCCCAATATGGCCCCTGAGGTGGCGCGTCGCTGCGAGTTCCTCGCCGGGCTGTACGTCACTCTCGGCTACCGACAGGCCAAGCGGTTCGTTCTCAGCCCGGACACCGTGTACCAGCTGTTCTGCCGCGAGTCGGGGATGCGGCTGGAGTATGTAGAGCTCCTGCTTTCCCGGGACGCCGGCGACCTGAGTGCCGTCCTTGCCTCCAGCGGTGGCGAGCTGCTGCGGACGCGGCTACCCAAGCTCACTCGGTTCGTGGTCCTGGACGACAACAGTGGCGACGGTGCGGCGTCTGGCGCGCTTCATCAGATGCTGGGCCTGGACTTCCGGATCGTGCGCTACGACGGTTTCGTGGACGCGATCGTCCATCTCGACGACCACCTCGCCCCTCTGTCCTGCGTCGACAGCCCTGCCGAGCCGCGGTCCGCTGTCGCCGCGGCGACGCTGACCACCGATCCGCTCACCGGCGAGTCGAAGGTGGTGCAGTCCGGGGACGCGGCCGAGCTACTCGAGCGCCTCTCGCGCGGCAGTGCGAACGTGCTGGTGACTGGTCGTCCCGGAAGCGGGAAGAGCACACTTCTGCGCGCGCTGGCTGCCAGCCCGGAGATCCGTCGCTTCCGTTTCTACTTCGACCTGGGTCTCAAGCCGAAGGGCGAACCGTTCTCCGAGTACGCGGCCCGTGTCCTGGCGCCGGCCATGACGCCGTCGGACCGCTCCCGTGCGTACGACCTCTTCCTCTATCTGATCCGGTCCGGGACCGCGTTGTGCGTGCTCGATGCCGTCGACGAAGGGGTGGAGGAGTCGAGCCCCGCCGGATTTCTGCGGCTCTTCACCGATCTCGCGGCCGTCCTGTCCGCCGAATCCGCGGTGGTCATGAGTTCACGGGTGTCCTTCCTGGCGGACTCGCCGCAAGTCCGCCAGCTGCTGGACAGCGGCGCGGGTCGCAGCGAGCAGCTGGTCGAGCAGATGTACGCGAACGGCTTGGACCCGGCACGCATCCCGCATTTCCATGTCGTGCGCCTGGCCGAGCCCGAAGCCACGCCTCTGGAGAAGCACCTCACCGCGGCGCTGGAGCTTCCGCCGGGACAGGCCCTGACGGACATCCTCGGCACACATGTCACACGGACGCTGACCGAGCGCGGTCGGCCAGGCCTGGAGGCGCGGCTGCCCGCCACGTTCGGGCACGCGTTCCTCACCGACCAGACCGTCTTCTCCCTCCTCGACCTACTCCGGCAGCTGGGCGTCGACGCCTTCACGGACGGGCGCCTCGATCTCGACGCCTGTGCCCTCGCTCCACTGCTGCGCCCCGCCGGAGCCGACCACGTCGCCTTCGTGCACACGGCGTACCAGGAGTTGCTGGCCGCCCGGTATCTCGCCGCCCCCGCGAACCGGAACGCAGCAGCGGACATCCCGGGAGGGCCCTTCCTCACCGAGCAAGTGCGCGCCTTCCTCGCCGAAATGCCCGGCACTGCGCAGACCGATGACTGCGTACTGCCCGCCGGGGCATACCTGGTAGGCCCGGCCGAACGGCTGCTGATCCGTCGCGTCGAGCGTCCCGTACGCTTCGACCGCCACGCCGTGACTGTCGCACGCTATCGCCGCTTCCTCGACGCCCTCGACGCGGACGGCACCTCACAGTGGGACCACCCCGACCAGCCCGCCCACATCACACACCGCCCCGCAATCGACCGGCTACGGCAGCCCGACTACTACGAAAGCCCGCACTGCGCCGACCACCCGGCCGTCTGCATCGGCTGGTGGAGCGCCTACGCCTTCGCCGCGTTCGAAGGTAAACGCCTGCCGACCGCGCTCGAGTGGGAGGCTGCCGCGCGCGGCGCCGACGGGCGGCTGTTCCCCTGGGGCGACACACCCGACAACGCCCGTGTCAACTGCGCCGACGCGTGGGTAGGCCGACCTGTCGTGACGTACCAGGCGTGGTACCGGGACTTCGCGGGCGACGCCGTACGCCGAGCCGGGGTCACAGCTGTCGCGGAACGCCCCGGCAACCGCTCACCGTTCGGCATCGTCGACATGGTGGGCAACTGCTGGGAATGGACCTCCAACAGCCTTACCGACCCTGGCGAGGCGGTCATCTGCGGCGGCAGCTACGACAACCCGATGCGCGCCATACAGGCCAGCAGCAAGAGCGTCTACAGAAAGAACGGCGCAAGCAACGCCGTCGGCTTCCGATGCGTGCAAGACCTCGAAAGCGACACCAGCAATACAGAGGAGACGCCAGCATGAGCGGCAAGGGGCCCCGCCACGGAACCATCGTCGACACACGGCAAAGCGGCGGAGGACCACGCGGTGTGCTCAGCTCCTACATTGTCCGAGACGACGAAGACGAGCGGTACTACGGCTTCGACTACCGGCAGATCGTGACCGAAGGGTTCCGGACCATCCGCAGCGGCGAACGCGTCCGCTTCCACATCAGCGCCGAAAGCCCGGACCGGGCGGAGTTCGTCATCCGCCTGGGCCAGCCCGACCCGGCCGAGTACTACCAGTGACCGCCGAGGTTCTGCTGCTCGACGAAGCCGTAGGGGCACGCCAGGAGCTGACCGTGGTGCTACCCGTGCGGCTGCTGCGCCTCCCCAACTGGCCCGAAGGCCCCTTCCCGTTCGAGCTGGGCAGTCGCCGCACCGACACCGAGACCCGGTCCACCTACTTTGCTCCCGCCTCCGCGCGCGCCCTGTACGGGGCACTCGGGCGGCCCTGTCGCTGGCACCTGCCGCAGGACGTCAAACACGATGGTATGCACCTGCTCGGTTTGGAACTCCTGCGCGCGGCCACCGCCCGCAGCCCCGAACACGCCCTGGCAGTACTGCACTTCAGTGTGGACCGACCGCTGCTGCCTGTGCTGCGGGCCTTGGCCGGACGGCGGCCGGACTCTGCCGATGACCCGCTCACCGGGCCGTTCGACCCTGACCCGCTTCTCGCCGGCATCGCGGACGTCCGTGCCTCCGGCGCACCGTTCGCCACCGCACGGCCCTACACCATCGCCTTCATGACCCCAACGGCCCAGCACGCCCCCGCTCTCCGCGCCGGCTCGGAAGGAGAACTACCGGCTACTGCGGACCGCTGGCTATGGCAACTGGCCTCACGCTCCACACCGGAGGACTTCCCCCTCCCACCGGAGACCGCCGACGAACAACTCAAGCACACCGTGCGGATTTCGGCGGACTGGAGCGCCCTGGTGCTGCGACAAGGAGCTGCCTTTCTCGGCCACCGGCCCGACACCGGCACGGGCGACTTCTACGAGTTCGGGGCACTGCACTCCCGTACCGTCTATCTCGACGCCCTGCTCCTCGGCTCCCTCCAGCGCGATCACATCGACGAACTCACCGAGGAACTCTCGGGGGTGTTCGACTCTGCACGACTGGCACGCCGCGTCGCCGGTCTGGAGAGGAACATCGCCGCTTTTCGCAGCACCTACTGGCGACAACACCTCACTGCCCACGGCCCGGCGAACGATCTACTGCTCGCCTTCCAGAACCAGCACCGGCTACCCGCCCGCTTCAACGAGATCCTCGCCGAAGCCGCCGACTACAGCAGGCTTGTACAGACACAGGAGAGCCAGCAGATCAGCGGCGCCCTGGGCGTCCTGACCATTCTCGGCCTGCCCCTCGGCACCGCTCTCAGCATCCTGCAGGTCCTCGGCGATGACTCCGCGACACACCTGCTCATAGCACTCGCATTGTCCGTCGCTGCCACAGCAGCGGCCTTGACAACACGGTACGGGCGCTTGGTCCTGTCGTCACTCCGGGGCGGGGAGGGCAAGCCGTAGGACGCCAAGGCATGCAATCGACGCCCGAGTGGCTGGACTACTTGCCCGGCGGACAGAGCGACGCCGCAGACGCGGTCTGTGGACTTTCATGGACAGGATCTCGGAGCGTCTGCCCAGATCAAAGCAGCTGCCTCGGACGCGGACACAGCCCGGCGTGCCAGTCCCGCTCCAGTTCCGCTGCATCGAATACGCTGCGAAGACGTCCAATCTGACGTCCTTGAAATTGCGTACACACAGCGGACTGCGCACGGCAGAGGCTCTTCACGTCGGCCCGGATGGCGCAGTTGCCGGATGTAGGAAGGGGCATGGCATGACGTTCCCAGGCGTGCACCTGCGGGAGATCACCGACGACAACCGGGATGCCGTTCGTGCCCTCCGCGTCCGACGCGGCCAGAAGCAGTTCGTCGCCTCCGTCTCCAAGTCGCTCAAGGAGGCGACAAAGAAACCGGAGGCCAATCCCTGGTACCGCGCCCTGTACCGCGACGACGAGCCAGTCGGCTTCGTGATGCTGTCGTGGAAACCGCCGACTGGTCCTTACAAAGGGCGGCACTTCATCTGGCGCCTTCTCGTCGACAAGCGGTACCAGGGGCGAGGGATCGGCCGAGAGGCGCTCACGCAGATCACCGCCCTGGTTCGCACGGACGGCGCCACCGAGCTGCTGACCAGCTACGAGCCCGGTGACGGCGAACCGTGGCCCTTCTACCAGAAGTTCGGGTTCGAGCCCACCGGGGAGATCGACGACGGCGAGATCGTTCTGCGGCTCACCTTCCCCGCTCGGTGAGCTCATACGGAAAGCGATCGCCCCGAAGCGCCGCTTGAGCTCTTGGTACACCTTCAGTGCGTCCACCTGACGGTTCGACCGGTGCAGCGCGCGCCCACCCGCGTATCCATACGCGACTCCAAGGCCCCGGCCAGGGCCACCCTCTCCTTCCCAACCGGAGCTTTCACCACCTTCGTCGAGGCGCTCAAAACTTCAGCCGAAAAGCCGTCTCGATCACCAACTGCCCGCCCTCGACCGCCGGCTTTCCCTGTTCCCATGCTCCGAGTCCCCCGCCCAGCACTCGAACCTGCGGCCCATCCGCGAGCTGCCTCGGTCGTACTCGCGCAGCATTTCTTCGATCTTGCGGTTAGCGAATTCCTGCCGTCCCTCGATCGCCGCAGATGCGTGCAGTCCGAGGCGGCCAAGGTGATCGCTGGGCTTCAGCCTGTCGTCGCCCCTCCCCTGGACGGTGCTCGACGAGGGGTCGCACCGTCCAAGTGGACCACCACAGTGGTGTAGAAGCGTTGCACCGCGTCGTCGACGCTGCGAATGAATCCGGACTCTGCATTGCCGCGACTGCTTCCCATGCCCTTGAAGAGGGACAGGCGGAAGCCAGCGATCTGGGTGCCATTCTCCTTGGGCAGCATGTCCGCCGGCTCCGGGCGAAGCCGTTCGAGCGTTCCCCGTGGGCCGCCTTTTTCCCCTTCGATGAGAGTTTCGACGTGAAGATCCGCCGGTGCCTCGGCCAAGCGTCGGACGAGCCGCTTCGCCCACGCCAAGGGGTAGCCCTGCTCTGGCGCCGGGATCTCGATGGAGGCGCGGAGCTTGCCTGTACGCAGGTCTGCGCTGATCGCCAGGACGCCGGGCGTTCCCTCGATGCGCAGCTTCGCTTCCAGTTTCCCCTCGAGACAGAGCTGATCGGCGAGGCGGTCCCGAAGTGTTTTTGGATCGGTTCCACGCTTGGCGCGTTGGACGGGCAGTACTTTCTGTCCCAGTTCGCCGCCCAGCCGGAGGCAGACCTGGCGAATGAGCCGCTCCCAGCTCTCCACGACCTCCAGTGCGCGGGGGTCTCCCTGGCACAAGGTTTCGTCGTCGATTCCGTTGCGTACCGGAACCCAGGCCGGGCCCATGTTCTGGAAGCCGTGGCAGCCGGAGTTCTCGTGCTGCAAGTAGCGCAGTAGTTCCTGGAGGAGCCAGGCGTGCGCCGCATTGCCGACGCCCTCGTGCCGGATCAGCATCTGTGCCTGATGAGCGACTTCCGCCCATGACAGGTGCCAGATAGCCACCTTGTGCTTGCGTCGTCCGTCGATCTTCACGTCGACGAGCGGGCTGCCCTCCAATGCGACGTCGTTCGACAGAGTGATCACGGCTTCGTAGCCACGGCGCGCGGCGATATCCATGTAGGCCTGTACCTGATCGACCCTGAGGGCATTGCCGTTGGTCTTCGTCTCGACCAGCGCCGTCCACAGCTTGCCGGCCCGCTCAACACGGATCACTCCGTCGGGGCGGCGCGGGGTGTCACCGTGAGGAAGGGTGACCTCGGTGAAGGTTTCCATGCGACCGGCCGGTGCTCCGAACGCGGCGGTGAGCCTCCTGCCGAACTCCGGCACCTGTGCCATAACCGACAGCAGCACCGACGTCGCACGCATTTCGCGGTCCCGGTCGCTTTTGAGCGCCGACACCGGGAAGAGTCTGGCCTCTTTCCACGACTCGTTCTCCGCCAGCGTTTTCTTGGCCGTCTTTGGAAGCGTGACCTTCTTCTTCGCGGTACGAGGTCGTGCGGTCGACTTCCTCGGCTCGACCTCTTCGTCAGGCCGACGAGGAGCAGGGACGGCCACCAGCGTCTCTTGGGGCGTGGGTTCGTCGGCTGGCACTGATGGTGCCGTGTCCGCCTGATCGTCGATGACGGCGTTGTCCTGAGCTTCCTCTCCCGCCGCATCGTCCTCGATGTCGACCCCGAAGTCCGTCGCCAGACCGGCGAGGCCCGTGTCGTAGCCCTGGCCGACTGCGCGGAACTTCCACTCTTCCCCACGCCGGTACAGCTCCCCAAAGATGACCGCGCTCACCGAGTCGGCGTCGTCGATGGCGAAGCGGAGAAGTTCCTCACCGCCTCCGTCCGCCAACGACAGCTTCACGCCCTCCAGTTCTCCGAAGCAGGCACCCTCGTGCCGGCTGGCAGCCACGATGATGCGGTCGACGTCGAACGGGACCGCAGTCAAGTCAAAGCTGATCCGGTCCTCGCTTCCGTCTGCCGTCGGCGTCTTACCCAAAAGCTGCACGCTCCCGTCAGCGGCAACAGGGTTGTTGTAGAAGTAGAAGTCGGCATCGCTGCGGACCTTGCCGTTCGCGTCCAGCAGCAGGACGGACACGTCGGCATCTCCTTCACCGGTCGGGCTCCCCCAGCCCAGACCGACGATCGCCGAACCGACGTTCTCACTCAGGGCTGACAGAGATACATTCGAGCCCTTGACCATTTCACGCACAAAGCCCCCAAAGCAATGCAACCTGGACACGAAAGTGTCCCCGCCCCAACTGCCTGATGGGCAACCCTATGTGACGAGTCGCACGCAGATAACCGTATTGCCCACAGAGCGCGATTGTCGGAGTCGCGGAGAATCCGTGGAGTATTGATGGAGAGGATCTTGTTCGCCGCGCGGAGCCAGGGTCTGCCGCACGGTCGGGTGACATCTGAAGTTGCCTGCCCTGCAGGGCGGGTGGAACGGATGTCGCTGTGCCCAAGCCTTATCCCGAAGAGTTCCGCGCGGACGTGGTGCGGGTCGCGAGGAACCGCGGCCCGGGCGTGACGATCGAGCAGGTGGCCGCCGACTTCGGAGTCCACTCGATGACACTGTGGAAATGGATGCGCCGCGCGGACATCGACGACGGGACGAAGCCCGGAACGACCACTCACCGCGATGCTCCACGCGTACGCGGTTTCGGATGACGAGGCCCGCGAGCGCCTCACCTCGCTTGCTCGCAAGGCCAACCGCAGGCGCCGGGAGGGGTGGTGGAACCAGTACGGCGATGTACTTGCCGACACGTATCGCGACTACATCGCTCTGGAGGCCATGGCTGGGTCCATCCGAACCTTCCAGGCCCAGTTGGTACCCGGCCTGCTCCAGACTCCGGAGTACATCCGAGCAGTCACCGTTGCTTCACAGCAGTGGCAGTCAGCAGACGAGATCGAGAAGTTCGTACAGGTACGACTGGCTCGGCAGGAGCGCCTGCTCTCCGACAACCCGCTGCAGTTGTGGGCCGTGGTATCGGAGGCCGTACTTCTTCAGCAGGTCGGCGGCCCGCGCGTCATGAACGCGCAGTTGGCACACCTGCTGGCCAGTTCCGAACATCCCCATGTGACCATCCAGGTACTGCCGTTCTCGCGTGGCGCCCATGCGAGTATGTTCGGCCCGTACGTAGTGCTGGGATTTCCTGAGGAGGGCGCGCTCGACGTGGTACTGGCGGACAACCCGTCCGGTTCCATGTGGCTGGAGCGGGAAGCGGACGTGTCCCGCTACCAAGACCTGTTCGACGCCGCGCGCACGTCAGCGCTCTCACGGACCGAGTCCCGTGCCGCCATCCATCGCCGGGCCAAGGAGCATCAAGCATGAACAGCGCACACCGCAGCACGCCGGACCTGTCGGGCGCGAGGTGGCGCGCCAGTACATACAGCGGGGGCAATAACGAGTGCGTCGAGGTCGCCCGCAACCTCCCCCACCTCGTTCCCGTCCGCGACAGCAAGCGTCCCGCCGGCCCCGTCATCACCTTCGGCCACGGCGCCTGGCACGCGTTCGTCAGTGAGCTGGTCTGACCCCGGACAGTCACGCGCGGGTGGTCCCGGACGCCTCCGGGACCACCCGTAGCATCACCTGCTCATACCGAACACCGGTGATGCCGGGTGATCACACCACAACACCGTTGTCAGGGTGACGGGTTGACATCGGTCAGGGCCGGGGGACTCATGACGTTCGACGACGAGTGGGCACAGCTCCAGGCGGATGCGCAGCCCGTGCGTCGGCGTCGAGTGCCGGTCGCAGTCGTTGTCGTCCTGGTGCTCCTCGCCTGCGTCGCCTCCACGATCGGCGTGGTCTCCTGCGTCGCCGACGACGTGTCGTCGGACCTGTCGGGCCAGGAGATGACCTGCTGCTGGGAGAATGGAGCCACGCCTGCGTGGATGAGCGACCAGATGGGCATCCGGATTCCAGCGGAGGCATCGGACCGTCGTGCGGGTTACAAAGTCGGGGAGCGCTACGACACCGGCCTGCTGTCCTTCGTCCTCCCGAGCAGCGAAGCAAAGACGTACACCGGTCGGCTCATCCGGAGCGACACCAGGATGATCGAGAACTTCCACCCCGAGGAGAAGGACTACCGTCCTGCGGCTGCCTTCGGCCACCTGGAACTGCCCGAGCCGGAGACGTTGACCCAAGGGCTGCGGAAGATCAGTCTGTGCCCCGATGAACTCGCGACCCCGGAAGGCAAGTACCTCCAGCGCTGCGTCGACCTCTTCACCCACGAGTTCGAGCACGACACCACTCGGATCTACATCCGGTCGACGATCGAACCGTCGGTGACACCCCCTCCTGCGAGCAGGGCCCCGTAGCGCACTGAACGGCGTGTTGCGACTCACCGATCCGGTCCTGGACCGATTACCCGGCCAAGGCTGCGTGAAAGCACCTCAGCGAGCCGGCCGACTTCACGGGTCACAAGCCCCGGGGGACGCCCCGCCCACTGTCCAGGACGATGCTCGAACAGGGCTTTACGACCACTGGGCAGGAGTTCCACAGCTCCACCCCGGCCGTGATCAGTTCCAGTACCGCGCGCTGCTCGTCGGGAGTCCATGCGGCGCACTCGCCTCCGAACAGCTTCTCGTAGGCGCTGTCATGCACAGCTCCCTGCTGTAGCCGGTGGACTTCGCGGAGCCCTCGGGCCAGATCCTCGAAGAAGTTCCACGCCTCCAGCACCACACCCGGGGGGACGTGTCGGCGCACCGGGTCCTCCAGCCAGTGCTGGACACGGGTGAGCTCCAGTGTGTTGGCCTCAGAATTGGCCAGCTTCCGCCCCCGCCGGCTCACGTACACGCGCGCCTGCCGAACGGTCATGAACACCGGCACCTGCCGGCGATCAGCTTCTGGCAACGCCAGCACCTGATCGGGTTCGTCACCTCTGCCACCGATCCACAGAACTACCGCGCTGCGGCCGAGCCCGCGCACCCGATACGCATAGAGACTCCCACCCCCACCGCGGCGTTCGGCCGCAAACACATCTGCCATCTCGGTCTTTGCCACGCCCTCACCCTGGCACGGGCCGCAAGAACTGTCGCAAAAATTCTCCGCATCGTCCGGCAGCGTCGGGGAACCGGAAGAGGTCCGGAACGGGCCAAGGATTCAAGCAGAGCCACTGGTGTGAACCGTTCCCCTCCGACCAGGTGCGACGCGGCGACGGACATGGCTGTACGAGCCCGGAGGCACCCGGTACGCGGTGTGCGGCGCGTGCCGCACGAGGGTCTGGGATGAGAACCAGGGCATTACTATCATTGATGTTAGTAACGTAAATGTTCGTGTCCCATCACTGGAGGCTGTGCATGGCGGATTTCGTGGGGCGGCAGGCCGAGCTGGCCACGCTTGAGCGCGAGCTGGGCAGGGTCGCGGCCGGTGCCGGCCGGGAGCGCCCCGGCAGGTGCGTGATGCTGAGGGGGCGCCGCCGTGTGGGCAAGTCCAGGCTGGTCGAGCGCTTCGCCGAGCGTTCGGGGGCACCGTTCCTCTTCTACGCCGCCACCGGGGCATCACCGGAGGCCGACCTCCAGAGGCTGGCCCGGGATGCGGACGCGTCCACCCTGCCGCTGGCGGGCCTCCTCGCCGGAGCCCGGCCGGCGAGCTGGGACGCCGCGTTCGACGTACTGGCGGCGGCCCTGCCCCACGACCGGGCGAGCGTGGTCGTCCTGGACGAACTGCCGTACCTGATGGACGCGAACGGTACCTTCGAGGGTGTGCTGCAACGCGCCTGGGACCGGGTGCTGGAGACCAAGCCCGTGCTTCTTGTCCTCATCGGGTCCGACCTGTCGATGATGGAGGCGCTGAACAGCTACGGACGCCCGTTCCACCAGCGTGGCCGCGAGATGGTGCTCGGACCGCTGAACCCGGCGGAGGTGGGCCGGATGCTCGGCCTCGACGCCGCGTCGGCCTTCGACGCCACGCTGGTCACGGGCGGACTGCCGCTCATCTGCGCGGAATGGAAGCACGGAGCGGGTCTGTGGGACTTTCTTGCGGAGGCCCTCAGTGACCCGGTCTCCGCTCTCCTGGTCTCGGCCGAGCGGTCACTGGCGGCGGAGTTCCCCAAGGAGTTGCAGGCCCGTACGGTGCTGTCCGCGATCGGGAGCGGCGAGCGGACGTTCTCCAAGATCGCCCGCGCGGCCGGCGGCCTGCCCGGCGCCTCCCTGCAACGGTCCCTCACCACCCTCACGGACAAACGGATGGTCGCCGCCGAACTGCCCCTGTCCACCCGGCCGTCCAGGGACCGCCGCTACCGGGTCGCCGACCCGTACCTGCGCTTCTGGCTGAAACTGCTCGGCCCGGCCCTCCCGGAGATCGAGCGCGGCCGGGGCGATCTGACGCTGACCCGCATCAGGGAGAACTGGACGAGCTGGCGCGGCCGGGCCGTCGAGCCCCTGGTCCGGGAGGCGTTGGCACGCCTGCTGCCTGACGGGAACCTTTCGGCGGCCCCGGCCATCGGCGGCTACTGGACGCGTACGAACGACGTGGAGATCGACATCGTGGGCGCGGACCGGGCCCCGATCGCCAAGGAGCTGCTGTTCGTCGGCTCGGTGAAGTGGCTGGAGAACTCCCCCTTCGACCGCCACGACCTGGCCGCGCTGCACCGGCACCGGGCCGCGCTGACGCCCGAACCGGTGCCGGTGGTCGCGGTCTCGCGCAGTGGGACCGACTGCGGAGCACTGGATGCGGTTTACGGGCCTGCGGAGCTGCTGGGTGCATGGGGCACCTCTTGACGGCGCCGCCCGCCTGTACGACCGGCGCCGCATGGTCGCCAACCGGTGGGTACGGGTTGTTTCGGTCTACGAGTCCGTGTCGTCCGGTCCGCCGGAGCCGATCTGTTCCGCTCGCAGCGCCAGGTCCTGCAGCACGTCGGCGGAGGACACGTCCGTCTGCCCGGAGTCGTGCACCTGGGCCAGCATCGCGAAGGCCAGCGTGAACGCGCCGACCAGTTGCTCCACCGCACCACCGACCTCCCGGCCGACCAGCACCGCGACCTCTTCGATCGAGGCGTCCTCGGGGATCGTGATCCGGGGCATCGTCTCGTTGAGGAGCGCGGTCACCACACTCGAATCGGCTTCCACGTCGTCACGGTCGACGTTCTCCTCCAGGAGCCGACGGATCTCGCCCGCCTCCGTGAGGATTCCCACCACGCGCTTCACCACTTCGCTCTGCTCCATTCCGTGAGCATAGGCGCGGAACGCCGCCGCGCGAGGCGGACGGGCCCGTTCCCCTGTGGGAACGCATCCACGGCGCGCCGCCGCCCGTACGGCGACCGGCTCCCGAAGGGAAGGGGGCGGCGTCTTCGGCGTGCCTCTCGCGGGGCGGACCCGGCACCGGGCGGTACCGGGTCGGCCGCGGACCGGTGGACAGGTGCCCGGATTGACTCCGTTCAGGACGTCGTGGATGGTAATCCAGCCGGGTGCGAGCAGCGGGCCCGATGCGCTCAACGGGTGGGGGGCCGACGTGAGTTGGGACGATCAGCATTTCGGGGCAGGGGACTCGCCTTCGCCACCGCCCGCTTTCCCTGCGCCACCTCCTCCGAGTCGGCCGCCGACGGTCGGGCCGCCGCCACCGGGGAGTGCGCTGCGCTCCGTGGCCGCCGGGCTGCTCAATCTGACCGGGTTCGGGCTCGGCTACGTGCTGATGCGGTGCTGGTTCAGAACGGTTCTGTGCTGGGTGGCGACCGGTGCCCTGTTGCTCGTCGCGCTGCCGGCCGATCCCGACGGGGTGGCCGGCGGACTGGTGGTGGCGTATCTCTTCGTGCTGGTCCTGGCGGCCCTGGACGGGGCTCGCATCGCCCGGCGGCGCACGGTCGGCGGGTCCTGGCGGCCGGTGGCGGCGGCGGGGGCCGGTCTGCTGCTGCTGGCGGTGCCCGCGGGGGGCGTGGTGTTCTACGGTTCCGAGCGGGACGAGGCCGTCGAGCAGATGCTGCTTGACCGGCTGGAGACAGGTGACCGGAGCGTCGCCGGGGCTGCCGGCAAGCCCTTCGACGCCGCGCGCGGCGACTACCGGTCGGCGCTCGCCGTCTACCGCGACCTCGGAGAGAAGCACGCCGGGTCGCGGGCCGGGAAGCTCGTTCCGAAGCGGCTCGACGCGTACTACCGGGCGGTATCGGCGCCGTACCGGCAGCAGAAGCACTGCGAGGCCATCGAGCCGCTGACCTATCTGCGGACCGTGCCCGAGGCGATCGATCCGAAGCTGCTGGGCGATCTGACCGGCTATCCCGACGGCCCACTGGCCGCCTCGTTGTACGAGTGCGGGGTGTCGAAGCTGGGTGCCGTGGTGACCGGTACGAACGGCGACGAACTGAACGAGTTGCTGCGTACGTTCCCCGGCTCGGCACAGGCCGGGAAGGTGGGGCCGGCCGTCTCCGGGAAGATCTCGGAGCAGAGCCGGGCCGTGCAGGGGAACGACCCCTGCGCGGCCACGGAGTCCCTGCGCCGGATCCGTGCGACGGCCCTCTCGCTGCCGGACAAGAAGGTCTCGGCGCTGGCGGGGAGAGCCGACGGCGGCATCGAGAACGGCGTCTACGCCTGCGGGCTCGCGGAGTTCAAGGACAAGCGGTTCGGCGTGGCGCGGCAGACACTGACGGAGTTCGCCACCACGTACAAGAAGGACAAGCGGGGGGACCGCGCCCGGGACATCGCCATCGCCGCGGAGATCGCCGAGAAGCGGCCCGCGGCCGGGAAGCACCTGCCGCCCGCAAGCCGGCCGGGCGGCACCCGGATGCAGCTCGTCATCAGCAACGACGCCCCCGACGGGGTCGAGATTCTGTACACGGGACCGATGACGGGGAAGGCCGTCATCAAGGGGTGCGGCAGCTGCCGGTCGTACTCCCTGCCGGCCGATTCGCTGTCGGCCTGCAAAGCCAAGGGGAAGAACTATCCGCAGGTGACGCTGTGGCTGCCAGCGGGCGAGTACCACTTCCTGTACAAGCACCGAGGCGGTTCGTCGAACGCGATCGTCAGCAGCTACGCGGACGGCTCGAAGATCCAGCCCGGGTACCGGTACACCGGCTGCACGTACATGACGAGTTCGCCCTCGTTCGGCATCGGCCCGGCGGACCCGACCTCGAACATGTGAGCTCCTCTGAGTGCGCATTTACCCGCATACCCGGTGAACTGCCCTGCGTGTCCGCCCACTTGGTCGATTCTTGGTGAATGCATGCCCCGTACATGAGGCGTTCCTCGCCAGAGTGGCGCATTACATGTGCACATCATCCGGCACATGCTCCACACGCGAAGAACCACATCGCAGGGGGTCATATGAGAACCAGCCGCGCGAGAAGTCGCGCCGCGCTGAGCATGGCAGCGACACTGCCGCTGCTCGCCGGTGCGCTCGCCCTCGGGATACCGAACGCCAGCGCGGACTCCGCGCCGAGCGGGCGGGAGGCGCTGCAGGGCACGAAACCGGCCTGGGCGACCGCCGAGGCCGACCAGGGGGCCACGGCCGACAGCGGCAAGGTCGCCGTCCGGGTCCATCTGGCCGGACGGGACCCGAAGGGGCTGGCCGCCTACGCCGCCGCCGTGTCCGACCCCGGGTCCGCTTCGTACGGGAAGTATCTGAGCGCCGAGCGGGCGCAGGCCCGGTTCGGGGCCACTCAGCAGCAGATCGACCAGGTCAGCCAATGGCTGAAGTCGAACGGGCTGACCGTCACCGGAGCCAACCAGCACTACGTGTCGGCCACCGGTGATGTCGCGGCCGCCGAGAAGGCGTTCGACACCCAGCTGCGCAACTACCGTAAGGGCGGGCACACTTACCGCGCCCCGGCCTCCACCGCCTCCGTGCCCGCCGCGCTGAGCAATGCCGTTCTGGCCGTCTCCGGCCTGGACAATGCGCCGCACAAGTCGACCCACGACGAGACGCTGCCGCCGCCGGACGCGGTGTTCCGCAACTCGGGCCCCTTCTCCTCGTACTTCGGCTCGAAGACCGCGTCGTCGTTGCCGAGCGCCTACGGGGCGAAGGTGCCGTACGCCGTCAAGGGGTACACCGGCAAGCAGCTGCGGGCCGCGTACGGTGCGGGCGACTGGACCGGCCAGGGCGTCACCGTCGCCATCACCGACGCCTACGCCTCGCCGACCATCGCGAAGGACGCCGCCGAGTACGCCAAGCGCAACGGCGACGCCCCGTACCGTCGCGGGCAGCTCAGCCAGGTACTGCCGGCCGACTACACCAAGACCGAGGAGTGCGGGGCCTCCGGCTGGTACGGCGAGGAGACCCTCGACGTCGAGGCCGTGCACGCCGTCGCGCCCGCCGCCGACATCGTGTACGTGGGCGGCGCCTCCTGCTACGACGCCGATCTACTGGACTCGCTGAACAAGGTCGTCGACCACCGGCTCGCGGACATCGTCTCCAACTCCTGGGGCGACATCGAGGCCAATGAGACCCCGGACATCGCGGCAGCGTACGACCAGGTCTTCAAGATGGGCGCGGTCGAGGGCATCGGCTTCTACTTCTCCTCCGGCGACGACGGCGACAACGTCGCGTCCACGGGTACGAAGCAGATCGACGTCCCGTCCAACTCCGCATGGGTGACGTCGGTCGGCGGCACCGCACTGGCCGTCGGCAAGAACGACACGTACCAGTGGGAAACCGGCTGGGGCACGCTGAAGGCCGGCCTCGCCGACGACGGCAAGAGCTGGACGGGCTTCCCCGGCGCGTACACCTCCGGCGCGGGCGGCGGCACCAGCTCGACGGTGAAGCAGCCGTTCTACCAGCGCGGCGTCGTCCCGGACTCGCTCGCGCGGGCGAACGGGAAGCAGCGGATGCGCACGGCCCCGGACATCGCGGCCGTCGCCGACCCGAACACCGGCTTCCTGGTCGGCCAGACCCAGACGCTGCCCGACGGCTCGCTCGGCTACGACGAGTACCGCATCGGCGGCACATCGCTGGCCGCGCCGGTCATCGCCGGCGTCCAGGCGCTCGCGCAGCAGGCCCGGCACGGTCTGCCGATCGGGTTCGCCAACCCGGCGATCTACGCCCGGTACGGCTCCAAGGCGTACCACGACGTCACCGACCACCCGCTGGGCCCGAACCGCGATCTCGCGGTGGCCCGGGTCGACTTCGCCAACAGCGTCGACGCGTCGGACGGCCTGCTGACGTCGGTGCGGAGCCTCGGCAAGGACGCCTCGCTCAAGGCGGTCAAGGGGTACGACGACGTGACGGGGGTCGGGACTCCGGCGGCCGGTTACGTGAACTCGTACCGCCGGCACTGACGTCCGGACCACGGCATACCGCCACGATGTGAGGACCGCCCCGGAGCGGCAGCCCCGGGGCGGTCCCGTGTGTACGGCCCGCCGGACTCCCCCGCGCCCCGCCCTGCTCGGGCCCGTAAGGGCTGGGTACCCGAGCAGGGCCCATAAAAAATCCCGGACGAAATTGACGTCCGGGTCACCTGTCTGCGTATATTGAATATTTATATGGCTTACACAATGAGCCTTTAGAGTTATTCAACATTCGCATTTTATCGGGTCTGGAGTGCAATTGTCAAGCAAAGAAATGGGGCGGGAACAGGAATTCATCACCCTGCTCCACGGGCGTGTCGACGCACTCCGGGAACGGGCCGAAGGAGCCGTCCGGACCTCGTTGGGCCAGGCCGCCGAAGGACGGCAGGCCCGGCTGGAGCGGGATATCGCGGTCGCGGAGCAGTCCGACCGCCTCGCCGCGCTGAACGCCGTGGAGAACGGGCTCTGCTTCGGCAGGATCGATCTGCGGAACGGCGAACACCATCACATCGGCCGTCTGGGAATCAGCGACGAGGAGCACACGCCGCTGCTCATCGACTGGCGCGCACCGGTGGCCCGCCCGTTCTATCTCGCGACCGGCCACACACCGATGGGTCTGCGCCGCCGCAGGCACCTGACCACGCGCGGGCGCCGGGTCACCGCTCTGCACGACGAGATCCTGGATCTCCAGGAGACCGAGCCGGGCCTGCGCACCGGCTTCGAGGACCCCAACGACGACGCCGTCCTGCTCGCCGCCGTGAACGCGACCCGCACCGGGCGCATGACCGACATCGTGCGCACCATTCAGGCCGAGCAGGACCACATCATCCGCGCTCCGCACCGAGGCGTCCTCGTCGTCGAGGGCGGCCCCGGCACCGGCAAGACGGCGGTCGCCCTGCACCGTGCCGCCTACCTCCTGTACGCCCACCGCGAGCAGCTGGCCCGTCGCGCGGTGCTGATCGTCGGCCCCAACCCCGCTTTCCTCGGCTACATCGGCAATGTGCTGCCCTCTCTCGGTGAGACGGGCGTACTGCTGGCGACCGTGGGCGACCTCTTTCCCGGCGTACAGGCCACCGGCACGGACAGCCCGGAGGCCGCCGCCGTCAAGGGTGACGTCCGGATGGCAGGCATCCTGCGCACGGCGGTGGCCGACCGGCAGCAACTGCCCGATCCCGCCATCGAGATCGGCCACGGCCGGGAGAACCTGGTCCTCGACCGCGCATCGGCGGCCCGCGCCCGGGCCGGTGCCCGTGACACCGGACTGCCCCACAACCTCGCCCACCGCCACTTCGCCGCCCGGATCATCGACGCGCTGACGGAGCAGCTCACCGACCGCATCGGCGCCGACCCGCTCGGCGGCCCCAACCTGCTCGACGCCTCCGACATCGAGCAGCTCCACAAGGAAGTGGCCGCCAACCACGAGGTGCACGCCGCAATCGACAGTCTGTGGCCTCGGCTCACCCCTCAAGGGCTGGTCGCCGACTTCCTCGCCCGGCCCACGCATCTGCCGCCCGCGGAGGCCGCGTCGATCCGCCGCCCCGGCGTCGACCCCACCGCCCTGACGGACCGTACCGAGTGGACGGCCGCCGATGTGCCGCTGCTCGATGAGGCCGCCGAACTGCTGGGCGAGGACAACAGTGCCGTGCGCGCCGCCGAGGAGGCCGAGCGCCGGGAGCGGATCGCCTACGCCCAGGGCGTCCTCGACCTCTCCCTCGGCTCGCGCAGCACCGACTTCGACGACGAGGACGACGCGGAAGTGCTCTCCGCCCACGACATCATCGACGCCGAACGCTTCGCCGAACGCCAGGAGGAGACGGACCACCGCAGCGCCGCCGAGCGGGCCGCGGCCGACCGGACCTGGGCCTTCGGCCACATAGTCGTCGACGAGGCGCAGGAGCTCTCGGCGATGTCCTGGCGGCTGCTGATGCGCCGCTGCCCCACGCGCTCCATGACGCTGGTGGGCGACCCTGCGCAGACCGGCTCCGCCGCCGGCTCCGACTCGTGGGAGCAGATCCTCGGCCCGTACGTCGGTGACCGTTGGCACCACGCCCGTCTCGGCGTCAACTACCGCACCCCGGCGGAGATCATGGAGGCCGCCGCCGAGGTCCGCAGGGAGGCCGACCCCGCCTTCGAGCCGCCCCGGTCGGTGCGCTCGACCGGTGTCGAACCGTGGACCATGGCGGTCGAGCCGGAACAGCTGGTGCATGCCACGTCCGAAGCCGTCGCCAAGGAGTGCTGCGCCGAGGGGAAGGTCGCGGTGATCGCACCGCCGGAACTGCACGCCGCGCTCGCCGACGCGATGCCGGATGCGTCGCACGGCCCGAAACCGGACCTGACCGGCCCCGTCGTCCTGCTGGACGCGCGGCAGTCCAAGGGGCTGGAGTTCGACTCGGTGATCGTCGTGGCGCCGGAGCGGATCAGAACCGGCTCGCCGCGCGGCGTCAACGACCTGTACGTGGCGCTGACCCGCGCCACCCAGCGGCTCGGACTGATCGGCTTCACACCGGCACCGGCGGAGGAGAAGGAGGGGTAGGTGCGGGCGTCGCCGCATGGCAGGCGCCGGTCAGGGCGGACAGCCGCGGGCATCACCGCGCGGCAGGCACCCGTCAGCAGGAACAGCGCGGGCATCACCGCGCGGCAGGCACCCGTCAGGCGGAGGCGCGCTTGCGCGGGGCCGCCTTCTTCGTCGGCTTGGCGTCCGACTTCGCCGCGGTCTTCTTCGCCGCGGTCCTGGCTGCCGGCTTCTTCGCCGTCGACTGCGCCGAGGTCTTCCCGGCCGGTGCCCTGCTCGACGCGGACTTCTTCGCAGCGGTCTTCCCGGTGGTCGCCGCGGTCTTCTTCTTCGCTCCGGTTCCGCCCGACTTCTTTCGGCCGGCGAGCGAAGTGACCTCGGCCGCGGGGGCGTTCGCCGCCTCCTTCTCCGGCTGCGGCTCCTCGGTCCCTGTCTCCTCTCCGCGAGCCTCCTTCGCGGCCCGGACGCTTCTCTCCAGCGCCGAGATCAGGTCGATGACCTTGCCGCCGGCTTCCGCCTCCTGGGCCGGCGCCAGGCTCCGGCCTTCCGCCTTCGCCGCGATGAGCTCCTCGACCGCCTCGCGGTAGTCGTCGTGGAGCGAGTCCATGTCGACCTCGCCGAGTGTGTTCATCAGCGCGTCGGCAAGGTCGAGTTCGGCGTCGCGGACCTTGACCTCGGCCTCCGGGGCGACGCCCTCGGGGCTGCGGATCTCGTCCGGCCACAGGAGGCCGTGCATGGCGATCACATCGTCGACCACCCGCAGCATGCCGAGCCGTTCGCGGCCGCGGAGCGCGTACTTCGCCAGGGCGACCTTCTCGCTCCGCTTCAGCGCCTCACGCAGCAGGACGTACGGTTTGGCCGCCGGGACCCCGTTGGCGGAGAGGTAGTACGCGGCGTCCATCTGGAGCGGGTCGATCGAGGCGGCCGGCACGAAGGCGACGATCTCGATCGTCTTGGCCGTGGGAAGCGGGAGCGCGCCGAGGTCCTCGTCGGTGATCGGGATCACCGAGCCGTCGGCTTCCTCGTACGCCTTGCCGATCTCGGCCGCGGTGACCTCCTCCTCGTCGATCTCGCAGACCTTCCGGTAACGGATCCGGCCGCCGTCGGCGAGGTGGATCTGACGGAAGGAGATCGAGTGGTTCTCGGTGGCGTTGACCAGTTTGATCGGGATGCTGACCAGCCCGAAGGAGATGGCGCCGTTCCAAATGGACCTCACCGTTCACCCCTTGTGTCCGCACAGATGCCTATAGATCCACGAAACATGTGATTCTTATCGTATGACGCCGATCACAGAGGTGGAGGGGCGGCGGCTGGCGCTCAGCAACCTCGACAAGGTGCTGTATCCGGCCACGGGAACCACCAAGGGAGAGGTGCTCCACTACTACGCGACCACCGCGGCGGAGGTCCTGCCTGCGCATCTGCGCGACCGGCCGGTGTCCTTCCTGCGCTATCCGGACGGGCCGGACGGGCAGCTTTTCTTCACCAAGAATCCGCCGCCGGGTACGCCGTCCTGGGTACGGACCACCCCGGTGCCGCACGAGGAGGACAAGCAGGCCAGACAGGTGGTCGTGGAGGATCTGGCCTCGCTGATGTGGGCGGCCAATCTGGTGGTGGAATTCCACACTCCGCAGTGGCGGGCCGAGATGCCCGGGATCGCCGACCGGATGGTGTTCGACCTCGACCCGGGTGCGCCCGCGACCGTCGTGGAGTGCTGTGCGGTGGCGTTGTGGCTGCGCGAGCGGCTGGCGGCGGACGGGTTGCCCGCGTACGGGAAGACCTCCGGGTCGAAGGGGCTGCATCTGCTCGTACCGCTGGAGCCGACCCCCTCCGATCGGGTGTCCGCGTACGCGAAACGGTTGGCCGTCGAGGCGGAACAGGTGCTTCCGGAGCGGGTGGTGCACCGGATGACGCGGGCGTTGCGGCCGGGGAAGGTGTTCGTCGACTTCAGCCAGAACGCGGCGGCGAAGACGACCGCGGCCCCCTACACGCTGCGCGCCCGGCCGGAACCGACCGTCTCGGCGCCCGTCACCTGGGCGGAGATCGGGGCGTGCCGGACGCCGGGGACGTTGGTCTTCCTGGCCGGTGACATGGCGGCGCGGCTGGAGCGGTACGGGGATCTGCTCGGGCCGCTCATCGATCCGGACCGGGCGCGACCGCTGCCGGCTGCGCGGTAGCGGTGGTCCGCGGCGACGGCGGTCGGGGAGGCAGGCGTGGGTGGTTCCCCCCGCCCCGGGGTCCGGGGCCGGAGCGGATGACACCTCGTACGGGCCGTCGGGACGGCCGGAATTCGCCCCCACGGCCGCATAGCGCATAACGGACGATCTTGTCATGTCCGTAAGGAAAAGACCGCATGCGGAGGGCGGAGCGTCCGAACCGTGGTGCAGACTCCTCGCAGACACTGCTTCGTGGAGTTACGTGGGGAGGCGATGGCGTGTTCGCAGGAATCGACGAGGTCGACTGGGCCTCGATGGAGCATGCCTACGGGCCTGCCGATGATGTGCCGGCGATGCTGCGGGGCCTCGCGTCCGGCGATCCGGCGGAGCGCGAGGTGGCGCTGGACGGTATGTACGGGGCCGTTCACCATCAGGGCGATGTGTACGCATGCACGCTGGCCTGCATTCCCTTTCTGTTCGAGCTCGTCGTGGATCCGGGGATTCAGGACCGGGGCGGCATCGTCGAGCTGCTGACCAGCATCGGCGGCATCGATCTGGACGGGGACGACGAGGACGAGATCGACGAGGAGGAGCTCGAGGGCGCGGCGAACTACGCGATGGCGGCGACCGCCGTCACCGCGGGCGCCGGGGTGTTCTGCGAGCTGATGGCCGACGAGGACCCGGGAGTGCGGCTCACCGCTCCCCTGGCGCTCGCCACCCTCCACAACCGCCCGGCGCGGGTGCTCGCGCTGCTGCGGGAGCGGCTGCCGGTGGAGCCGGCCGAGGAGGTGCGGCTCGCCCTGGTCGAGGCCGCCGGGCGGGTCGCTCTGCGGCACCGTGGGCTGGCCGGGCAGGCGGCCGGCTGGCTGTCCCGGCTCGCCGGTGAGGGGTTCCCGGCGGGGTTGCGGCTCGCCGCCCTGGCCCAGTTGGCGCGTTGCGCGCCGGACGCGCTGCCGGGCGATGTCGTACGGGTGGTGACGGGGCTGCTGCGGCAGCTGCGCTCCGCCCCCGGACGGCGGTCCGGGGCGGCCCCCGCGACCGACGGTCGGACCGGCGCCGCCGGTGCCGGGGCCGGGGCCGGTGCGGCCGATGCGGTCGCGGCCGTCGACGCGCACGCCGATCCGGCCGGGGCCGGGGAGCCGCCCGCCGAGGACCGGGCCGCGCCGGTGACGCTGGTGGGGCAGCTGCGGGCGCTGTCCGACGAGGAGACCTCGGGGCGCACCGCCCCCTGGACCGCGGATCTGCTGCGGACGCTGCATGTCGGGCTCGACGACCGGATCGCCGAGCGGACGGCGCTGCTGTCGGACCAGCTGCGCAGCCCCGACCGGCACCAGCGGATCGATGCGCTGCGGATGAGCAGCGGGCTGATCCGGGTCTGGCGCGGCTCGTACGAGGAGCTGGTCCGGCTCGTCGGTGAGCAGCTCGCCACGCCGGAGCCACGGCTGGCCGGGGCCGCCGCGCATGTGCTGGAGGAACTCTTCGGGCTGGCCGCGCCCGCCGCCGACGCGCTGGCCGCGCGGGTGGCGGCGGACCCCGATTCCTGGGTGCAGGACTGGCCGAGCGGCCCCGCGGGGCTCGGCAGCGCGGTGAAGGCGCTGGCCCGGCTGGGCGATGCGCGAGCCGTGCCCGCTCTGGCCGCGGCGCTGGAGCGGCCCGAGGTGCCGCACGATGTGGGGTTCACCATCGGCCATCTGGGCGCGGCGGCGGCCCCGCTGGCCACAGCGCTGCGCCGCAGGCTCGGCGAGGTCCGTCTCGACGAGGCGGCGTACGACCGGGCGGGCCCGCTGCTCGCGGGGCTGACCGCGCTGCAGGCGGACGAGGCGACGCCGGAGGTGCTGCGGGTGCTGCGCGGCGCGCCGGAGTACCGGGGCGAGTGGCTGCGTACGGCGGCGCTACGGGCGCTCGGCTCGTTCGGGCCCGCCGCGCACAATGCCGTACCGGAGTTGCGTACGCTGCTGCGCCGTCCCGGGTCCGTCTCGGCGACCGAGGCGGCTCAGGCGCTGTGGGCGGTCGACGGGGATGCCGACGCCGTGCTGCCGGTGCTGATCGAGGGCCTCCAGGCGGAGCGCGTCCACGAGCGGCGCTCCGCGGTGAACGCGCTGGGCGGGCTCGGGACGCGGGCGGCGGTGACCGCGCCCCGGCTGCGCGCGTTGCTCCGGCACGAGGAGCCGTGGCTGCGGGTGGATGCGGCGGTCGCGCTGTGGGACGTGTCCGGGCGGGCCGACGAGTCCGTGCCGGTGCTCCTGACGGCCTGGGAGCACCATCGTCATGTCCGGGTCCGGGTGGCGGAATCCCTGGCGCGGACGGGGGTCGCTGGTGCAGGGTCGGACGTGGCGCACGCGCTACGCGCCGAACTCGCCTCCGTACGCCGTCACAACGCGATGGACGGCGGATACGGCAGCCACGACACATACGAGGACGAAAAGCTGCTGGCGCTCTGCCGACAGGCTCTTCTGGGTGATACGGGGAAGGGACCCACAACATGATCATTTTCGGTACGCGGGGTTATCTGTACCAACTGGCCATCCTGACGATGGTCTGCGGCTGGTGCGGCAATCCGGCCGCGCACACGCTGCGCAAGCGCGTCACCAAGTTCACGCTGTTCTTCGTGCCGCTGTTCCCGTTCTCGACGAAGTTCGCGACGCAGTGCACGTTCTGTGGTGGGGAGCAGCAGGTCCCGAAGGAGGCGGCCGAACAACTGCTGGCGCAGCATGCCGCCTCGCAGAACGGCAACCCGTTCGGGCAGGGACAGGGACCGGCGCAGGGGCAGCCGGGATACGCACCGGGTGGTCAGAGTCAGAACCCCTACCAGCACTAACCGGCACCAACAAGCACTAAATAGGGATAACAGACTTCCTTCCGAATAAGGTCTATGAGGTACGGACCATGGGAAGGGAGGCTGTTATGCGTCCGCAGCGCCGGATGCGGGGCCGCACGGTGGCGGCCCTCGGGGTCGTCGTCGGCACAGTGCTGCTGGCCGGCTGTGGCGTCGGCGGCGGACTGCGGAGCACCGGACCTGCCCCGGACGCCGTCGGGCCCGCCCGGCTCTGGCCCGAGCTGCCGCCCGCCTCCGCCGCTCCGTACGACTACGGCGAGGGCGAGACCGCGCGCATCCCCGGAATCGAGGTGCCGCACGGCGATGTGCACCGCCTGGACCCGGTCGCGGTGGTGCAGGCGGGCCTGAAGGCCCGGCCCAACCGGGCCAGCGGCGCCGCCGAGCTCCCCGCCGACACCGTCCACCGCATCGACGCGTGCCGCACCGAGCCGGCCTCCTGTCCCGTACTGCGGCCCTACTTCCGTGACCTGACGGGCGACGGCAAGGACGAGATGGTGCTCGGCATCCGGCTGGCCGACCACCAGCTCTCCGTACGGGTCTACATGCCGGAGGCGGGCGGCCTGACCCGGATCCTGTCGACCGCGGACGCCGTGATCAGCGTCGAGCTGGCCGGGCGGGACCTGATCATGCGGGTGCCGTCGGTCATCACCGGATACGAGTACCGCACCGCCTGGTCGTGGGACGACCGGCAGCGCGCGATGCTGCCCACCCGGGACGAGATCCTGCGGATCCCTCCGACCCGGGCCGCGCAGCCGCGCCCCACCGCCACCCGGTCGGCCGCCACCGGGTCCGTCGGCGTGTCCGCGGAGCGCCGATGAGACGGCACCGGACCGGTCGGCAGGCAGCGGAACGGAGCGGGCCCGGACAGCAGGGCGGAAAGCGGCGCAGACCGCCGATGCCTTCCTGGACCGCGACGCTCACCTGGAAGTCGGCCGTCTTCATCACCGCGATGTGCTGCACCCTCGCCGCGCTGCTGAGCGTGCTGGTCCACACCGAGGTGACCCGTGCGACCGTCGACCAGGCCCGCGCGGAGGCACTGTCGCGACTGGCGGACGTCAGCGCCGCGTACCAGACGGGCGAGGAGCTCCCGCCGGGTTCCGGCATCGACCCGCCGGGGCTGCCCGCCTCCCTGCGCGCGCTGGCCGCGCACGGCCGGCGCGGCACGCTCGTCGCCGATCACAACGGGCGTCCCGCCATGTGGGCGGCGGCTCCGGCCGACGGCCACGCACTGGCCACGCAGGTGGACTACAGCCAGAGCGCCCGCACGATCAACGCCCTCGACGGAGCAATCATCGGTTCTTCCCTGCTGGCCACCGGCGCCACCCTCCTCGTCGGCGCGTTCGCCGTCACCCGGGTCACCCGGCGGCTGCACCAGACGGCCCGGGTGGCGCGCCGGATCAGTGCCGGCGACCTCGACGCCCGCGTCGACGACCCGCGTACGGCGGACCCTTCGCGCCCGCAGGACGAGGTGGCGATCGTCGCCGGAGCGCTGGACACGATGGCGGCCACGCTCCAGCGCAAGCTGCTGACCGAGCAGCGGTTCACCGCCGATGTGGCGCACGAGCTCCGCACCCCGCTGACCGGGCTGTCGGCCGCCGCCGAACTGCTGCCGCCGGGACGCCCGTCCGAGCTGGTGCGGGACCGGGTCCGGACGATGCGGGCGTTGACGGAGGACCTGCTGGAGATCTCCCGGCTGGATGCCCGTACCGAACAGGTCGATCTCGATGTGCACGAACTGGCGCCGCTCGTCGAACGCGTGGTGCGCGCGTCCGGAACGGACACCGAGATCCGTTTCGGAGGCACCGGCCCGGGGCGAGCACGGGCGCCGGTGCGCGTAGAGACCGACAAGCGGCGCCTGGAGCGGGTGCTGGGCAATCTGATCACCAACGCGCACAGGCACGGCCGCCCCCCGGTGGTACTGACGGTCGACGGGCCGACGGTGACGGTACGCGATCACGGACCGGGCTTTCCGGACTATCTGCTGAAGGACGGCCCGCAGCGGTTCCGTACCGAGGGCGGCGGCAAGGGACACGGTCTCGGGCTGACCATCGCCGTCGGGCAGGCCGCGGCCATCGGCGCCGACCTCGTCTTCCGCAACGCTCCGGACGGCGGCGCGGTGGCCCGGCTGACGCTCCCCGCGTACGCACGACCGGACGACGAGGCGGCGGAGCGCCGGGACGATCCGGGGTCCGGGCGGCAGCACTGAAGTGACGGTGCGTCAACGTCACGTAGCCGCCGACGCCCACCGCCGGACAGACCTCACGAACACATCGGCCGAGCACGTCGGCATCAGTTGCCGGCCCGTCATCCCGACGGACATACCCGCTATGACATAAGGGAAATAGACACCACCTCTTGCTACGTTGCGTGGCATGACCGCAACGACGGCGGACGCACCCCCGCCCGATCTACGTCTGCCCAAGCGGCGCGGAGTCGAGCTCCTGCTCCTCATCGGGGCCGTCCTCATCCCCGTCTACGGCTACGCCGCCGTCGGTCTGGCCCGGAACGGCGCGGTACCGCCCGATGTGGCCGGTTACGGCGCGGGCCTGGGGCTGCTCGCCCTCGTCGCCCATCTCGCGGTCCGGTTACGTGCCCCGTACGCCGATCCGCTGCTGCTGCCCATCGCCGTACTCCTCAACGGTCTCGGCCTGGTGCTGATCTACCGGCTCGACCTGGAGACCCCCAAGGACCAGGCGGCCCCCACCCAGCTGATCTGGTCCACGCTCGGCGTGGCGCTCTTCATCGCGGTGGTCGTCTTCCTGCGCGACCACCGGCTGCTCCAGCGGTACGCCTATCTCTCGGTAGCCACCGCCCTGGTCCTGATGATCGTGCCGATCTTCTTCCCGGCGGTGAACGGCGCCAAGATCTGGATCCGGGTCGGCGGATTCTCCTTCCAGCCCGGTGAGTTCGCCAAGATCCTGCTCGCGGTGTTCTTCGCCGCGTATCTCGCCGCGAACCGCAACGCCCTCGCCTACACCGGCCGCACCATCTGGAAGCTCCAGCTCCCCACCGGCCGGGTGCTCGGCCCGATCGTGGCGATCTGGCTGCTCAGCGTCGGCGTACTGGTCCTGGAACGCGATCTGGGCACGTCCCTGCTCTTCTTCGGCCTCTTCGTGATCATGCTGTATGTGGCGACCGGCCGAACCGGCTGGATCGCGGTGGGTCTGCTGCTCGCCGCCGTCGGCGCGTTCGTCGTCGGCTCCTTCGAACCGCATGTGCACAGCCGGGTCCAGGACTGGCTCGATCCGTTCGCCTCCATCAAAGCCGGTCAGGGCCCCAGCCAGCTGGCCCAGTCGCTGTTCGCGTTCGCCGCGGGGGGGATGCTCGGCACCGGGCTGGGGCTCGGCCACTCCATCCTCATCGGTTTCGCCGCCAAGTCCGACTTCATTCTGGCGACGGCGGGCGAGGAGCTCGGCCTGACGGGGCTGACCGCGATCTTCCTGCTGTACACACTGCTCGTCGCCCGCGGCTACCGCGCTGGGCTCGCCCTGCGCGACCCCTTCGGACGGCTGCTTTCGATCGGTCTCGCCTCGATCCTGGCACTCCAGGTGTTCGTGATCGCGGGCGGGGTGATGGGGCTGATCCCGCTGACGGGCATGGCGATGCCGTTCCTCGCCCAGGGCGGTTCGTCCGTCGTCACCAACTGGATCATCGTGGCGCTGCTGATCCGGGTGAGCGACCAGGCCCGCAGACCGCACTCCGGCCAGGTGGAGACCGGAGTCATCGCGCCGATGACGGAGGACGAACTGTGAGCCCGTGCGCGCCGCCCTCGATCCGGTACGCGCGAGCCGTGGCCCCGTTCGCACAAGCCTCGATCCGGTACGCGCGAGCCGTGGCCCCGCGCCGGCCCGCCGTGCCCCCGTACCCGTCGTGCCCGTCACGAGCCCCGGAGGTCAGGCCGTGATCCGCTACATCCGCCGGGCCGCCGCGCTGCTGCTTCTGCTGCTCGTGGCGCTGCTGCTGAACGCAGCCCGGGTCCAGGTCTTCGAAGCCGACAGCCTGGACAACAACCCCGCCAACCGCCGCCTCACGATCACCCGCTACCACCAGCCGCGCGGCAACATCCTGATCGGCGGCATGTCCGTCACCGGCTCCCGGAACACCGGCGAGCAGCTCAAGTACGAGCGCACGTACAAGAACGGCCCGCTGTACGCGCCGGTGACCGGCTACGCCTCGCAGACGTACGGCACGACCCTGATCGAACACGCCGAGGACGGCATCCTGTCCGGCACCGACTCGATGCTCGCCCCGTTCCCGCTGTGGAACGAGATCACCCGCAGCCAGCAGCCCGGCGGCAATGTCGTCACGACGATCAAGGACTCGATGCAGCGCGCCGCCTACGACGGGCTGGGCGGGCGGCGGGGCGCGGTCGCCGCCGTCGAACCGTCGACCGGCAGGATCCTGGCGCTGGTCTCCACCCCCTCGTACGATCCCGGGCGGCTCTCCGGAACCGGTTCGTCCGTCACCGACGCCTGGCTGCAGCTGAACGCGGCGAAGAGCCGGCCGATGCTCAACCGGGCGATCCGGCAGACGTATCCGCCGGGCTCCACCTTCAAGATCGTGACGGCGGCGGCGGCGCTCGACGCGGGCGTCGTCACCGATCCCGACGCCGAGACCGACACCCCGTCCCCCTATGTGCTGCCGGGTACGACGACCACGCTCCCCAATGAGGCGGAGGGCTGCGAGAACGCCCCGCTCGCCGAGGCGATCCGGGTCTCCTGCAACACCGTGATGGCGGAACTCGGGGTGCGCGTCGGGCTGAAGGGCATGGTGGACGCCGTGCGGAAGTTCGGCTTCAACGACACCGGGCTGCAGATCCCGTCGGGGGTGGCGAAGAGCAACTTCGACACGAAGATGAGCGACGACCAGCTGGCGCTCTCGTCGATCGGGCAGTTCGACACGTCGGCGACACCACTCCAGATGGCGATGGTCGCCTCTGCCGTGGCGAACGGCGGCGACCTCAAGTACCCGTATCTGGTGGACCGTACGACCACGAAAAGCGGTTCGATCGTCCACCGGAACGGCTCGCGCACCTACCACCGGGCCATGAACCCGCGGACGGCCATGCAGCTGCGGCGGATGATGGTGGACGTCGTGGAGCGCGGCACCGGATCCAACGCCGCGATCGACGGAGTGACGGTCGGCGGCAAGACCGGCACCGCACAGCACGGCATCGACAACTCGGGCAGGCCCTACGCCTGGTTCATCTCCTGGGCGCAAGCGCCGAACGCGGGGCAGCCGGCCGTCGCGGTCGCCGTGGTCGTCGAGGACGCCGCCGCGAACCGGGCCGACATCAGCGGCGGCGGCAGCGCGGCCCCGATCGCCCGTTCCGTCATGGAGGCGGCCCTGCGAGACTGATCGGGTGGCGGATACGGGTGCGGCGGGCCGGGCGCTGGAGCGGATCGGGCGGGAGGATCCGCGCCTGTGCGCGTTCATCGAGGTGTGGCCCGAAAGGGCGCTCGCCGACACGGAACGGTCCCGTCAACTCCCCTTGGGTGGAATGCCGTTCGCCGTCAAGGGGAAGAGCGGTATCCGTTCGTACGCGGCCCGGCGGCTGATCGCGGCCGGTGGCGTCCCGGTCGGCGCGACCTCCGTGCCGGGCCCCGGTACCCCCTGGCGGACCTGGGGGCTGGGCGCCCACGGCCGTACGGTCAACCCGTGGCGCCCCGACCGCACGCCGGGCGGTTCCTCGGCCGGCTCGGCGGCGGCGGTCGCGGCGGATCTGGTGGAACTGGCGACCGGCAGCGACGGGGCGGGGTCCGTGCGGATTCCGGCGGCGTGGTGCGGGGTGTTCGGCCTGAAGACGACGAACGGCCTGCTGCCCTCCCCCGACCGGTCCGGCCTCGCGTCGGCCGGGGTGCTGGCCCGTTCGGCGGCTCATGCCGAGACCTATCTGCACTGTGTCCTGGACCATCACGAACGGACGACGGTGGACGCCCCGGCGACGGCGGACCTTCCGGTCCCCGCCGTGTTCACTCCCGGTCTGGGGTACGCGGAGATCGACCCGGAAGTCGATTCGGTCGTCCGGCACGCGGTGCGGCGGCTCGTCGCCGCCGGGGTGGTGCAACTCGTGGACCGCAGGTGCGAGCTGCTCGACCCGCGAGAGGCGTGGCAGGCGGTCCGGAGCGGGGAGCCGTCCCCTGCCGCCGCGGAGATCCGGCGCGAGAACGACCTCCGGCTCGACGCCCTGTTCGCCCGTACTCCGCTGCTGCTCACCCCGACCACCCCCAACCGTCCGCACGGCCACGACGGTCCGGGCGAGCTCTACTCGACCGCCCTGACCTGGGCGTTCAACCTCAGCGGCCATCCCGCCGCGAGTGTGCCCGCCGGATTCACCGCGGACGGCTGCCCGGTCGGGCTCCAGTTGGTGGCGGACCGCGGGGCGGACGCCTCGTTGCTCGGAATGGCCCGTGCGGTGGAGAACGCACTGACTACCGTGCGGCCATGAGGAGCGCCTGCGCAACCTGCGCGAACACGGCCCGACGGAGCGGGCGTTCACCCTGCGCACGACATTCCCGGCGCCCGCCCCGGCCCCGGACTGAACGGAGTGATCAGCCGATCGGCTTGCGCGACTCGGACCTGACCTTCGCGGTGTCCGCCGCCAGTTGCTTCAGGTCGATGGACTGCGGGTCCTTCACCGCGGTCCTGGGCGTGACCACGGCGACCATGGCGCCCGTGTTCCCGTCGCCCCAGGCACACATGGGGAGGCTGCTCGACACGCCGCTGGTCTTCTGCCGCACGACCTGGCACTCGACCGTGATGTCGTATCCGTCGGGCGTGAACTCCTTGGCGGGTACGGCAACAGTCGCACCGTCCGCCTCCGCGGCCCCCGAAAGGATCTTGCGCCGCGCGAACTCGGGGTTCCGCAGCTGCCCCCACATACCGGACAGAACCAGCACACCGCCCTCGGACGAGGAGTACTGCGCGACAGCCGCCTTCGGATTCCGGATGCTGGGGTCGTACGTGTCCTCGATCTCCTTGCCCTGGGTCTGCGACAAGTCCTCGGCCAGAGTGAACTCACCGTCCAGCAGCTTCTTCTCCACGGTGAGCCTGTACTCCGCCGGCGGGAAGCTGCCCGCGACCGCATTGCCGGCATCCACCAGCTTGAAGGCGGCGTAGCCGAGCCCGCCCATCGCCGCGAGTACGGCAACCGTGATCCCGATGACGAGTCCGGTCCGCTTCTTCTTCGGCGGCTGCGCGCCGGGCAGGCCGGGAGCCCCGGGCTGCCCCCACGGCCCCTGCGGCGGAAGTTGCAGCTGCGGATGGCCGTACGGGGTCTGCTCGGCGTACGGGTTGTACTGGGGCTGGGGCTGGGGCTGCGGAGGCCCGTACGGGCCCTGCGGCGGCTGCGGCGGTCCGTACGGGTTTTGCGGCGGCTGCGGCGGTCCGTACGGGCCCTGCGGCGGCTGCGGTGGCATGGTCATGGCGCCACGCTACGTCACGCGTGCGAACGCGATTTCGACCCGGCCCGACAGCGTCGCCGCGACCGCGACAGCCACCGCGCCTCCTTCCGGGTGTGCGCGGGTGACGACCGCCTGCAGAGCTGCCTGCTCGGCGGCGCGACCGACGTCCTCGCGGAGGCGTCATACACGCCATCCTTCCGGGGGCGGCGGATGGCGTACATCCATCATGGCCCACGGAAGCGTCCCGTTCCCTCATGCTGTCGAACGATCTCGAGCCGGATTTCGCGTCCTACCGTGGCCCCATGACCGTTCTTCACGTACGCGACCACGGCGGCCACGGCGACGGCCGGCCGGCTCTTCTCCTGCTCCACGCGGCCTCGCGCTCCCTCGCCGACTGGGACGCCGTCGCTCCGCACCTCCTCGCCTCCGGCCACCGCGTGCTCGCCGTCGACCTGCCCGGCCACGGCCTCAGCGCCGCGTCGTCGTGGTCGTTCGACGCGGTGCTGAGCGACCTGGACGAGACCCTCGCCACCCTGGGGATCACGGGCCCGGTGATCCCCGTCGGGCACTCGCTGGGCGGGATGGTCGCCGCGCTGTACGCGGCCGAGCGGCCGGACCGGGTGCCGGGGGCGGTGAATCTGGACGGATTCTGGTGGGGCACGCCCGCGCAGTACCCGGGGCTGGACCCGGACGAGGTGGCGAGGCGGCTGGCCGACATCGGTGACATGGCCCAGGCGTCGGCGGGGCAGCGGATGCCTGCGGAGTACGTCGAGCAGCAGGCCGCGTACAGCATGGGGCTGGGCATCCCCTACGAGCGGGCCGAGGCGTCGTTCCGCGCGAGTGTGCGGGAACTCGACGACGGCGGGTGGCAGTTGCTGCCGGAGCGGGAGTGCGCCCTGGAGATGCTGGATGCTCTGGACGCCCTCGATCTGTTCGCACTGTTCCGCCGTGTCCCCTGCCCGCTGCTGCTGGTCCGGGCCCTGCACCGGGTGCCGCCGACGCCCGGCCTGGAGTGGCTGGACGAGCTGATGGAGGCATACGGGCGGGGCCTGGCCCGGGATCTGTCGGAGCTGGCGGCGGAACGGGCGGGCGTCACGGCCGAGGGCATCGGAGCGACGCACGCGATGCTGCTGGAGGTGCCGGAGCAGGTGGCCGCGCTGGTGCGGGGGTTCGTCTCGCGGCTCTGAGACCCGGTCCCCCGCCGGCCGGACGCTCCCGCCCTCAGTCCCCCGACGGGCTCGACTCCCCCTGCGTCATCGCCTCCTCGACCTCGGCGACCCTGGCCTGTTCCTCAGCCGCGAAACGGTCCCGGTCCAGTTGCTCGGCCAGCTCTTCGTCCTGGGCCATCAGCAGGTCCAGGCTGGAGTCGCCGAGTTCGAGGACGCCCATGTCGACGTACGCCTTCTGGAGCCGTTCGCCCCACAGGCCGATGTCCTTGACGCACGGCACTATCCGGCTGAACAGCAGCTTGCGGAAGAGCTGCAGGAACGGTGACTGCTCGGAGAGTTCCTCGGCCTCGCGCTTGCCGATGCCGAAGTTCTCCAGCACCTCGACGCCCCTGAGCCGGTCGCGCATCAGATAGCAGCCCTCGATGACGAACTCCTCGCGTTCGCGCAGTTCGGCGTCGCTCAGCTGCTTGTAGTAGTCGCGCAGTGCCATCCGCCCGAAGGCGACGTGCCGCGCCTCGTCCTGCATGACGTACGCGAGGATCTGCTTGGGCAGCGGTTTGGTCGTCGTGTCGCGGATCATGCCGAACGCGGCCAGGGCGAGGCCCTCGATGAGGACCTGCATGCCGAGATACGGCATGTCCCAGCGGGAGTCGCGCAGGGTGTCGCCGAGCAGCCCCTGGAGGTTGTCGTTGACCGGATAGAGCATCCCGATCTTCTCGTGCAGGAACCGGCTGTAGACCTCCGCGTGCCGGGCCTCGTCCATGGTCTGCGTCGCGGAGTAGAACTTCGCGTCCAGGTCGGGCACGGACTCCACGATCCTGGCCGCGCAGACCATGGCGCCCTGCTCGCCGTGGAGGAACTGGCTGAACTGCCAGGCGGTGTAGTGCGTGCGCAGATCGCCCCGGTCCTTCTCGGTCATCTTCGCCCAGTGCGGCGTGCCGTACAGGGTGAGGACGTCGTCCGGGGTGCCGAGCGGGTCGGCGGGGTCGACCTCCAGGGACCAGTCGATGCGCTTGTTGCCGTCCCACTGCTTGTCCTTGCCCTTCTGGTAGAGGGCGAGCAGGCGTTCGCGGCCGTCGTCGTAGTCCCAGCTGAAGCGGGCCGCGCCGGAGGCGGGAACCTGCCAGAGCGGTGTGTCCGGGGCGGTGGTGTAGAGGTCGTGTGTCGACACGGACTGCTCCTTTTCGCCTTGCATGCTCCGACAAGTTCCATGGGGGTTACGTCAGTTGGCAGGTTCACACGTTGGTAGACGCGGGGTCAACAAGTCGCACGCAAGGGATTGACGGCATTGCTGACAGGGAGTCTCATAAGGACTGACCGCCGGTAACCCCTGGGTGAGGTGCTTCCAGCCATGACGACAGTGACCGAACGCGACGTGCAGTTGCTCCGCGACGCACTCGGCCCGCTCCGGGACCGCGAAGAGATCGCCGAGCGGCTGCTCGCCTCCTCGGCCAAGCACTCCTTCGACCCGGACAAGGAACTCGACTGGGACGCGGCGATCGAGGACGGCAAGTGGTTCTGGCCGCCCGAGCTCGTCTCGCTCTACGACACCCCGCTGTGGCGGCGGATGTCCGAGGAGCAGCGGATGGACCTGTCCAGGCACGAGGCGGCGTCGCTGGCCTCCTTGGGTATCTGGTTCGAGATCATCCTCATGCAACTGCTGATCCGCCACATCTACGACAAGCGGGTGACCAGCAACCACGTCCGCTACGCGCTCACCGAGATAGCCGACGAGTGCCGGCATTCGATGATGTTCGGCCGCATGATCAAGTGGGGCGGCTCGCCCGACTACCCCGTACCGCGCGTCTATCACAACCTCGCACGCGTGCTGAAGACCGTCTCCACCACACCCGGTTCGTTCGCCGCGACCCTGCTCGGCGAGGAGATCCTCGACTGGATGCAGCGGCTGACGTTCCCGGACGAGCGCGTCCAGACGCTGGTGCGCGGCGTGACCCGTATCCATGTCGTCGAGGAGGCGCGGCACGTCCGGTACGCCCGCGAGGAGCTGCGCCGCCAGATGGTGACCGCCCCGCGCTGGGAGCGGGAGCTCACCCGGGTGAGCTGCGGCGAGGCGGCCCGGGTCTTCTCCGTCTGCTTCGTGAACCCGCAGGTGTACGAGAACGTCGGCCTGGACCGCCGCGAGGCCGTCGCCCAGGTGAGGGCGAGCGGCCACCGGGCGGAGGTCATGCAGAGCGGCGCGAAGCGGCTGACGGACTTCTTCGAGGACATCGGGGTACTCAACGGGGTGGGGCGCAGGCTGTGGAAGAGCTCGGGCCTGCTCGCCTGAGAGCCCGACAGGCTCTGAGCCGACGCCCCGTCGCCCGGGTGCCCGCAGCGCTTACGCTTCATGGCATGACCACTGCCGCGCCGCAGACCCGTGCGTACCGAAGGCTCAGCGTCGAGGAGCGCCGCACCCAGCTCCTCGGTGCGGCCCTCACCCTGTTCGCGCACCGGGCCCCCGACGAGGTCTCGCTCGACGAGGTGGCGACGGTCGCCGGGGTCTCCCGCCCGCTCGTGTACCGCTACTTCCCGGGTGGGCGGCAGCAGTTGTACGAGGCGGCGCTGAGGTCCGCCGCCGAGAAGCTGATCCTGTGCTTCAGCGAGCCGCCCGCGGGCCCGCCGACCGAACGGGTGCTGCGCGTGCTCGACCGTTATCTCGCGTTCGTCGACGAGCACGACACCGGTTTCAGCGCACTGCTGCGCGGCGGGAGCGTCGTCGAGACCTCCCGTACGACGGCGATCGTCGACGAGGTACGGCGGGCGGCGGCCGAGCAGATCCTGCTGCACCTGGGCCGGGGCGACGCGGGTGCGGGGGACGGCGCCGGGCCCCGGCTGCGCATGATGGTGCGCACCTGGATCGCGGCCGTCGAAGCGGCGTCCCTGATGTGGCTGGACGAGGGGAAGCGGCCCGCCGCGGCCGATCTGCGCGATTGGCTCGTCGACCAGCTGATCGCACTGCTGGCCGCGACGGCGGCGACGGACCCGGATACGGCTTCGGCGGTGGCGGAGCTGCTGCCGCTGGAGACCGCGGCGGGGCCGGCCGGACGGCTGGCGGAGCGGCTGATCCCGGTCGTCGGCGGAGCTGCCCATCTGCTGCCCGAGGGCTGATCGGTCAGACTGGCGCGGTGAAAAGCGAGAACACCCCCTTCACCGGCGGCCCGCTGGACGGGCGGGTACTGCCCGTCCTCGTCGGCCCGACCGGCCATCCGCCCAAGTGGTACGAGGTCCCGGTGCCGGCCGCCGACGGCGGGCCCGCCACCGTGTACGCGTACCGCCGAGTCCCGGCCGGTCACTCCAAGCGGCTGGGAATTCCGCGCGGCTGGGTGTACGAGTACGCCCCGGAGGGCCGTGCGCGGCACAGCCCCAAGTGGCCCTGGTCCAAGCCGGACTGAGGGTACGGGGCCGGGTGCGGCCGAGGGGTCGGTCTAAGATCGACGCTCTGGTGCCGGGAACGGTCAGCAAGGGGGTGCGCCATGGAGGCGCTGCGTCAGGACGATCCACGCCGCATCGGTCCGTACACCGCACTGGCGCGGTTCCGCGAGACCGCGAGCGCCGTGCAGTACGTCGCACACGACGCGGCCGCCGACAAGGACGGGGGCGCCACCGGCGAGCCCGTGCTGCTCACCGTCGCCCGTCCCGAACTCGCCGCGCTGCCCGCCTTCCGGCGCCGTTTCCAGGCGGAGGCCCGCACGGCGGACCGGCTGGCCGGCGGCTGGGTCCAGCCGCACCTGGACGCCCCGGCGGATGGCGCGGAGGACGGCCTGCTGTGGACGGCCGGCCCCTACGTACCCGCGCTGAGCCTCTCCGAGGCGATCGAGGTCATGGGCCCGCTTCCCGAGCGTGCCGTACGGATACTGGGCGCGGGCATCGCCGAGACCCTCTCCCGCGTGCACGCCAGCGGAGCCGTACTCCAGGGCCTGGCACCCCGGACGGTGCTGCTGGCCGAGGACGGGCCGCGGCTCACCGCGTTCGGCCCGCTGGCCGCCGCTGCCGCCGCCGACGCCCGCCCCGGCGGGCAGTTGTCCGTGCGGCTCGCCTACCTCACCCCGGAACAGGTCGAGGGCGAGGAGCCCGGACCGGCCTCCGACCTCTTCGTGCTGGGCCTGCTGCTGGCGTACGCGGCAACCGGCACGACCCCGCTCGCCGACGGACCGGCCGCCGAGGGCGCCGAACGGATCGCCCGCACGGACCCCGAACTCGGCGCGGTCCCGGCGCAGTTGCGCGACCTGATCGCCCGCTGCCTGGCGAAGGACCCGGCCGACCGGCCGACCGCGGGAACGGTGGCGGCAGAGCTCGCCCTGGAAGGGGCGGCGGGCCTGGCGAAGGACGGCTGGCTGCCGGAGCGGCTGGTGGCCGAGGTGGCGGAACAGGCGGTGCGGGTACGGGAGTTGACCGAGGCGGGGCATCCGGTGGATGCGCCGGTGAGCGGTCCGACGGACGGGGTCGTCGGCGAGCCGGCCGCTGGACCCGTCCACGGCCCCGTCGACGGACCCGTGGACTCGGTCCCGGCCGATGAGCCGACCGACGCACCCGCCGTCGCGCCGTCGAGCGTATCGTCCGAGGCTCCGGTCGGCCCGGCCGCCCTGGAACCCGCGACCACCACCTCCCCGGCACCCGCCGGGGACACACGTACCACTCAGCTCGGGGACATCGGGCGTCACGTACCGACGACCGACCGGCCGACGACCCAGTTGTCCGTCCCCCGCGAACTCGCCGGCCCGCCTGCCGGTCCCTCCGCCGGGCTTCCTGCCGTGCTCCCGCCCGTCGCGCCGATGCCGCCCCGCCCGCTTCCGGTCCCGGTGACTCCCGCATCCTCCCCCGCCTCCGCCACGCTCGATCGGCGCGGCCTCTTCATCGGGCTCGCCGCCGGGGCCGCCGGGCTGGTGGTCGGCGGAGGCGGGGTGCTCGCGTTCGGGTCCCGGGACGGAGGCACGACCGACGACCCCAAGCCCGCACCGAGCCACAGCGGTGCCGCCGTCGCGGGGCTGCCGCCGCAGCCGCATTGGGTGTACCGTCACCCGGCGGCCGAACCGCCGCCGCTCACCGCCACCCTCTGGAACGACCGGCTGCTGGTCGTGACCAGCGAGCAGGGGGCGGTCGGCATCGATCTGCGTACCGGCCGCCGGGCCTGGCAGAACGCGGACGCCGCCATGGGGCGCGCCGCGCTGCCGGCTGGGAAGGACCTCTGTTTCGTCGCGGGTCCGACCGAGTTCCTGTGGCTGTCACCGAAGGACGGCAAGGTCGTGCACCGGGCGGGCTACGCGGACCAGTTCACCGGGTTGCCGGGCCTCACGGTGTCGCACATCGTCGGCACGTTCGGTCCGGTGGTCTGGTTCACCGGGTCCCACAAGGTCACGGTCAAGGCCCCGCCAGCGAAGAAGGGCAAGAAGCGCGGCAAGGACACCCAGGTCGTCAGGTCGTACCTCTTCGCGTACGACGTACTCCAGCGCAAGGAAGTGTGGCGGACCCCCGTACCCACCGGGCGTGGACCCGCCGCCCCCGTGTACCGGCTGATCGCGACCGGGCAGGACGACTTCGTCGTACGCCAGAGCACGGCCACGCTCACCCCTGACGACGTGAAGGCCGCCAAGGGGAAGGCCGTCTTCCGGGGCTTCGACCAGAAGACCGGGAAGCAACTGTGGAGCCGGTCGTTCGGCACGGTCGCACCGGACGCGGCGGCTCTGGGCGACGACCGGGACGTACTGTACGCGGCGGTGGGCGACGACCTCCAGGCGTTCGAACTCCACACGGGCAAGCCGAAGTGGACGCTGAACGGCACCACGGGGACCCCGTACGGAACTCCCGTGGCCACCGGCACGCTGCTGCACACGACCAACCGCAACCAGGAAGTCGGCGCGGTCGACCGAGAGACGGGCCGACTGCGCTGGCGACGCTCCACGGAGGCCGCCCCCGGCACCGCCGCCCCCGCGGTGACCCTCAGCACGACCGGCAGGACACTGCTGGCCGCGGACGCGTCCCAGGTCACCGCGTTCACGGCGGAGGACGGCCGCCGGCTGTGGAAGTTCCAGGACATCGGCGACCAGGACCCGAAGGGCCCCACGGTCACCGCCCCGTACCGGGTGCTGGCGTCCGGAACAACCGCCGTCATCCAGCGCGACCGGATCTTCTACGCGTTCCCGGTCGCTTAGAGGAGCTCACAAAATGGGCGCCCGGCTCGCGACGCCTGGCACGCACGCTCGCTGCGTTGCCGAAACGCCCTAGTAGCTCCGCTACAAGGGCCTCCCAGCGCCTTACGATCGCACGCACCAGACGCCGCGAGCTGATCGGACTCCCATTTTGTGAGCTCCTCTTAGGCCGACCGGCAGGTGGTCACACCAGCTTGGCCAGATCGTGGTTGAGTTCGACCACGTTGACGTGTTCCTGCCCCAGGAAGCCCAGAACACGTCCCTGGACGTGCTGGGCGACCAACGTCCTGACTTTGGCGGGCGCGATGTGGCGTGCCTTCGCGACACGGTCGACCTGTTCGTAGGCGTATGCAGGGGAGATCGCCGGGTCGAGGCCGGAGCCACTGGCGGTGACGGCGTCCGGGGGGACGGACGAGAACGGAACTCCGTCGAAGGCGGCAACGGCGGCAAGGCGGTCCTGGACGGTCTCGATCAGATCGGTGTTGTTCGGTCCAAGGTTGGAGGCGCCTGAGTTCACGGGGTCGTAGCCGCCCGTGGACGGGCGGGGCTGGAACCATGCGGGGTCGGGGCGCAGCGACTCCTGCGCGCCCTGGGGATTCTTCTTCTGCAGTGTGAAGTTCTGGCCGATCAGTGAGGAGGCCACTGGCTTGCCGTTCGTCGTCAGTAGGGAGCCGTCGGCCTGGTGGGAGAAACCGGCCTGGGCGATGGCGGTGACGAGCAGCGGATAGGCGATGCCAGTGAGCAGGGTGAACGCCAGCAGTATCCGCAAGGCGGTCAGATGGTGCCGGAGTACGGGGGGAAGGTGGGGGCGCACCGTGGGATCGCCTTCTTCTTTCGTCGGGACGTCTGTCAGCGCAGGCCGGGGATGAACTGGATGAGGAGGTCGAGCAGTTTGATGCCGACGAAGGGAAGTACCAGCCCGCCGAGCCCGTACATCCAGATGTTGCGACTGAGCAGTTTCGCGGCGGAGGACGGCCGGTAGCGCACACCGCGCAGCGCGAGCGGGATCAGCGCGATGATGATCAGCGCGTTGAAGACGATTGCGGAGGCGATCGCCGAGGTCGGGCTGTGCAGACGCATGATGTTGAGCTTGTCCAGACCCGGGTGGACCGCCGCGAACATCGCCGGGATGATCGCGAAGTACTTCGCGACGTCGTTGGCGATCGAGAAGGTCGTCAGCGCGCCGCGCGTCATCAGCAGTTGCTTGCCGATCTCGACGATCTCGATCAGCTTCGTCGGGTTGGAGTCCAGGTCCACCATGTTCCCGGCCTCCTTCGCGGCCGAGGTACCGGTGTTCATCGCCACGCCGACATCGGCCTGGGCGAGAGCGGGCGCGTCGTTCGTACCATCGCCGGTCATCGCGACCAGCTTGCCGCCCTCTTGTTCGCGCCGGATCAGGGCCATCTTGTCCTCGGGCGCGGCCTCGGCAAGGAAGTCGTCCACCCCTGCCTCCTGGGCGATGGCGCGCGCGGTCAGCGGGTTGTCGCCGGTGATCATGACGGTTTTGATGCCCATGCGGCGCAGTTCGTCGAAGCGTTCGCGCATGCCTTCCTTGACGACGTCCTTCAGGTGGATGACGCCGAGGACCCGGGCGCCGCGAGCTTCGCCATGCCGAGTCACTTCGCCGACGACCAGCGGGGTGCCGCCGCTCGCGGCGATTCCGTCGACGATGGCGCCGACCTCTGCCGTGGGGTGACCGCCGTTGTCACGGACCCAGCGCATCACTGCCGTCGCCGCTCCCTTGCGCAAAGACCGGTTGCCCTGAGGATCACTGATGTCGACACCGCTCATCCGGCTCTGAGCGGTGAAGGGCACGAACTGTGCCTGGGCCAGTTCACCCTCACCACGGCCGCGCAGCGCGTATTGCTCCTTGGCGAGGACGACGATCGAGCGGCCCTCGGGCGTTTCATCGGCGATCGACGACAGTTGGGCGGCATCCGCGAGTTCTTCGGTGATCACCCCGTCCACCGCCAGGAACTCGGCGGCCTGACGGTTGCCGAGGGTGATGGTGCCGGTCTTGTCGAGCAGCAGGGTGTTGACATCGCCGGCGGCCTCCACCGCGCGTCCGGACATCGCCAGTACGTTGCGCTGCACGAGCCGGTCCATGCCCGCGATGCCGATCGCCGACAGCAGCGCGCCGATCGTCGTGGGGATCAGGGCAACGACGAGGGCGACGAGCACGACGAGGGTCTGCTCGGCCCCTGCGAAGATGGCGAAGGGTTGCAGGGTCGCCACCGCGATCAGGAAAATGATCGTGAGGGATGCCAGCATGATGTTGAGCGCGATCTCGTTCGGTGTCTTCTGCCTCGCGGCCCCCTCCACGAGTGCGATCATCCGGTCGATGAAGGTTTCGCCCGGCTTCGAGGTGATCTTCACCACGATCCGGTCCGAGAGCACCTTGGTACCGCCCGTGACCGCCGACCGGTCACCGCCCGACTCACGGATCACCGGTGCCGACTCGCCCGTGATGGCCGACTCGTCGACGCTCGCGATGCCCTCGACCACATCGCCGTCGCCGGGGATGACCTGCCCGGCCTCCACGACGACGTGATCGTCCAGGCGGAGGTCGACGCCCGGAACCTCCTCCTCTGCTGCGTCCATCGCGCCGGGCCGCCAGCCGGTGAGACGGCGGGCCGTCGTCGTCGTCCTGGTGCGCCGCAGAGTCTCCGCCTGGGCTTTGCCGCGTCCTTCGGCCACGGCTTCGGCGAGATTGGCGAAGACGGACGTCAGCCAGAGCCATGCCGTGATCACCCAAGCGAAGACACCGGGTGTCCTGATGGCTGACAGCGTGGTCAGGACTGCTCCGACCTCCACCACGAACATGACGGGGTTGTGGACCATCGAGCGCGGATCCAGCTTGCGCAGGGCGTCGGGGAAGGACGTCAGAAGCTGCTTGGGATCGAGCAGTCCGCCCGAGACCCGGTGCTGCGGGCGCCCGCCGCCGGGCGGGGTGGGAGCGGAAGCGGCGGTCGTGGACATCAGTGCAGACCCTCCGCAAGGGGGCCGAGTGCGAGCGCGGGAAAGTACGTCAGACCGACGACGATGAGGATCACTCCGGTCAGCAGGCCGACGAACTGAGGCCGGTGAGTGGGCAGGGTGCCTGCGGTGACCGGAACGGGCTGCTGCCCGGCGAGCGAGCCTGCAAGCGCCAGGACGAACACCATCGGCAGAAACCGGCCGCCGAGCATGACCACACCAAGTGTGGTGTTGTACCAGACGGTGTTCACGCTCAGCCCTGCGAACGCCGAGCCGTTGTTGTTCGCAGCCGACGCGAAGGCGTACAGGACCTCGGAGAAGCCATGCGGTCCGGAATTGAGCATGGCGGCCCTCTCCCCCGGGAACGCCATGGCCAGGCCTGCACCGACCAGGGCGAGCGCGGGTGTGGTCAGGATGTAGAGCGAGGCAAGTTTCATCTCCCGGCCCCGGAGCTTCTTGCCCAGGTACTCGGGCGTACGGCCGACCATCAGTCCGGCGACGAAGACCGTGACGATCGCCAGGATCAGGATTCCGTAGAGCCCGGATCCGGTGCCGCCGGGCGCGATCTCCCCCAGCATCATGTTGAAGATCGCCATCCCGCCACCGCCCGGCGTGTACGAGTCGTGGGAGGAGTTGACCGCGCCGCACGACGTAAGGGTGGTGGATGCGGCGAACAGGGCGGAGGCCCAGATCCCGAACCGCGCCTCCTTGCCCTCCATCATTCCGCCGGCCGCGTGACCGGCGGTGCTGCTGACGCTGTGCAGCTCGTTGGCAGTAACGATGGCGACCGATGCGCCCCAGATCAATGCCATCACGGCGACGATGGCATAGCCCTGTCGGTTGTCGCCGACCATCGTCCCGAAGGTCCGCGGCAGCGAGAACGAGATGACCAGCATGAGGTAGATCTCGATCAGGTTGGTGAAGGCGTTTGGGTTCTCGAAGGGGTGTGCGGAGTTCGCGTTGTAGAAACCACCGCCGTTGGTGCCCAGTTCCTTGATGGCCTCCTGGGAGGCGACTGGGCCCCCGGTCAGGCGCTGATGCCCGCCCGCGATGGTGGTGATGTCGTGGATTCCGTGGAAATTCTGAACGGCACCGGCGGCCACCAGAACGATCGCGAAGACGAACGCCAGGGGCAGCAGAACGCGAAGCACGATCCGAGTCAGGTCGACCCAGAAATTTCCGACGCGGTCGGTCTTCTTCCTGGCGAAGCCCCGGATCAGTGCGGCAACGACTGCGATGCCCACAGCCGCCGAGACGAAATTCTGCACCGCGAGGCCCGCCATCTGGACCAGGTGCCCCATGGTCGATTCGCCGGAATACGACTGCCAGTTGGTATTGGTGACAAAGGATGCCGCGGTGTTGAACGACTGGTCCGTGGCGACCGGCTTCATTCCCAGAGACAGCAGGAGATGGTTCTGCAGGCGGAGGAATGCGTACAGGAACACTACCGACACCGCGGAGAAGGCCAGGATGCTGCGCAGGTAGACCGGCCACGTCTGGTCGGCGTCGCCGTTCACTCCGCCTGCCCGGTAGATCAGACGTTCCGCCCGCCCATGGTGATCGGTGGTCAGGACCCGGGCCATGTAGCCGCCCAACGGTCGAAATGAGAGCCCCAGCGCGACCGCCAGGGCAAGTACTTGGAGCCATCCCGCGAGAGTGTCGTTCATCCAGCCACTCCGCCTAGAACTTCTCAGGGAGGAGCAGGCAGACGACCAGGTAGATCACGAGGCATACGGCAACGATCAAACCCACGATGTTTTCCGCGCTCACAGACGTCCGGCCCCCTTTGCGACCAGACCAATGAGTGCGAAAACCACGACCGTGAGGCCGATGAACGATACGTCCGGCATACGCGAAGCACCTCGCAGAGGCATCAGAGGCGGGACTGCTCGCCGTGGCCCACATATGGCGCGATGGCTCGCTTTTGACGCTATATCAGTTCGCTTCGGGAGTGGCCTGATTCCCCGCGGGCCGATCAGGTGAACGTGGAGCGTGGGGATTCACCCGGCATGGCCTGACGTCGCGCCGCCGCCGGGCGCGGCGCTGGGAAGAGTGAGCGCCACCGAGAAGGCGGCCCCGCCGTCCTCGGTGGTCGTCTCCAGGGCGCCGTTCATGGCTTCGGTGAGGTCGCGCGACAGCCGCAGAGCCAGACTGTCACTCCTGGTACTCGATGCCCTGGTGGCGGCTGTGCCCGGCTCCGGGCCCGGGCCGTGCCTCCCGTCCTTCACCTGGATCACCAGGCGGTCGCCCCGGGCCTCGGCGGTGAAGACGGGGGGCCGGTCCGGCGGGCTGTGCCGCAGTGCGTCGGCCCCGAGTGCGGTCAGGGCACGGGTGAGGAGCGCGGCGTCGGCGATCACGTCAGGCAACTGTTCCGGCAGGCGCAGAACGATCGAGTGGCCACCGGGCCCGAGGTCGTCCAAGGCGGCACCCAGTGCCTCGTTGAGGTCGACCGGGCGAAGGTAGAGGTCGAGGGCCCCGGCATGCAGACGGCTCAGATCATCGAGATCGGTGACCAACTGCGCCGCCCGGTACACGGCCGCGCGGGCCGCATCCAGAAGCTGCGCCTCCTCGGGAACCGGCTCGTCGGCTCGCCCACGCCGCAAGCGCTGGAGCGCCTCCTCGGCGGCGCGCAATGGAGCACGCAGATCGCGGCCTGCTGCCAGAAGCAGAGATGCCCGGGTGCGTTCGGCGGCTGCGAGAGCGTCCGTGGCACCGCCGCTCCGGACCATACGCCCCCGGTCGTGGACCAGCCCCAGTTCGGCTGCGCACGCCGCGAGGACGCGTAGGTCCTCCGTACTCAGTCCTTTGCCGCGGGCGGCCAGCGTGAGGTTGTCGTCGACCGGGCTTTCCACATCCGCCTCGTAGGGCTTTTCCGGCGGCCGTTCCCCGGCGCTGGCGACCACGTACCAGCGGGGCACGGGGGACGCTCTGGGATCCCTTTCGAGCAGGCTGATCGCTCCGAGGCCGAAGTTCTCCCGGATCTGCTCCACCAGTGCCGGCAGCTCCTGGCCACGCATCATGGCGGTGGCCAGGCGGCTCAACGCCTTCGCCTCCGATGTCGCGCGTACGGCCTGATGCGTGCGCTGTGCGGCTCTTCCGGCTGCCGTGCCGACGAGAGCGGCCGTGGCGATGAAGACCACGAGCGCGGCGATCTCGTCGGCGCGCTCGATGGCCAGCGAGTGCACCGGTGCCGTGAAGTAGTAATCGGCGAGCAGCGCCGCCAAAACCGCGGCGAACAGCGCGGGGTAGAGACCGCCGACCAGGGCGGCCCCGACCACGGCAAGCAAATAGATCACCAGGTCACCGGCGAGGCCGAGGTGTCCACGAAGCGCGGTCAGCAGGAGCGTCAGTACGGGCAGCAGCACCACGGCGCCGACCAGCGCGGTCCAGTACCGCCGGGGGCCCGTGCCACGACTCGGCCGCGGAAGCATCGGCACAGCGGTCCCTGCCGCCTCCTCATGGGTGACGATGTGCACGTCGATGGGGCCGGACCGCTTGACCGTCCGCTCTCCCACGCCTGCTCTCAGAAGGGAGGCGAGACGGCCGCGTCGGCTCGCGCCCAGCACGATCTGAGTGACGTTCTCCGCCTCGGCGAACTGGAGCAAGGCATCGGCAACCTCCTCGCCCGTGGTCTGGTGGTAGCTGCCGCCGAGCGACTCCAGAAGGGTGCGCTGCGCATTCAGTACAGCCGGGTCAACGCCGGTGATCCCGTCCTCCGGGACCACGTGGAGGGCCAGCAGCTCGGTGCCGGGCGTACGGGCGCTGATCCGCGCGGCGCGGCGGATGAGCGTCTCGCCCTCAGGGCCACCGCTCAGGGTCACCAGAATCCGTTCCCGGGTCTCCCAGGGAACGGAGATGCCGTGTTCGGCCCGGTAGCGCTGCAACCCCTCCTCCACCCGGTCGGCGAGCCACAGCAAGGCAAGTTCCCGCAGCGCGGTCAGGTTGCCGACCCGGAAGTAGTGCGTGAGGGCGGATTCGATTCGGTCCGGTGGGTAGATGTCGCCGTGCACCATACGGCGGCGCAGCACCTCGGGCGGCAGATCGACCAGCTCGATCTGATCGGCGCGACGCGCCACCTCGTCAGGCAGAGTCTCGCGCTGCCTGACCCCGGTGATCTGCCGGACCACGTCATTGAGGGATTCCAGGTGCTGGACGTTGAGCGTGGTGACGACGTCGATGCCGACGTCGAGGAGCTCCTCGACGTCCTGCCACCGCTTGGCATTGCGGGCCCCCGGAACATTGGAGTGGGCCAGCTCGTCCACCAGCGCGACCTGAGGGCGGCGGGCCAGCACCGCGTCCGGATCCATCTCGGAGAACGCCGCACCACGATGGGCCAAAGTACGCCGGGGAATCGTCTCCAGACCGTCGGCCATGGCCGCGGTCACCCGACGCCCATGCGGCTCGACGAAGCCCACGACGACATCCGCCCCCAGTGAACGCAGCCGCTGCCCCTCCGCGAGCATGGCGTACGTCTTCCCGACCCCGGGGGCCGCCCCGAGGTAGATCCGCAGCTGTCCACGTGCCACCGGCGAACTCCTGGCAGGTACTCCATGTCGTGCTCGCGCCTTACCATGGTGCGCCGCAGCGAGGCTGCCTCGCCACCCGTTACGAGAAGGCCGCCACCCGTCCCTGATCCGCCGGACAGGCCATAGCCGAAGCCCTCGGCTTCCGCACCCGCTCACCGCCTTCCGGGCGAATCCGTCTGTGGCCACACCGCTGGGTTCTTGAATCTCCTGACACCGAGTGACCGTATTGATTCGTTGCGCTCACTCATGGGGTAGTTCCGTGATTCGCCCCGTCGCCGGAGGTGATGTCGTGTCAGGCGGAGTCCTGCGCGTGGTCTGCACCGCGGCGCTGGCCACGATCGTCGTAGCCTGGCCGGCAGCCGCCGCACCCGTGGAGCCGGGGCCGGAGGCGAGCGGTGCCGCGAAGCCGCCCGTCGCGCCCACGGCCCCTCCCGCCCCGGCCCCCGGGCCAGCGGGCAAGAGCGTCGCACCGTTGCTGACCGAGATGCAGAAGTTGTACCAGCAGGCCGAGGAGGCCACCGAGGCGTACAACGGGACCGCGGCGGAGCTGAAGAAGCGTACGGCGCAGGCGAAGAAGCTCAGTGCCTCGCTCGCCACCGCCCGCGTCGCGCTGGCCGGCAGTCGGGACGCGGCGGGGGAGCTGGCCCGGGAGCAGTACCAGGGGCAGTCGGACTTCTCGTCGTACGTGCGGCTGCTGCTGGCCCCCGATCCCGAGCACTTCCTGGACCAGGAGCACGTGATCCGGCGGGCGGCGGCCGGGCGGGCGGCGACCGTGGAGCGACTCGCCGCTGCGGAGAAGCGCGCGGACGAGCTGGCGACCGAGTCGCGCAAGGTGCTGGACCGGCAGCAGGTGCTGGCCACGAAGCGGAAGAAGCAGCGGGACGCCGTGCAGTCGCGGCTCAAGGCCGTCGAGGCGAAGCTGGCCAAGCTCTCCGCCGCTCGGCTCGCCGAGCTGTCCCGGCTGGAGCAGCAGGGCGCGGCGAAGGCCCAGGGCGCACTGGTCGCCTCGGGCGCGCTGTCCTCGGTCAGGCCGCCGTCCCGGGCAGGCGACGAAGCGGTGAAGTACGCGATCGGGCAGGTCGGCAAGCCGTACGTGTGGGGCGCGGAGGGACCGGACTCGTTCGACTGCTCGGGGCTCACCTCGCAGGCCTGGGCGAAGGCGGGCCGGGTCATTCCGCGGACCTCGCAGGAGCAGTGGCGGCAGCTGCCGAGGGTGCCGCTGAACGCGCTGCGCCCGGGTGACCTGGTGGTCTACTTCCCGAAGGCCACCCATGTGGCGCTGTACATCGGCAACGGTCTGGTGGTGCAGGCACCCCGGCCGGGCGCGCAGGTGAAGGTCTCGCCGCTGGCGTCGAACCCGCTGTTGGGCGCCGTACGGCCGGATCCGCAGGGCGTGTCGCTGTCCGCGTACGAGGCGCCGCAGCTTCCGCAGGGGGCGTCCGCGGGATCGGACGCGGGGTACAGCTCGTCCTCGGCACCCGGGAAGTAGTCCCCGGGCCGCGAGGGCCGCATATGGCAGCCGGGCCGAGCGCCGTCTGGTTCCCTACGGCACTCGGCCCGTTTGCCGCGGTCAGGCGGCCGACGCGGCGCCGGACGCCTCGGCGAGGTACGCGTTGGCCTTCTCGGGGTCGAAGAAGAAGTTCTCGAAGTCCGCCGGGTTGTTGAAGCCGTTGGCGAAGCGGTCGGCGACCGGCTGGAGCTGGCCGGCGGCGCCGATCAGGTTCAGCACGTGCTCCGGCGGTACGCCGAGCATCGCGTTGGTCCACTTCACGACGTGCTGCGTGTTCTCCCAGTGCCGGTCGAACGTGGCCTGCATCCACTCCGCGTCGAACTCGCGGTCGCCGTGCTCGATGATCGAGTTCAGGTAGGAGTTCGCACACTTGGAGGCCGTGTTGGAGCCCTGGCCGGTGACCGGGTCGTTGGCGACGACCACGTCCCCCACGCCGAGGACCAGCCCGCCGCTGGGCAGCCGGCCGATCGGCTTGCGGACGGTCGGGGCGTAACGGCCCGCCAGGGTGCCGTTGGCATCCGTCAGTTCGACCTTGGTGGCGCGGGCGTACTCCCACGGCAGGAACCGCTCCATGAGCTCCAGCGTCTTGGCGAGGTGCTCGGAGGGGTCCTTGATGCCCTGGAACGCGTCGAGCGGGCCGCCGGGGATGCCCTCCCAGAACAGGATGTCGGCGCGGCCGGACGTGGTCAGGGTCGGCATCACGAAGAGCTCGCCGACGCCGGGGACCAGGTTGCAGCGGACCGCGTCGAACTCGGGGTGTTCGGGGCGCGGACCCATTCCGTGCACGTACGCGACGGCCAGGGCGCGCTGCGGGGCGTCGAACGGCGAACGGGACGCGTCCCGGCCGAACATGGAGACCAGCTCCCCCTTGCCCGCGGAGACCATCACCAGGTCGTACGTACGGGAGAAGTAGTCCAGGTCGGAGACGGCGGCACCGTGGATGACGAGCTGTCCGCCGCGCTGGGCGAAGGTCTCCATCCAGCCGGCCATCTTCACGCGCTGGTCGATGGACTGGGCGAAGCCGTCCAGCTTGCCGACCCAGTCGACGGCGCGCGAGGAGTCGGGCGCGGCGACCGAGACGCCGAGGCCCTCGATGCGCGGGGCCTGGGACTCCCAGAAGTTGAGCTGGTAGTCACGCTCGTACTGGAGCGCGGTGTGGAACATGCACTGGGTCGACATGACCCGGCCGGACCGGATCTCGTCGGCGGTGCGGTTGGACATCAGGGTGACTTCGTACCCCTTGGACTGCAGTCCGAGGGCGAGCTGGAGACCGGACTGACCGGCTCCGACTATGAGTATCTTCCGCATCGCGGTTCTCCGTTACGTGTTACGTGCGAGCCAGGAGGGCGCTGAAGAGCCCTCCTATGCCGGGGTGGCGTCGAGGGCGTGGCCCACCAGGGCCAGCAGCGACTCGACAACGGTGATCTTGTTTCGCGCGTCCATGATCACAACAGGCACCTGCGGCGGGACAGTCAGGGCCTCCCGGACGTCCTCCGGCTCGAACCCCGGTGTTCCCTCGAAGTGGTTGACGGCGACGATGTACGGCAGGCCGCAGCTCTCGAAGTAGTCGAGTGCGGGGAAGCAGTCGGCGAGCCGCCGGGTGTCCGCGAGCACGACCGCGCCGATCGCGCCGCGCACCAGGTCGTCCCACATGAACCAGAAGCGCTGCTGGCCCGGTGTGCCGAACACGTACAGCACGAGGTCGTCGTCGAGCGTGAGTCGGCCGAAGTCCATCGCGACGGTCGTGGTGAGCTTGTCGGGCGTCGCGGAGAGATCGTCGGTCTCTTCGCTGGCCTGGGTCATCATCGCTTCGGTCTGCAGCGGGGTGATCTCGGAGACGGACCCCACGAAGGTCGTCTTGCCCACGCCGAACCCGCCCGCGACCACGATCTTCGTGGCGATGGGGGCCCTGGTGTGGTCCAACTGCCAGGCCTGCAGCGATTCTTCGGCCTGGTCCCGGGCTCCCGGCTGGCGCGGGGCGAAGAGCGGCGACTCAGAGACGGCGGAGTCCATTGAGCACCCTTTCGAGCAGTGCGCGGTCGGGCTGGCCGGTGCCGTGACCGGTCCCGTACACGCGGATCTTTCCCTGGTCGGCCAAGTCGCTGATCAGCACCCGTACCACGCCGAGCGGCATCTTCAGCAGGGCGGAGATCTCCGCGACCGTACGCATCCGGCGGCAGATCTCGACGATGGCCTGAAGCTCCGGCATGACCCGGGTGGTCAGGTTGCCGTTGGTCAGCTCGCGGCGCTCCTCGGGCGCTTCGAGCGCGGCGACGAACGTCTCGACGAGCAGGACGTGGCCGAATCGGGTGCGACCGCCGGTGAGTGAGTACGGGCGGACCCGTGCGGGCCTTCGGTCGGACCCGCGGACGGGTAGCCTGCGGGCGGGTTCAGCAGCGGGCGTCACTGGGTGCTCTCCATCGATTTGCGCAATTCACTGCGGAGTTCGGGGGTGAGTACGTGTCCGGCTCGGCCGACGAAGAGCGCCATGTGGTACGCGATGACGCTCATGTCGCAGTCCGGGGTGGCGTGCACACCGAGCAGCGAGCCGTCGCTGATCGACATGACGAAGACGCTGCCCTCGTCCATGGCGACCATGGTCTGCTTGACGCCGCCGCCGTCCATCAGTTTGGCGGCGCCGACGGTGAGGCTGCCGATGCCGGAGACGATGGTGGCCAGGTCGGCGCTGGAGCCCCTGGGGCCGTCCTGCCGACCGGTGGCCTCGTGGGTGATCAGATGGCCGGGGTCGGAGGAGAGCAGCATCAGTCCGTCGGACGAGACGACGGTGACCGAGTGGACCCCTGGCACCTCCTCCACCAGATTGCTCAGCAACCAGTGAAGGTTCCGGGCTTCGGTACTCAGCCCGAATGTGCTGGGCGCAGTCAACTGCGTGCCTCCTCGACTGTGTCCCCCGTCTCATCGGTCCGGCCGTCGTTGCGCTCGGCCGGGTCACTGTGCTCGGTATGCGCCGGGCGCCCGGCGTGAGCCGCGGCCGCGGGGAACGGCTGGGTCGCCGTGATCTCGGCGATCTCCGCTTCGACGTCCCGGCGGCCGTTCTTGGCACCCTGGTGGAAGCCGCCGAGCCGACGGCGCAGCGCCTCCTTGTCCAGGCTGCCTTTGCGCTCCGCGCTGGATGCCGTGGTGGGCTTGACGACCTTGGGGGTGCGCTTGGGCAGCCCCTTGTCCGTGATGCGCTCCTGCGGCTCCGCCGTGCGGGGGCCGGGCAGGGCGTCGGCGACGGGAGCGGGGGCCGGGGACTCGTCGGCGGTGCGCTCGTGGCGGTCGGGACCGATGGTGTACGGGTCGGGAGCCCTGAACTCGGGGACGTCGGCGAACTCCGGCACCACCGGGAGCCGGACCTGCATCGTGGTCTCGGCCTCGGCCTCGGTGGGGGCGTTGTCCACCGCGTGCCCGGGCTCGGAGACGGGCTCGAAATCGGGCTCGGAAACGGCCGCCCCGGACTCGCGGATCGTCTGCTCGGCCGCGGCGATCAGCGGGTCGCCGGGCAGGGCGAGCGTGCGCGTCGGCAGCGCGTTGGAGTTGGCCTCGGCGACCGATCCCGGAAGGTTCAGCGCGGTCGAGTCGCCGGGGACCTTCAGCGGTGGCGGCGTGGCGGCCGGTGGCGCCTTCGGCAGCAGGGCCGGGGGCAGGACGACGACCGCGGTGACCCCGCTGCCGTTGTGGTCACGCAGCTGGACGCGTACGCCGTGGCGCGCGGCCAGCAGCGAGGTGACCTGGAGGCCGAGCCCGGCGCCGGGCGCCCCCTTGTCGTCCCGCTCCCCCGCGTCGAACAAGGTGGGGTCGCCGAGCCGGGTGTTGAGCTCGCTCATCCGTACGGCCGACATCCCGATGCCCTCGTCCTGGACGGAGAGCATCACCTCGCCGGTCTCCAGCAGCCAGCCGGAGAGCTGGACATGGGAGTCCGGCGGGGAGAAGGAGGTTGCGTTCTCCAGGAGTTCGGCGACGAGGTGGCTGAGGTCGTCGGCGGCGAAGCCGGCGATCTGGGCGTGCGGCGGCAGGGACTGGATGGTGACCCGCTCGTACCGCTCGATCTCGGAGACGGCCGCGCGCAACACGTCGACCAGCGGGATCGGGCCCGCGTGCCCGTGCCCGTGCTCGGCGCCCGCGAGGACCAGCATGTTCTCGCTGTGCCGGCGCATGACCGTGGCCATGTGGTCGAGCTTGAACAGGGTGTCCAGCCGCTCCGGGTCGTGCTCGCGCTCCTCCAGGTTCTCGATGACACCGAGCTGGCGCTCGACGAGGCCGAGGGTGCGCAGCGAGAGGTTGACGAAGGTGTGGTGGACCGTGTTCTTCAGCCGCTCCAGCTGGGCGGTGAGGTCGGACGCCATGACCTGGAGTTCGGCACGCTGGAGAGTGAGCGCCTCGCGTCCGGCGATCAGCTCGCCGCGCTCGGTCTCCAGGCTCTCGAAGCGGCCGTTGAACTCGTGGAGCAGTCCGTGCAGCTTGCCGTGCAGGGCGTTGATGGACCGTACGACCTGGGCGAACTCGTCGTTGCGGCCGGTGTAGCGGACCGGTTCGGCGTTGTCGGGCTCCGCGACGAGGCGGGCGGCGCCGATCCGCAGGACGGCGAGCGGCTGGGTGAGGGTGCGGGCGACGGCGGTGGAGACGCCGACGGCGATCAGCAGGCAGCCGCCGAGCAGCGCGATCCGCAGCTCGAGCGCGGTGACGTCGTCGTCGCGGAGCTGCTCCAGGTGCTGGACCTGCGCGGTGCCGAGGGCGGACTCGACGCCCCGCATCCGGTCGATCCGGGCGGAGAGGGCCGCCTCGACCTTCTTGCTGCTGGTCCGCTGGTCGGACTCGGACAGCTCGGGGCGGTCGGTGAGGGAGTTGAGGTACTTCTCCGCGCTGTTGACCTCGGGCCCGGTGACGGTGGACGACAGCTTGTCGCGGGCGGTGGAGCCCGCGGCCTGGTCGAAGTCGGCGAGCGAGGCGAGTTCGCGGACCCGGGCCTGCTGGGCGGCTGCGCTCAGCTCGTCACGGGTGCGGTCGTCCTTGCTGCTGCCCTGGTCCTGGGTCGGAACGGGCAGTCCGGTGATCGGGTCGGTCTGCGGGTTCGCAGTGGTACGGGGTACCGCGAGCGCGGCGAGGAGCAGTCCGCGGGTGGCGGAGGCCTGCTCGGTGGCCCGGCCGAGAGCGAGCGGGGCGCGGGTGGCCTCGGCGGCGCGCGGCGGGGTCTTCTCGGCGAGTTCGTCGGCGAGGTCCTGGAGCTTGGCGATGATCTCGGAGTACGCCTGATGGGCGGCCAGCGCCGTGCCCTTGCCGCTGAGCGCGTCGCGGCGCAGGGAGGGGATGGTGGAGAGGTCGCGGCGCAGCGCGGCCGGGGCCGCGTCCCTGATCTCGTCCACCCGCTGGTCGACGCGGGCGCTCCGGCTGCCGGGGTCGCCCTTGCCCTCGCCCGCCGGGCCGGACTCCTCGTCACGGCCGGCCGCGATGTACGCGGTGACTTCGTCACGTTCGTCGGCGAGGGCGTGGGCCAGCGCGACGGCCTGCTGGTTCAGCTCGGCGAGGGTGACCAGCCGCTGCGAGTCCTTCAGCTCGGCGGAGGCGCTGAGGGCCGCGGGCGCGCCCGCGGCGATGACGGTGATACCGACGACCGCGACACCGGCGACCAGCCGGCTGCGTACCCGCACCGTGCGCCGGGTGCGCTCGCTCCCGGCGGGCGCCGGAGGCGTCACCCCGGAACCGCTGTTTCTACTGCCCTTGCTCCGAGGCCGCTTCTTCTGCACCGGTGCTCGCAATCTTGACTCGTCCGCCCTTGAAGCAGAGGTGACGCACGGTCACATATGAACGAGCGCCCCCGACCGCTGGTACGGCTTCTGACCATTCCAGTGCTTTTGAGAGGGGGGCGCGCATCAACCACTCCGCCACCTGAACGAGTGAACATCACTCCGGAGTTGACGAACAAGTCTCCCCTCGGAACGCGCTCGGCACACCTGGCCCGTCGGCTGGAACTTCCGCCCGGGCTTTGGCAGGATGCCCGCCCGCATGCCGTACGGAGCCATTCCTTCCGCTCCCGACATCCGCCTGACCTGCCGGTACAGGCCGACACCGGACGGTGCAGGGCTCGTGAAGGCGTCGTGCAGACTGGCTGTATGCGCATGGAACTCGCGACCGCCCCCGGCACCCCCGAACGCCCGAACGAGGACTGGGCCGCGACCGCCCTACCCGCTTCCGGCCAGGGCGGGGCGCTGGTCCTGCTCGACGGCGTGACCCCGCCACCGGGTGACGACGGTTGTGTGCACTCGGTCCCCTGGTTCACCACACGACTGGGTGGCTCACTGGTCGAACTGTCTGGTTCGCGACGGGATCTGACCCTCCAGGAGATACTGGCCGAGTCCATTCGACGCACCGCCGGCGCACACCGCTCCACATGTGACCTTTCTCACGTGCGGACGCCACAGGCGACGGTCGTCATGGCGCGCTGGGACGAACGCGAGGTCGAACACCTGGTGCTCTCCGATTCCGTACTGCTGCTCGAAGCTCCGGACGGGACCGTGCACCCCCTCCTCGACGACCGGCTGGACCGCCTGCCGCCGGGCTCGCTGGCCAGTGACGCGATCGCCGACGCCACGGTGCGGAACAAGGAGGGCGGCTTCTTCACGGCCGCCGCCGATCCCGCCGTGGCGGCCCGCGCGGTCACCGGACGCACCCCGCTCGACCGGGTGCGGGCGTTGGCCGCGATGACCGACGGGGCGGCCCGCTGGACGGAGATGTTCCACGAGGGCGACTGGGCGGACTGCCTCGGGGTGCTCCACAAGGAGGGGACTCAGGGGCTGATCGGCCGGGTCAGGGCGCTGGAGGACGCAGACACGGAACGTACGTTTCTGCGCCGCGGCAAGACGCATGACGACGCGACGGCGGTCTACGCGCTGCTGTGACGGGGACGGGCCCGGGGCGGGAGTTGGAGCCTGGCCGGGGCCGGAGCCCGAGCCGGGGCCGGGCGTCAGTCCTCCGCGCGGGCGTTCAAGTGGTGCAGCAGCCGAGCCAGTTCGGCCACCTCGGCCCGGTCCCAGTCGGCGAGCTTGCGCACATAACGGTCGCGGCGGGCGTCGCGGACGCTGCGGTAGCGGGCCAGCCCCTCGGCGGTGAGGTGGACGAGAAAGGCCCGGCCGTCGGCCGGATCGGGCTCGCGTGCCACCAGTCCGAGGTTCTCCAGGGCCCGCAGTTGACGGCTCATCGTCGCCTTGCCGACCCCGAAGTAGGCTGCCAGATCGGTGGCCCGCTGCTGCCCGGCCGACTCCAGCCGTACGAGAAGTCCGTAGGCGGCGGACTCCAGTTCGGGGTGGACCTCGCGCGCCATTTCGCCGGAGTTGGCCCGCGCCCGGCGCAGAAAGACGGCCAACTCCCGCTCCAGGGCAAGGAATGCGTGGTCCACACCACTTTCTCCGGTCGCGCCGGGTTCACTACCGCTTTCGCTCCCGTGCACGTCAACACCCCTCATGAGCTTTCCTGCCGCTGAAAGTTTCTTTCGCCGCCGGTTCATCGCCGCAGCTCGGCCAGTATTTCGCAGGCGTAGACCAACGGCAGCGCCAAGGCCCCCTTCCGCAGCACGGGTCTACGTGCGTAGCGTCATGCATGGCATGTTCACACCATGTCATCCCGACAGGGGTACTCCCCGTGCCCCTGGGATCAGCGCGTCCCCCCACCAAGGCCTCGGAGGCACTCACATGCCCGTGCTCAGATCCGCTTCCAGAACTTCCCGTCGCTCGCGCTTCGCTGCCGCCGGGACTCTGCTCGCCGCCCTCTCCCTCCTCCTCACCCTGCCCGGCGCGGCGAGCGCCGCGGGCACCCACGACGCCGCCGCGGCGGCCAAGAAGCCCGCCCGGGGCACGGCCACCATGGGCATGGGCGTCGTCGCCCATGACGGCCGGGGCGGACTGCCGGCCGAAACCCTGGTCGCCCAGACCGAAGGCGTGGACGTCAGCGGCTGGCAGGGCAACGTCGACTGGGCGACCCTCTGGAACAGCGGCGTGAAGTGGGCCTACACCAAGGCGACCGAGGGGACGTACTACACGAACCCCTACTTCGCCCAGCAGTACAACGGCTCGTACAACGTAGGCATGATCCGGGGCTCGTACCACTTCGCGACCCCCGACACCACGAGCGGCGCCACCCAGGCCAACTACTTCGTGGACCACGGGGGCGGCTGGTCGCGGGACGGCAAGACGCTGCCCGGCGTCCTGGACATCGAGTGGAACCCGTACGGCGCCCAGTGCTACGGCAAGACCCAGGCCGGCATGGTGTCCTGGATCCGTGACTTCGTGAACACCTACAAGGCTCGCACCGGACGCGACGCGGTCATCTACACCTCGACCAGCTGGTGGCAGAGCTGCACCGGCAACAACGCGAGCTTCGGCACCACCAACCCGCTGTGGGTGGCCCGCTACAACTCCACGGTCGGCGAACTCCCGGCCGGCTGGGGCTACTACACGATGTGGCAGTACACCGAGTCCGGCCCGTACGTGGGCGACCACAACCACTTCAACGGTGCCCTCGACCGCGTACAGGCGCTCGCCAACGGCTGAGCCCGCCCCGCCGCGCCCGCGCCGGTCACCCCGCCGCACGGCCGAGCCCCCGGTGACGCACCCAGTCACCGGGGGCTCCACCCCGTTCACGCCCCTGACCGGGTACTTCACCTTCCGAGCCGACACCGAAGCCCCCTATGCACTCGGTGTATACCTCGTATGTATAGTCCTTCCCTGCCGCACATCACGTGCCTTGGTTCAGCGACGGAGGAGTGACCCGCCTTGCCCATGAAGACGAAGTCGATCAGTACGGGGTTGGCCGCCGCCCTTGTGACGGCACTCACCCTGATGCTGAGCGGCTGCTCCATGCAGACCACCGCGCCGGCCTCGGCGCGCGGCGACGCGGGCTCCGACGCCAAGGGCTCCTTCGGCCCGGTGGACTGCCGCAAGGCGAAGTGCATAGCCCTGACCTTCGACGCGGGACCGGGCGAGGACACCCCGCATCTGCTAGACATCCTCAAGGAGAAGAAGGTGCACGCGACCTTCTTCCTGCTCGGCAAGAACCACGTCAAGAAGTACCCCGACACCGTGCGCAGGCTTGCCGCCGAAGGGCACGAGGTGGCCAACCACACCTGGACGCACCAGATCCTGACGGACAGGAAGCCCGCCGAGATACGCGCCGAGCTGGAGAAGACGCAGGACGCGATAGCGGAGATCACCGGAAAGAAGCCGCGTCTGATGCGCCCGCCGCAGGGCCGCACCGACGACACCGTCTCCGACATCAGCAAGGACCTGGGACTCTCCCAGGTGCTGTGGAGCGCCACCGCCAAGGACTACTCCACGAACGACTCGGCGCTGATCACGAAGCGCATCCTGGACCAGGCGAGCAAGGACGGCGTCATCCTGCTGCACGACATCTACAAGGGGACGGTACCCGCCGTGCCCGGCATCATCGACGCGCTGAAGAAGCAGGGCTACACCTTCGTCACCGTCCCCCAGCTGATGGCACCCGCCGAGCCGGTCCCGGGGACCGTCTACCGCCCCTGACCCGCGCTTCCCGGCCCCGTACGGCCGGACCGCGGGAACGGCCCGCCCACCCGTTGCCGGGAGGGCGGGCCGTCCGTACCGGTCGCGCACGTGGTGCCACGTCCGTCACGCCGTGACGCCTACGCCGCAGCCGGGATCCTCTCCTCGGGCCTGGCCGCGGAGGCCGGGGCGAGGGCGATCTCCAGCACCTGGCGCGCATCCGTCACGGGGTGGACCTCAAGGGTGTCCAGGACCTCGGCCGGGACATCGTCCAGGTCCGCCTCGTTCCGCTTCGGGATCACCACGGTGGTGATCCCGGCCCGGTGCGCGGCCAGCAGCTTCTGCTTCAGGCCGCCGATCGGCAACACCCTTCCGGTCAGCGAGACTTCACCGGTCATCGCCACATCCGTACGGACCAGCCGTCCGGAGAGCAGCGAGGCCAGCGCCGTCGTCATCGTGATGCCGGCGCTCGGGCCGTCCTTGGGGACCGCGCCCGCCGGGAAGTGGATGTGCACGCCGCGGTCCTTCAGATCCGCGACCGGCAGCTCCAGCTCCGCGCCGTGCGACCGCAGGAAGCTCAGCGCGATCTGCGCGGACTCCTTCATGACGTCGCCGAGCTGACCGGTGAGGGTCAGTCCGGACCCCCCGGTCTCCGGGTCGGCGAGCGACGCCTCCACGAACAGCACATCGCCACCCGCACCGGTCACCGCGAGGCCGGTGGCAACGCCCGGCACCGCGGTGCGGCGCTCGGCCGGGTCCTGGGCGGACTCGGGGACGTGGTGCGGCCGTCCGATCAGACCGCGCAGATCCGCCTCGGTGACCGTGAACGGAAGCTTCCGCTCGCCCAGTTCGTGCTGGGCCGCGACCTTGCGGAGCAGCCGGGCGACGGCCCGCTCCAGGTTCCGTACGCCCGCCTCGCGGGTGTACTCGCCCGCCAGCTTGCGCAGGGCGGACTCGTCGAGCGTCACCTCGTCCTTCGCCAGGCCGGCCCGCTCCAGCTGACGCGGGAGCAGGTGGTCACGGGCGATGACGACCTTCTCGTCCTCGGTGTAGCCGTCGAGCCTGACCAGCTCCATCCGGTCGAGCAGCGCCTCCGGGATGGCTTCGAGCACATTGGCCGTCGCCAGGAAGACGACGTCGCTGAGGTCGAGTTCGACCTCCAGGTAGTGGTCGCGGAAGGTGTGGTTCTGCGCCGGGTCGAGGACTTCGAGCAGCGCGGCCGCCGGGTCGCCCCGGAAGTCGGAGCCGACCTTGTCGATCTCGTCGAGCAGGACGACCGGGTTCATCGAACCGGCCTCCTTGATGGCCCGGACGATACGTCCCGGCAGGGCACCGACGTACGTACGCCGGTGGCCGCGGATCTCCGCCTCGTCCCGCACCCCGCCGAGCGCGACACGGACGAACTTGCGGCCCATGGCGTGCGCGACGGATTCACCGAGCGAGGTCTTGCCGACACCCGGAGGCCCCACGAGCGCCAGCACGGCACCGCCGCGCCGCCCGCCGACGACGCCCAGGCCGCGGTCGGCACGCCGCTTGCGGACCGCCAGGTACTCGGTGATCCGCTCCTTCACGTCCTGCAGGCCCGCGTGCTCGGCGTCGAGGATCTCCTGGGCGCCGCGGATGTCGTACGCGTCCTCGGTCCGTTCCGTCCACGGCAGTTCGAGGACGGTGTCGAGCCAGGTCCTGATCCAGGAGCCCTCGGGGCTCTGGTCGGAGGAGCGCTCAAGCTTGTCGACCTCCTTGAGCGCGGCCTCGCGGACGTGCTCGGGAAGGTCGGCGGCCTCGACGCGCGCCCGGTAGTCGTCGGATTCGTCTGCGCCGGAGCCAGGTCCGCCGTTGAGCTCGGCAAGCTCCTTGCGTACGGCCTCGAGCTGGCGCCGCAGCAGGAATTCGCGCTGCTGCTTGTCGACGCCCTCCTGGACGTCCTTGGCGATGGACTCGGCGACGTCCTGCTCGGCGAGGTGTTCACCGAGCCACTGGATGGCGAGCTTCAGCCGGGCGACCGCGTCGACGGTCTCCAGGAGCTGCACCTTCTGGGCGGTGGTGAGGAAGGGTGAGTAACCGGAATTGTCGGCGAGCGCGGAGATGTCCTCGATCTGCTGGACCCGGTCCACGACCTGCCAGGCGCCGCGCTTCTTCAGCCAGCTGGTGGCGAGTGCCTTGTACTCCTTGACCAGCTCGGCGGCGGCTCCGGGGAGCGGGGCGGGGACGGCCTCGTCGATTCGTGTGCCCTCCACCCAGAGCGCCCCGCCCGGTCCGCTGGTCCCGGCTCCGATCCGTACCCGGCCACGGCCGCGGATGAGCGCGCCCGGATCCCCGTCCGAAAGCCGTCCGACCTGCTCGACAGTGCCGATGACACCGGTGCCGGTGTACGTCCCGTCGACCCGTGGCACAAGCAGCACCTCGGGTTTGCCGCCGCCCTCGCGGGCTGCGGCCTGTGCGGCTTCCACGGCGGCGCGTACATCGGTGTCGGACAGGTCCAGAGGCACCACCATCCCGGGCAGCACGACCTCGTCGTCTAGCGGCAACACGGGTAGGGCGAGCGGAGTGACCGCATTGGACTCGGTAGCCATGATCTCCCCTTCGGCAGTCAAGTTGAGCTATCCAGACTCAATGCTTGTGAGCCGCGCGTTGTTCCCCGGAGTGTGTTCGCTGTGAGCGATCAACTGGACGCTGTGCGCACGCCTGGCAGTCGGCGCTGCGCAGCAGCGGCCAGCAGGCCACGCCGAGCAGCAGCGCCAGTGGATGCCCCCAGTCGGTGAGGGGGCTGCTGAGCTCGAACAGATCACGGAGCAGCATCGCGCCGACCCCACCGAGCACCAGCACCCGCGGCCAAGGCGTGAGCAGCCCGGCGAGCGCACCCACGCTCGCCATCAGCCCGAAGCTGATGCCGTAGTCGAGCCGGTGCAGCGAGGACTCCGGCAGATGACCGGCCACCACCGACAGCCCGACCGGGATCTCCGTGGCGAGCGTCGCCACGACGTGGCCGAGCAGGAACACCCCGGCGGTGCGCCATCCGCCGATGCGGCGTTCCAGTGCGGTCAGCACGAGAGCGAAGCCGAAGACGTACGGGGAGCTGAGCCCACCGACGACCCACAACGCGCTGGTGGCCAGGACGAGCAGCGGGGTATCGCCGAGATGCGCGACATCCGTGCTCGATTCGCGCAGCATGGCGGAGACGGTGGCCGGATCGGCGTACTCCATGAAGAGGGACGTGGCGACGAGCACCAGCAGATACCCGAAGGTGAACGGGGTACTCAGGGGTGTCGGCAGCAGCCGCAGCCACCGGCGGGCTTCACGGGTCCTGCGGACCGCAGGAGCGGCGCTCTCGCCCGTACGGCGCTGCCGCGGTTCGGCGTCGAGCAGTGGCGCCGCGCGGTGTTCTTCCCGAACCGCCCTGTCCGTAGCCTGATGCACCACGCGAGGCCCCTTTCCGCACAAGCCCCCCGGACAATGTCCCACCCTCCGCGATCGTCCCCCACACCGTCCATGACCTGAGCCACATGAGACGTATGAACCGACCCGGGCCCGGTGCCCGATAGAGGGGTGTGAGTTTGTTGCGCCCCTCGGGGGAGGACCGAAATGACGACGACGCCCTGCTGCGCGCCGTCGCACAGGGGGATACGGCGGCCCTGGCGACGCTCTACGACCGGCACGCGGGCTGGCTGCTCGCCCGGCTGAACAGACGGTGCCCGGACCCCGAGACCGTACGGGAAGTCCTCCAGGACACCTTCGTGACCGCCTGGCGCTCCGCCGGTTCGCACCGCGGTACGCGGATCGGCGGCTGGCTCTGGGTGATCGCCTCTCGCCGGCTGGTGGACGCCCAGCGGGTCCGTGCCCGCACCGATCTCGCCGCACAGGCCGAGCGGGCCGGGAGCAAGGAGTGGGCGGCCGTGGCGCCGTCCGCCGAGGAGCGGGTGCTGGCCGATCTGGAGTACGGGGATGTGGGCGCCGCGCTCGACCGGATCTCGCCCGAGCTGCGCGAGGTCCTGCGCGCGACGGTCATCGACGGACTCACGACCCGCGAGACGGCCCGGCTCCTCGGCATACCCGAAGGCACGGTCAAGACCCGGGCGATGCGGGCCAGACGCGAGCTGCGCGCCGCGCTGGAACTACTGGCGCCGGAAGCCGGACCGCTGGGAGGCACGGCATGAGGAACGGCAGCGGACTGCCCCACTGGCACGTGGGCGACGAACTGGCCGGACGGTACGCCTCCGGTTCGGCGGCGGAGACGGACGCCTGGTCCCTGGAGAAGCACGTGGAGACGTGCGAGGGGTGCGCGGCACGGGTCTCCGCGGCGGTACGGGCGCGGCGGGAGTCGGCGGCACTGCTGGACGGGGTGCGGGCGGGGGTGCTGGCCGCGGTCGCGTCGCAGGTGCGTCCGGAGAGGGTGCCCGTCCGGGGCGACACGGAAGTTCCGGGCAGGAGGCCCGCCCCGAACCGTCGCGTCCGGTTCCCCGTCTCCGCCTCCCGCACCGGGCGTCTGCTGTGGGCCGCCGGGCCAGCGCTGCGTGGTGCGTGGCTGCTGGCGCTGGTGCTGGTGGCCATCGGGGCCCTCGCTCTGGCATACGGGGCCGGGCTCGGCGCCGCCACGCGGCCGCTGCTCCTCGTCATCGCCCCGGTGCTGCCGCTCGCCGGGGTCGTCGTCTCCTACGGACGGCACTCGGACCCGATGCACGAGATCGCCGCCGCCACCCCGTCCGGCGGGCTTCGGCTGCTGCTGACCAGAACCGCCGCGGTGCTCGGCGCGAGCATTCCCGCGCTCACCCTCGCCGGGGCCGCGCTGCCCCCGTCGGCGGGCGGGCCGGGCCCGGCGGCCTGGCTGCTTCCGGGGCTGGCGATGACGCTGGCGTCGCTCGCCCTCGGCTCGTACGTCGGCTGCCGTACCGGCGCCTCGTCCGTAGCCGTGGCGTGGGCGGCCGCCGTGCTCCTGCCCGCTTTCGCCACCTCCTCCGCGCCGGGGATCCCCGCCCCGGCGGCCGAGGCCGCGCGGTACTTCGCGGGGCCCGTCGCACAGGGCGGCTGGGCGGCCGGGGCACTGGGGTGCGCCGTGCTGCTCGCCGTACGCCGTAGATCCTTCGACCATCTGGAGACGTTGTGAGCGTGAACGCATGAGCGACATCACTGCCATGAGCACGGTCACGGTCAGGGAACTGACCGTCCGGCACCGCAGAACGGCCGCGCTCGACGCCGTCGATCTCGATTTCGCTCCCGGTGTGCACGGGCTCCTCGGGCCGAACGGGGCGGGCAAGACCTCACTGATCCGGGTGCTCGCGACGGTCGCCGCGCCGTCCGGCGGCCGGGTGGAGCTGTTCGGCAACGAGGTCGGCGCGCGGTCCGACCACCGCAGCCGGGCGGCGGTCCGGCGCAGGCTCGGCTATCTGCCGCAGGAGTTCGGGTACTACCCGGGCTTCACCGTCCGCGAGTTCGTCGCCTATGTGGCCTGGCTCAAGGAGATGGACGCGGCGGCGGCCCCCGGGGCCGTGGAGCGCGCGGTGGACCGGGTGGGTCTGACCGACCGGATCGACGCCCGGGTGAAGACCCTGTCGGGCGGCATGGTCCGGCGGGTAGGCATCGCCCAGGCGATCGTCAACGATCCGGACCTGCTGCTGCTCGACGAGCCGACCGCCGGTCTCGATCCCGAGCAGCGGGTCGAATTCCGGGCGCTGATACGGGAGCTGGGCGGCACGTCCACCGTGATCGTCTCGACCCACCTGGTCGAGGATGTCGCGGCGGCCTGCACCGATGTGACGCTGATCGAGGCGGGGCGGGTCGCGTACCGGGGTACGCCGCGGGAGCTGACGGCGCTCGGCGGCGAGGACACCGGAGCGGACGGGCCGGACGGCAACCCGATCGAGCGCGGCTACACCGCAGCGCTCCGGGCGCACCGGGCGGCGGTGGCGCACCGATGACCGGCTCCGAAGCACCCGTACGCCTTCCGGCGCACAGCGCGCTGCCGGCCGAGCTCCGGCGCGGGATCGCTCCCTGGACCGGGCTCGCCGTCGCCCTCACCGTCCTCGTTCCGTTGTGGGGCAAGGCGTCCCAGTGGCAGGGCAGCTGGGGGGAGACGCAGAGCCAGGTGCACTCGGCGGCGGCGCTGCTCGGCGGTCCGCTCGTCGCCGCGGCGGCCTGTTGGCAGGGCGGCCGGGAGCATCGCCGCCGCACTGCCGAGCTGCTGCTCTCGGTGCCGCGCGGACGGCTCGCGCAGGTGACGGCGGCCGCCGCGCCGATCGTGCTGTGGGCGGCGGCCGGGTATCTGGTCGCGCTGGCCGCGGCGTTCGCGGCGACCGCCCCGTACACCGGAGCCGGCAGTCCGTCCGTCGCGATCGTCGCCGCGGATCTCGGCTTCCTGCTGTCCATCGGCTTCGTGGGCTTCGTCGTCGGCAGGCTGGTGCGGTGGCGGCTGATCGCGCCGGTGTCGGCGGCGTGCGCGTATGTCGTCCTGGGGTTCCCGGCCTACCTGGACGTGGCAGCCCGATTCCTGAACCCGGCGCAGCAGGTCACCCTGGACGGGTACGCACCGGTGTGGTGGTTCGCCCCGGTCCTGGTGGCGTGGACGGGCGGTATCGCCTGCGCCGTGCTGCTCGGGTACGCGGCGCGGCGGCGCCACCTGGCCGTTGTTCCGCTCGCCCTGGCGATCGCGGCCGGAACGGTGATCGCGCACACGGGCGAGGACCTGTTCCGGGTTGATCCGGCCGTGGCGCGCAGGGTGTGCACGAAGGCCGCCCCCGGCACACCGCAGATCTGCGTGAGAGCCTCCGACGCCCAGGTGCTCCCACAGGTGTCCGAGGCACTGCAGGGGATGTTCTTGCGACTGGACGGCGTGCCGGGAGCACCGCTCGGATACGTGGACAACGGGTCCGGCCCGAAGGACGGCGAAGCCACACTCGCGCTCATCAGTCGTGGCTGGGGCATCACCCGGAACCGGCTGACCGATCCCCACAGGTACGTCCAGGAGACCGCCCTCGGTCTGGTGAACCGCGACTGCTCGGCCGGCACGGACAAGAAGGGCCGGGCAGAGGGCGAGCGGATGGCACGCACGGCTGACGCGGTCATCAGCTGGCTGAGCGGCGAGGACTCGCTGCGGTATCCGAACTCGCCGCATCTCGCCCGCCTCAAGGCCATGCCGGACGCCGAGCGCAAGGTCTGGCTCGGCCGATTCCTGGCCGTCCCGGCGGACTGCACACCCGCGGAGGTCCCGGTCCTGTGAGCCACCGGCCGACCCACGCCGCACCGCCCGTGCCCGTCCTCTATATCCGCTCCCGCGCCCTCCCGCTCACCGCCGTCGCCCTGACCGGCATCGTTCTGGTAGCCGCCGGCGCGGCCCACTGGCTGCAAACCAGGCCGTACTTCGACCACACCGCCCGCATCCCGGTCGTCGTGCTCGCCCCGCTGCTCGCCTCCGCCGCGATCGGCACCAGCCTGCACGCGCAGAGCGACGAGCTGGACCGAACCGCCGTACGCCGCTGGTGGCCGCGCCGGCTGCTGCATCTGCTGATCCTGACCGTGCTGACGACCGGGGCGCTCGCGCTGGCGGTCCCCGGGCACCCGGAGGCGTTCGGCGGGCCGGCCATGGTGCGCAACGCGCTCGGCGCGACCGGAGTGGCCGCGGCCTCCGCCGCGCTGATCGGTGCCCGGCTGAGCTGGCTGCCGATGACGGTCTACGGCGGCGCCGTCTATCTGGCGGCGCCCCACACCCCCGGCGGCGCGGCGGCGATGTGGGCCTGGCCGATGCAGCCGGGACCGCAGGCCGGGGCGTGGGCGGTGGCGCTGACGGCGTACGCGGCCGGGGCGGCCCTCCTCGCGGTGCGCGGCGCACGTCCGGAGAACACGTAACGCGCCGTCGCACGCCCCAGGTCGGACAGAGCGGATCCGACGCATCCGGCAATCCATTGGCCTCCGGCCGCGCCGACCGGCCAGGATGGCGGGGACCGTGTCCGTCAACCGCATCCGTCATCCACCGGAGACCCGCACCATGCCCGAAATCCACGGCCCCGCGTTCCACAGCCCCGTGATCCACGGCCTCGACCCCCTCGCCCCCGTCACGCTCGACCGCCGGGAAGGCCCGTACGGCGAGGTCGTCCTGCGGGAGCGGGGTGACGGCCTCGAGATCATCGCCAACGGATGCTTCCTCATGGACACCTCGGACGGGCGGTCCGAGCGGCTGCTGATCGACGCGGCGCTGGCCGCGCTGCCCGCGGGCCGGACGACGCCGGCGGTGCTCATCGGAGGGCTCGGGGTCGGGTTCTCGCTCGTGCGGGCCGCCGCCGAGCCACGATGGGGGCGGATCACCGTCGTCGAGCGGGAGCAGGCGATCGTGGACTGGCACCGGGAAGGGCCACTGGCGAGGATCTCCGGTGCGGCGCTCGCGGATCCGCGGACCGCGATCCTGACGACGGATCTCGTCGCGTATCTGCGCACGACTACGGACCGTTACGACGCGCTGTGCCTGGACATCGACAACGGGCCGGACTGGACCGTCACCGAGGACAACACGAGCCTGTACTCCCCCGCCGGTCTCGCGGACTGCCGGGAGCGGCTGACCCCGGGCGGCGTTCTCGCGGTGTGGTCCGCACAGCCGTCCGCCGACTTCGAACAAGCCTTGCGGAATGCCGGATTCAGTGGGGTAAGAACCGAAGAGATCCGTGTTGCCCGAGGTGTTCCCGACGTGGTGCATCTCGCACTTCGGACAGACTGAGAGCCCCCACCGGGTATCCATGACCCCGGACGCCCGGGGGCCAAGCGCCACAAGGCCGACACTCCGCCACTTCGCCGCACCCAAGCCGTTACACCCTGCGTAGCCGAGAGCAGTCCGCTGCCTTTACGCTGCTGACCGGTGACGGGATCACCCATGACATCCACAAGCGAAGACCGTGCCTCCGGGGGAATGGCCCCCGTGAGAACGGGCAGGGGCGGGGCGATGGAACAGACACACACCACCCACAACGGTGTCGCGGCCACCCCGGGCGCGCAGCGCCGGGTGCTGGTGGTCGAGGACGACGCCACGATCGTCGATGCCATTTCCGCCCGGCTGCGGGCCGAGGGCTTTCTGGTGCAGACCGCACTCGACGGGCCCGCGGCCGTGGACGCGGCCGAGGCGTGGCAGCCCGATCTGATGGTGCTCGACATCATGCTCCCCGGCTTCGACGGCCTGGAGGTCTGCCGCCGCGTGCAGGCCCAGCGGCCGGTGCCGGTGCTGATGCTGACCGCCAGGGACGACGAGACCGACATGCTGGTCGGCCTCGGGGTCGGCGCCGACGACTACATGACCAAGCCGTTCTCGATGCGCGAGCTGGCGGCCCGGGTGCATGTCCTGCTGCGCCGGGTCGAGCGTGCGGCGCTGGCCGCGGTCACTCCGCGCAGCGGCATACTGCGCCTCGGCGAGCTGGAGATCGATCACGCGCAGCGCCGGGTCCGGGTGCGCTCCGATGACGTCCACCTCACGCCGACCGAGTTCGATCTGCTGGTCTGCCTGGCCAATACGCCGCGCGCGGTGCTCTCCCGGGAGCAGCTGCTGGCCGAGGTCTGGGACTGGGCGGACGCCTCCGGCACCCGCACCGTCGACAGCCACATCAAGGCGCTGCGCCGGAAGATCGGTGCGGAGCGGATCCGTACCGTGCACGGTGTCGGCTACGCCCTGGAGACCCCGGCTCCATGACCCGGCCCGGTTCCGGACTGCGTCCCTTTTCGGTCAAGGCCAAGCTGGGCACGCTCGTGGTGGTCTCGGTGTTCATCACCACCGGGCTCCTGATGGTGGCCCTGCGTACCAGGACGGAGCTGCGCTTCATCACGGTGTTCTCGGTGATCGCGACCCTGCTGATCACCCAGTTCGTGGCGCACGGCCTGACGGCACCGCTGGACGAGATGACGACCGTGGCCCGGTCGATATCGCACGGCGACTACACCAGACGGGTGAGCGGCGCCGGCCGGCGTGACGAGCTCGGCGACCTGGCCCAGACGATCAACCTCATGGCGGACGATCTGGAGGCCGTGGACCGGCACCGCAAGGAGCTGGTGGCCAATGTGTCCCATGAACTGCGGACACCCATCGCGGCGCTGAGAGCCGTGCTGGAGAACGTCGTGGACGGGGTGTCCTCGGCCGATCCGGAGACCATGCGCACGGCCCTGAAGCAGACCGAGCGGCTCGGCAGGCTGGTGGAGACGCTGCTGGACCTGTCCCGTCTGGACAACGGGGTGGTCACGCTGAAGGCCCGCCGTTTCGAGGTGTGGCCGTATCTGTCCGGTGTGCTGAAGGAGGCGAACCTCGCCGCCTCGCACCGTCGGCTGTCCTCCGGCTCCGGGAATCACACCCGCAAGGACGTCCATCTGCATCTGGACGTGTCGCCACCCGAGCTGACCGCGCACGCGGACGCGGAACGGTTGCACCAGGTCGTGGCCAATCTGATCGACAACGCTGTCAAGCACAGCCCGCCGCACGGCAGGGTCACCGTGCTGGCCCGGCGCGGGGCCGGACCGGAATCCCTGGCACTGGAGGTCCTGGACGAGGGCCCGGGCATTCCGGAGTCCGAGCGGCACCGGGTCTTCGAGCGTTTCAACCGCGGCGAGGTGCCGTCCCCGCACGGTCCGGGCAGCGACGGCGGTACGGGCCTGGGCCTGGCCATCGCCCGCTGGGCGGTGGATCTGCACGGCGGACGAATCGGCGTGGCCGAATCCGCTCGCGGTTGCCGCATCCAGGTCACTCTTCCGGGAATCCCGCAACCGCGAGGTTGACATAGGGTTCGAACCGGAAGGGAACGTTCTGCGTGTTCTCTTTCAGGGGTACGGTCCAAGGGGCCGTAGCTGCGGCCCTGCGTACCCGAAGTGCAGCGGAACCACGCTTGTTTCCCGCCATTTCGTGCGCCGAAACGCGCCTTCCGATGTGACTTGCACGACGAAGACCGGCCCGGCCTGCATGGAACGGCTCGGGAGGCGTAGCCTTGATTTCCGCTGTCCATCACCTTGTGAAGCGGAAGAGGGCGGTTGCCGCCGTGTCGTCTCAGTCCCCCAGTAACTCGAGCATCTCGACCGACCAAGCCAGCCCGGGTTCCGACCCGGCTGCGGCTTTCGGCCCCAATGAGTGGCTCGTCGACGAGATCTACCAGCAGTACCTCCAGGACCCCAATTCGGTCGACCGGGCCTGGTGGGACTTCTTCGCCGACTACAAGCCGGGTACGTCCGGCACGGCGGACAAGCCCGTTCCCGGTGCCGCAGCCGCGGGGGCTGCGGTGACCCCGGCCCCGGCCGCCACCGCACCGACCACCACACCCCAGGCCGCTCCGGCGCAGGCCCCGGCTCCGGCCGCGAAGGCCCCGGCGCCCGCGGTTCCGGCGCCCGCACAGGCCGCTCCCGCCGTCGCTGCCCCGGCAGCACCGGCGAAGGCCGCGCCGGCCGCGAAGCCCGCCGAGGCCCCGGTGAAGGCTGCGGTGGCTCCGGCCACCGAGGCCCCGGCCGGCCCTGAGTACGTGACGCTGCGCGGCCCGTCGGCCGCCGTCGCGAAGAACATGAACGCCTCGCTGGAACTGCCGACGGCCACGTCCGTCCGCGCCGTTCCGGTGAAGCTGCTCTTCGACAACCGCATCGTCATCAACAACCACCTCAAGCGCGCCCGCGGCGGGAAGATCTCCTTCACGCACCTCATCGGGTACGCGATGGTGCAGGCCCTCAAGGCCATGCCGGCGATGAACCACTCCTTCGCGGTGAAGGACGGCAAGCCGACCCTGGTCAAGCCGGAGCACGTCAACCTCGGTCTGGCCATCGACCTGGTGAAGCCGAACGGCGACCGCCAGCTGGTCGTCGCGGCCATCAAGAAGGCCGAGACGCTCAACTTCTTCGAGTTCTGGCAGGCCTACGAGGACATCGTCCGCCGCGCCCGCAACGGCAAGCTCGGCATGGACGACTTCACCGGAGTCACCGCCTCGCTGACCAACCCCGGCGGCATCGGCACCGTGCACTCCGTGCCCCGCCTGATGCCCGGCCAGGGCCTCATCATGGGCGTCGGCGCGATGGACTACCCCGCCGAGTTCCAGGGCACCTCCCAGGACACCCTGAACAAGCTGGGCATCTCCAAGGTCATGACGCTGACCTCGACGTACGACCACCGGGTCATCCAGGGCGCCGCCTCCGGCGAGTTCCTGCGGATCGTCGCCCAGCTCCTGCTCGGTGAGAACGAGTTCTACGACGAGATCTTCAAGTCGCTGCGCATCCCGTACGAGCCGGTCCGCTGGCTCACGGACATCGACGCCTCGCACGACAGCGACGTGACCAAGGCCGCGCGGGTCTTCGAGCTGATCCACTCCTACCGGGTCCGCGGCCACGTCATGGCCGACACCGACCCGCTGGAGTACCGCCAGCGCAAGCACCCCGACCTGGACATCACCGAGCACGGCCTCACCCTGTGGGACCTGGAGCGGGACTTCGCGGTCGGCGGTTTCGCCGGCAAGTCGATGATGAAGCTCCGCGACATCCTCGGTGTGCTGCGTGAGTCGTACTGCCGCACCACCGGCATCGAGTTCATGCACATCCAGGACCCGAAGCAGCGCAAGTGGCTCCAGGACCGGGTGGAGCGCCCGCGCGCCCAGCAGCCCGAGCGCGAGGAGCAGCTGCGCATCCTGCGCCGGCTGAACGCCGCCGAGGCGTTCGAGACGTTCCTGCAGACCAAGTACGTCGGTCAGAAGCGGTTCTCGCTGGAGGGCGGCGAGTCCGTCATCCCGCTGCTCGACGCGGTCATCGACTCCGCCGCCGAGGCCCGCCTCGACGAGGTCGTCATCGGCATGGCCCACCGTGGCCGGCTGAACGTGCTGGCGAACATCGTCGGCAAGTCGTACGCGCAGATCTTCCGCGAGTTCGAGGGCAACCTCGACCCCCGGTCGATGCACGGCTCCGGCGACGTGAAGTACCACCTGGGCGCCGAGGGCACCTTCACCGGTCTGGACGGCGAGCAGATCAAGGTCTCGCTGGCCGCCAACCCCTCGCACCTGGAGGCGGTCGACCCGGTTCTGGAGGGCATCGCCCGCGCCAAGCAGGACATCATCAACAAGGGCGGCACGGACTTCACCGTCCTGCCCGTCGCGCTCCACGGCGACGCGGCCTTCGCGGGCCAGGGCGTCGTCGCCGAGACGCTCAACATGTCGCAGCTGCGCGGCTACCGCACCGGCGGCACGGTGCACGTGGTGATCAACAACCAGGTCGGCTTCACCGCCGCCCCGGAGTCCTCGCGCTCCTCGATGTACGCCACGGACGTGGCGCGCATGATCGAGGCGCCGATCATCCACGTCAACGGCGACGACCCCGAGGCCGTCGTCCGGGTCGCCCGGCTCGCCTTCGAATTCCGGCAGGCGTTCAACAAGGACGTCGTGATCGACCTCATCTGCTACCGCCGCCGCGGTCACAACGAGGGCGACAACCCGGAGTTCACCAACCCGCAGATGTACACCCTGATCGACAAGAAGCGCTCGGTGCGCAAGCTCTACACCGAGTCCCTCATCGGTCGCGGCGACATCACGCTGGAAGAGGCCGAGCAGGCGCTCCAGGACTTCCAGGGCCAGCTGGAGAAGGTCTTCGCGGAGGTCCGTGAGGCCACCTCGCTGCCCGCTCCGGCGCACACCCCCGAGGTCCAGCCCGAGTTCCCGGTCGCCGTGACCACCGCGGTCTCCCAGGAGGTCGTGAAGGTCATCGCGGAGTCCCAGGTCAACATCCCCGACCGGATCACCGTCCACCCCCGCCTGATGCCGCAGATGCAGCGCCGCGCGTCCTCGGTGGAGAACGGCACGATCGACTGGGGCATGGGCGAGACCCTGGCCATCGGTTCGCTGCTGATGGAGGGCACCCCGGTCCGGCTCGCCGGCCAGGACACCCGCCGCGGCACCTTCGGCCAGCGGCACGCGGTCCTCGTCGACCAGGTGACCGGCGAGGACTACACCCCGCTGCTCTACCTCTCCGACGACCAGGCCCGTTACAACGTCTACGACTCGCTGCTCAGCGAGTACGCGGCGATGGGCTTCGAGTACGGCTACTCGCTGGCCCGTCCGGAGTCGCTGGTCATCTGGGAGGCCCAGTTCGGTGACTTCGTCAACGGCGCACAGACAGTCGTCGACGAGTTCATCTCCTCGGCCGAGCAGAAGTGGGGCCAGACCTCCGGCGTCACGCTGCTGCTGCCGCACGGCTACGAGGGCCAGGGCCCGGACCACTCGTCCGCCCGTCCGGAGCGCTTCCTCACGCTGTGCGCGCAGAACAACATGACGGTCGCCATGCCGACCCTGCCGTCGAACTACTTCCACCTCCTGCGGTGGCAGGTGCACAACCCGCACCACAAGCCGCTGATCGTCTTCACCCCGAAGTCGATGCTCCGCCTCAAGGCGGCCGCGTCGAAGGTGGAGGAGTTCACCACCGGCGGCTTCCGCCCGGTGATCGGCGACGACTCGGTGAACGCGAACGACGTCCGCAAGGTCGTGTTCTGCGCCGGCAAGGTCTACTACGACCTGGAGGCCGAGCGTACGAAGCGCGGCGCCACGGACACGGCGATCATCCGTCTGGAGCGCCTCTACCCGCTGCCGGGTGCCGAGCTGCAGGCCGAGATCGCCAAGTACCCGAACGCCGAGAAGTACCTCTGGACCCAGGAGGAGCCGGCCAACCAGGGCGCCTGGCCGTTCATCGCCCTGAACCTGATCGACCACCTGGACCTGGCCGTCGGCGCCGACATCCCGCACGGTGAGCGCCTGCGCCGCATCTCGCGGCCGCACAGCTCGTCCCCGGCGGTCGGCTCGGCCAAGCGCCACCAGGCCGAGCAGGCTCAGCTGGTCGCCGAGGTCTTCGACGCCTGACCGGTCGCTGTACGCACGCCGAAGGGCCCGCCCCCGCGAGACGATCGCGGGGGCGGGCCCTTCGGCGTACGGGCGGGACGCAGACCCTTCAGACAATCAGGGGTTCGAAGTCCCAGAAGTGCAGGCGCTCGGCACGTGCCGGGTCCTCCGCCTGCCGGTAGGCAGCGGTGAGGGGGTGGTCCGCCCCCAGCAGCGCCGTCGTCCGCGGGCCGTTCACCCGGCCCAGCTCGTGCGCCTCGTCGGTCCGCCCGCTGCGCGTCCGGACGATCACCGCGTTGAACGCGCAACCGAGCGCCCAGGGGTGTCCTTCGCCCACCGCCCCGGCCATCATCGAGCGGGCCCGCTCGATCTCCTGGCTCGCGGTGTCCAGCTCCCCCAGCGCCCAGCGCATCAGCCCGAGATTCCCCTCCGCGCCGATGGTATACGGGTGTTCGTGGCCCAGCATCGATCTGTACCCCGCCACCACCTGCTCGTGCAGCAGCAATGCCCGGTCCGGGTCCCCCGCCCGCCGCTCCGCGCAGGCCGCACTCGCCGTGATCAGCAGGGTGAGCGGGTGGTGCTCGCCGAGGAGCCGCAGACAGTCCCGCCGCACCCGGGCAAGTGCGGGCCGGGCGGCGGCCGGGTCACCCGCGAGGTACCGGCACAGCGCGAGGTTGTGCTGGGCGCGCAAGGTCTGCGGATTGTTGGCGCCGATCGCCGCCAGATGCCGGCGGACCGTCTGCCCCAGGGCCTCCTCGGCTGCGCGGTGGCGTCCGAGCAGCCGCAGGTCGATGGCGCAGTTGAGTTCCGAGTACAAGGTGGCGGGGGCCTGTCCGCCCAGCACGGATCGCCGCAGGTCCAGCGTGTGCCGGTCCTGCTCCAGCGCCTCGCCGTACAGGCCGAGGAGCCGCAGCGACACCGCGAGGTTGTTGTCCGCGTTCAGTGTGCGGTAGTCCTCCTGGCCGAGGAGGGTGAGGTAGCGGTCCCTGATCGAGACGGAGAGCCGCAGCGCCTCGGTGTACCGGCCGAGGCCCCGCAGGTCGGCGGCGAGGCCGCCGACGGCGCGCAGGTGTTCCAGGTCGTGTTCGCCGCGTTCGGCCCCGAGGTAGTCGGCCGCCGCACGCTCCAGACGTTCGCTCGTCCGGTAGTCGCCGACGGCACGGAGCAGATTTGCGTAGTGGTGGCCGAGGTCCCAGATCCGGGGGTGGGTATCACCGAGCAGGGCCGTCCAGGAGGTCCTGGCCGGTCCGGCGAGCCGGATGCCGCTGCCGTACTCGCCCGAGAGGTACATGTAGCGCAGACAGTCGAGGACGAGGTCCTGCACCGCGGATTCGGTGCTCTCCAGTACCTCCGCCCACTTCAGGTGCGGGGTGAGCGCAGCGTACGTGGTCCATGTCCGAACGTCGGAGGGCCGCCCCCTGTCGACGGCGGCCAGCGCGCCACGGGCCGCGACGGCGCAGGTCGCGCGGTCGGCCGCCGTCAGTTCGCCCCGCACCATGCGGTGGATCATGCGGTGCATGTGGAGAGCCCTGTGCGGGTCCGCCGCCCCCCGGCCCGGGGGCACCGCGGTCTCCAGTCTGACGACCGAGTAGCGCAGCAGTTGCTGGACCGCCTGGTCGAGCCGGTCCGGGTCCGTGAACGCCTCCAGGCCGCCGACGGTGTCCCAGGCGACCCCGTGCAGCAGTCGCAGGGGGATGGAATCGGGGGCAAAAAAGCTGCACAGGCGCAGCAGACCGACGGATTCCGGGACGGTCTCCTTGAGCTTGTTCAGCAGTATCGACCAGGCCGTGCGGAAGGTCAGCGGGAAGTCGACGGAGACCTTGACGACGTCCTGGTCGATGCCGCCTTCGAGGAGCTCGATGTACTCCTCGACGGACATGTCGGAGTCGTTGAGCCAGCCCGCCGTCTGGTCGAGGAGGAGCGGGAGGTCCTCGAGGGCCTCGGCGAGCCGGCCGGAATCGTACGGGGTCAGGCGCGGTGCGCGGCGGCGGATGAAGGCGACGGACTCGTCGCGTTCGTAGACGGGGACCTCGACGAGGCTGCTGTGGTGCTCGCCCCATCCCGGGTTGCGGGAGGTGATCAGCACATGTCCGGGGCCGGTCGGCACCAGGTCCCAGATGTGCTCGGGCTCGTCCGCGCCGTCCAGGATCAGCAGCCAGTGCGCGTACGGTTCGCCGCGACGCAGCGCGTCCCGGACCGCGCGCAGCCGCTCCCCGTACTCGGCGCCCGTGGACAGGCCCAGCCCGGACGCCAGCTCGGCCAGCTTCTGGCGGTAGAGGGACCGGCGGTCGGCAGGCACCCACCACACCACGTCGTACTCGGATCCGAACCGGTAGACGTACTCCGCCGCCAGCTGCGTCTTGCCCACGCCCGGCATCCCGTGCAGGGCCACGACCCCGGCGCCCGGCCGGGCCCCGTGCAGTGACTCGTACGTCGCGGTGAGCAGCTCGTCGCGGCCGGTGAACCGGGTGTTGCGGCGCGGCACCCCGCCCCACACCTCGGGGGTGTCGGCCGGATACCGGGGCCCCTGCCCGGCCCCGACGGGCTCGGGCAGCGGGTCGGTGGGCAGGCCCAGGCGCACCAGGAGCCGCCGCTCGGCCTCGTCGGCACCGACGTTGGTCAGGTCGGCCGCACCGAAGGCCGCCGTGGCGCCGGGCAGCGCGGACGTGGTGACGCAGACGGCGGCGAAACGATCGGGGTCGGCGCCGACGACCTCGCGCAGCGCCCTGTTCCACTCCTCGTGGCCGCGCTCGCCGAGCTGGAAGTACCAGTCGCTGAGGATTGCCAAAACCTGGCCGCGGGTGAGCGTCAGGTGCCGCAGCGACTCCTCCAGCGGAACCTCCGCCGACGGATCCCAGCGCTGCTGGACCACCGTCACCCCGCGCCGCTCCAGACGGTCCCCGATCCACGCCGCCCAGGCCCGGTTGAAACCGGCGAAACTGATGGTGACGTGGTCCACCGGACCGGGCGTGGTGCGCGGGACCGCGAGCGCTTCAACGGGCGCGAGGCCCCCGGCGTCCTCCGCGCCGTCTCCAGTGGCCCCTGTCTGCTCCTCCTCCTGCCCGGTCTCCTCGGCCCCTTCCGTCTCCCCCGCTTGGCGTGCCGGCCAGAGCGCGTCGGCCACATCACTCTCCGGCCACCCGGACAGTGCCGGGTCCTCGGGTCCATACTCCTCCGAGGCGGGTGGCCGAGCGGGCACGTATCGGGCGACCGGAGCGGTCCGCCCCGAGCCGTCCCCCGCCGACTGCGTGATCCGGCAGGGCAGAGCAGCCTTGCGGACCGGTGTCCCCCACTGGTTGGTGATGGTCAGCCACAGCTCGGCGGGCCCGGTGGCCCGGCCCGCCGTGACGACGAACCGGGCCGGGCCGTACGTACCCCCGTAACGGTGCAGTACGAGCGCGGGGTCGTCGAGCACTTCGCAGACGAAGTGCCGGCCACCGTCCAGTGCGACGGTGAAGGTCAACTCCTCGTCCTGGTACGGCCAGGCCCCCGGGTCCTCCTCGCCCTGCGGCCCGAGCGGACCGCGCAGGTCGACGGTGACGAGATAGGCGCATCCCGCCTCGGCCTCGCGGGGCCGGCTGACGACGGGTTCGATGAGCAGGGTCGGATCGTCGCCGTTCACGGTGCGCCTCCTTCCCCGCTCATCGCCGTGTCGGGGCGTGGTCCGGTCAGGCTGAGCGTGCTGAGCGGATGCCCGTAGTACTGGAACATGAGGCTGTACAGCAGACGCAGGACGGGCCTCTGTCCGTCCACGTTCAACCGTCCTTCGTGCCGGGCGCGCGGCAGGTTCGTCAAGGGGCCGAACTCGTCGAGCGCACGGGCCCGGAAGAGGCGCAGCGAGTCGGCGACCGGCCGCCAGGGTTCGGCAGCCAGGGTGCCGACCAGTTGCCGGATGAGTTCGCGTGCCTCGCTGTCGCCGACCTGTCCGGCCGCGACGACGCAGCCTCCGGCGCCCTTGCGGAGGAAAAGTTCGGTGAAACCCCGCAGGTCCGTCTCCCCCAGCCCGGTGTTGCGGACGAACCTGGCCGAGTGGCAGGCGTTGAGACAAACCATCGAGTGGTCCTTGTCGAGCACCGTCATCGGGCGGTCGTCGTACTCGGCCCAGGTCACCTCGGCGAGGGTGAGCGCGTCGACCCGATCGTCGTAGGTGCCGTGGGCCGCCATGTAGACGAGGCCGACGGGATCGGCCGGGCAGGCGTCGAGCTCGTCGAGAAAGCCGTCGATCGTCACGTGCGGGCGGTGCGCGTACCCCTGGAAGACCGCCATGTCGGCCCGCATGTCATGGATGTGCCGTACCCCGCTGCGGTGAACGCGCGCCGCGTTCGCGTCGTGGAAGTAGTAACCGAGCACGTCGCCCGCGGCCGATACGGACGCTTCGGGCAGCACCAGTTCGGTGCTGCGGATGGTGAGCCACCGCGTGACCGCGACCAGGGTTCCGAGCAGCCCCTCGCCCAGCCCGTTCGCTGGATCGGCCGGCAGCCAGAACGCCTCCCAGGGGATCTCGTAGCCGGTGTCGTCGTGGATGGTGACCTGGAGCGCGTCGCCGTGCACCGCGCGGGCCCGGTTGATCCAGGCGGCGAGCCGCTGCTGGTTCCGGGACCAGTGCCGGATGTCGCGGAGCAGCTGGGAGGGGGCGGGGCCGTCGCCCAGGGCGTTGCCCAGGCCGATGCCGGTGGGGCGCAGCTGGGTCGGCCCGGTGGTGTACGGAAGCGGGGGCACCCCGCCGCACCAGGCGCTGACCCCGAACGTCTGGGGGCCGCCGTGGCAGTCGTGGTGCGGGACGACCGTGATCCGGGCGGTGTGCGGCGGGGGCCGGCTGTCGGCATCGGCCTCCGTGAGCCCGAGCCCCCGTTCGCGCCGTCCGGGGCGCACCCCGGCCGGTACGGGGGTCCTGGCCAGCCGTCGCCCCGTGGCCACGGAGTTCTCCAGCAGGCGGCGGAGCCCCGCGGATTCACCGCCCACGGTCGGCCGCCTCGTGCTCCGGCCTGCCCATGACCACTCTGCCGTCGAGGGCCTCGGCCAGCAGGTGCGGAAGCTCCGGGTACGGCTGTCGCCCCGGGTCGACGACCAGGCTGTGCAGCCGGGTCCGGTCCATACCGCTGATCCGGCCGGCCGCGGCGAGCGCGTCGTCGATGCCGGTGCGGCCCACGGCGCCGCGTCCGGCCTCGCCGCGCCGGCTCGCGGCGAGCGGAACGTTGCCGCGCCCATCGGTCACCACGACGAGCAGCGCTTCCACCAGGCCGGCGCGGTGGTGCTGGAAGGCCCGGCGCAGGGTCTGTTCGGCCAGATTCAGTCCGTGGGCGAGCGGGGTGGCCCGGCCGGGCGGCCGGTTCAGAGCCGCGGTGATCCGCGGGGAGCGGGTGGACAGGGCGGTGAAGGACTCGGCCCGTACCTCGTTCGGTGCCCCGCGCCCGCCCACTTCGACCACGTGCACCGGGGCGCGGGTGACATAGGCCCATTGCAGGTACGGGTCGAGTGCCGCGTGCCAGTCCCAGTCCTCGCGGCAGGTGTGGTCCAGGACGAGGGTGAGCATCCGGACCGGTTCCGGTGCCCGGACGTACCCGCGCAGATCGCGCGGCATGATCACCAGACGGTCGCTCCGCTCCCGTACCGCCCGGTACTTGGCCGCCTCCATCGCCGTGCGGACCGCCGCGAGGTCCCACAGGTCCCGGGCAGGGCGTACGCCGACGACGGGGCCGCGGGCGGCCCGGGGGCCGGTGGTGCGGCGGCCCGGGGTGCGCAGGGCCGCGTCCTCCGGTGGCGGTCCGGAGGTGTCTTCCGGGTACGGGGTGTCGGCGGTCGGCCAGGGGCCGGCCGCGAGTCCTGACCCGATGTGCTCGGCGGGCCCGGGTTCCAGGACGGGCGTGCCGGGCGACGGACGTGGGTCGGTGCCGGGCCGTGGTTCGGAGACGATGCGGGGAGCGCCCCGGCCGGTGTCGATGGTGCCGGACTCGGAAGGTGGCTCGACGGTCGGCCGCCGGACGCTGCGCAGGCGGATGAGACGGGCGGCCGCTTCGGCGTGATCGGCCGTGATCCGTTCGGCACCGTCGAGCCGGGCCAGGGCGCGGGCGGTCCGGGAGAGGGCGAGGGGTCTGCGCTGCCCGGTGCCGTCCTGGTCGTCGAGGAGTTCCAGTACTCGGGACGCGAAACCGGCGGCGGGCCGGAGGGGCGGCCTGGGGCCGGTGGAACGGGCCCGGTCCAGGGCTGTGGCCCAGGCGGTCGGGAGGGGGCCGAGCGGGGCGTCGCCCGGTCGGGTGCGCAGCCCCGGGACGGTGAGGCGGAGCGGGAAGCGGTCCAGGAGGTGCGGAGAGACGCGCTGGACGTCCTCCGTGCGGCAGACGGCCAGCCAGCGGGCCTGCGGCCGCCAACGGCGTCTCAGCCCGGATTGTTCGACGGTGGCGACATCGGCGCCGAGGAGCTGTATGGCTGCCCGCTTCCCCGGCACGCTGAGCCTGGCGAGGTCGGGAACGATGACGATGGAGGGTCCGGGCACGGGTTCGGTTAGCGGTCCGGGGTCCAGGGCGAAGTCGATGCCGTGCGGACCACGGCTCACCCGGGGCCGTAACCACAGGTCCTCGTCCGTGGTGGCGGCGGTGAGGGCGGTGCGGGGGACGGGTGTGCCGGTGGGACCGGCGAGCAGCCGTTCCCACACGGCGGCGACGGTGGCGAGGTGCGCGTCGGGAAGGTCGAACAGCAGCACCCCGGACAGTTTCGGCTCGACGGCGGCGCAGACCAGTGCGGTGAGCAGCCGCCGGGGGAGTTCGTCGGCGTCCGCGGCGGGCACGGGCGGTGGCACGGATGCGGGCATCGGCGGCTCAGCCGAAGAGGGCGCTGACGCGGTCGTCCTCGTCCGGCCCCCAGGTGAGGGCGGCGCCGTGGGCGGAGTCCGGTCTGCGATGGCGCAGGGCCAGCGGCAGCACACGGCGGACGTGGTCGGGTTCGACCTGCCGGTGCCCGTCCCGTGCGGCCAGCGCACGGGCGGTCTTCGCCACGAGGAGGTCACCGCGCTGCCCGATCGCGCCCAACAGTTCCGCCGCCTCGGCGCAGAGCCCGCTCACGCTCTCGTCGAGCCGGACGTCCTTGAGCCGGTCCCTCGCCGCCAGGAGCGCGGTACGCAGTGTGTCGTCCTCGTGCTGTGCGGCGCGCAGCCAGGCGGAGTCCTCGGTCTCCAGTTCCTCCTCGAAGGTGAGCACGGTCGTGATCATCCGCCTGCGCTCGGCGAGATCCAGCTCGGACGCCGCCACCATCAGGCCGAAGCGGTCGAGCAGTTGGGCCCGCAGGCTGCCCTCTTCGGGGTTCATGGTGCCGACGAGTCCGAACGACAGTTGCCTGGCCATGTCGATGCCCTCGCGCTGGACGGACAGCACACCGGTGGAGACGACGTCCAGGATGATGTTGACGAGGTGGTCGTCCAGCAGGTTGACCTCGTCGATGTACAGCAATCCCTTTCTGTCGGCCTCTTCGAGCAGGCCGGGTTGCGGCTTCGCCACGCCCCGCATCAGCGAGTCCAGTTCCCAGCCGCCGACAACCCGGTCGTCGGTCGCGTTGATCGGCAGCGTGACGGGCAGTTCGCCGCCGGACATGAGCGCGAAGGCGCGGACAACGGTGGATTTGGCGGTGCCCCGCTGCCCGGCGATCAGCACCCCGCCGATCCTCGGCGAGACGAAGTTGAGCTCCAGGGCCAGCTTGAGCTCCTCCTGCCCGACGATCCGGCTGTACGGGAGGATCGGCACCCGGGCCGCCGGGGCGGCGGCCACGGACAGTGACTCGCTCATGAGGGTGTCGCCGTGGCAGTGGCCTGCCCCTCGTTGCCGGGCTGCCAGCGGAAGGTGACCTGGATCTGCGCCTCGGCTCCGGCCTTCACCACAGCCGCCATGCCGGCCTCGAAGGTGATCCCGACCTGGAGTTCGATCTCGTCGGGCCGCATTCCGTCACCGAGTTCCCCGAGCCTGCGCATCGCCTGGGCGGCGCAGCGTCGCGCCAGATCGAGCCCGTCGCCGTACAGATCACCGGCGCCGCTCAGGACGCGCCGGGCAGCGTCCGCGCCGCCCCTGGTGTCACCGGAACCGTAGAAGGATTCGCCGTCCCCGGTCAGCGCCGGTTCCGTCGTGAAGGCCTCGGCATCCACGACGACCGGGATCGGGTCGTCCTCCCCCGGTGTCGTGGACCCGACGATGACCGTCATCCGCTCCCCCGTTGCATCGCGACCGACGTATTCCGAAAGGATACTGACGGTCACTCACTTATTGAGTGGCTTTCCTGAAACGAATCAGATCATCTGCGGCTCGAAGTCCCAGTACGGACGGTTGCGGGAACGGGCCGACACCGTGTGGACATGTTGGGCGCCCAGCGTCGCGACCAGGTCGCCCAAAGCCTCCCGCTCGACCTTCTCCGCGCGCTCGCGGTCACGGGTGCCGCGCAGGTCCGCGGCGTGGGCGATCCGGGCGGAGAGGGTCAGCGGGTGGGTCCGGCCGAGGACCTCGGTGGCCCGGGCGATGACCGCGTCCGTCAGCGCGGACGCGGATTCCGGGTCGCCCACCAAGTTGCGCAGCGCCGAGGCGTTCACCGCGCAGCCCAGGGTCCAGGGGTGGTGCTCGCCCACAGCCCGCGTCATGTCCGCGAGCGCCTCCTCCAACACGGCGTGCGCGTGGTCGCGTTCGCCCACGTTGCGGAGGATCAGGGCATGGTTGGCCCGGGTTCCCGCCACGTACGGGTGCTCCTCGCCGAGCATGTCCACATAGCCGTCGACCACCTTCTCGCTTATGGCCCTGGCCTGGTCGATGTCTGCGTGCTCGCGGGCGAAGAAGCTCTGGCTGGCCGCGAACATCATGGTCAGCGGGTCGTTCTCGCCGAGCACCCGCTCGCTTCGTTCGAGAACGCGGGTGAACAGGGCCGCGGCCTTGGCACGCTCCCCCGAGCGGTACTGGCAGAGCGCGAGATTGTGTTCGGCGCGCAGGGCCTGCGGGTTGTCGGGTCCCATGACCAGCCGGTGCACCCGGACGCTCTGGTTCTGGAGCGAGAGGGCGTCGCCGTAGCGGCCGAGCAGACGCAGGTCGGTGGCGTAGTGGGTCTCGGAGTAGAGCGTCCAGCTGTGGCGTGGCCGCAACACCTGCCGCCTGGACTCCATTGTCCGCCGGTTCAGCTCCAGGGAGTCTTCGTATCTGCCGAGCAGCCGGAGCGACATGGCCAGGTTGTTCTGCGCGCTGAGCGTGCGCGGGTCCTGGTCGCCCAGCAGTTCGCGGTACGCCGCGAGGATCCAGGTCGACATCTCCAGTGCCTCGTCGTACCGCCCCAGGCCCCGCAGGTCGGCGGCGAGGCCACCGGCGGCGCGCAGGTGTTCCAGGTCCCGTGCGCCGCGCTCGGCGCGGAGGTGGTCGACGGCGGCGCGTTCGATGGCTTCCGTGCCGGCGTAGTCGCCGACGGCCCGCAGCACGTTCGCGTAGTTGTAGCTGAGGTCCCAGACCCTGGGGTGGTCCTCGCCGAGGAGTTCCCGCCAGGCCTTCATAGCGCGTTCGCCCAGCTTGATGCCGGCCCGGTACTCGCCGGAGAGGTACATGTAGCGCAGGCAGTTGAGCACCAGGGTGTGCACGGCCGGGTCGGTGCTGTTGAGTACGTCGGCCCACTTCAGGTGTGGGGTGATCTCGGCGTAGGCGGGCCACAGCCGGGTATCGTTGGGGCGGCCGGGGTCCGCGGCGACGAGGGCCCTGCGGACCACGTCGATGAACTCGTTCCGGTCGCGTTCCGGCATGTCCTTGCCGACGATCTGGTGGACCATGCGGTGCATGTAGAGCGATTCGCCGGACGAGGCCTCCTCGCCGGCCACCTCGTGTGACTCCAGACGGACCACGGAGTACTGGCGGAGCTGGCCGATCGCCTTGTTCCACAGCAGCGGGTCGTTCATCAGGCCGGAGAGCTGTTCCGGCAGTTCGCCGGGGGGCATTTCCCTCAGCAGCCGCACGGGGATGGAGCCGGGTGCGAAGAAGCTGCACAGGCGCAGCAGGTCGACGGATTCCGGGACGGTCTCCTTGAGCTTGTTCAGCAGTATCGACCAGGCGGTCTGGAAGGCGAGCGGGAAGTCGGCGGAGACCTTGACGACGTCCTGGTCGATGCCGCCTTCGAGCAGTTCGATGTACTCCTCGACGGACATGTCGGAGTCGTTGAGCCAGCCCGCCGTCTGGTCGAGGAGGAGCGGGAGGTCCTCCAGAGCCTCGGCGAGCTGGTCGGCGTCGTTCGGGGTCAGGCGTGGTGCGCGGCGGCGGATGAAGGCCACCGACTCCTCGCGCTCGTAGACGGGGACCTCGACGAGGTTGCTGTTGTGCTCGCTCCACTCCGGGTTGCGGGAGGTGATCAGCACATGCCCCGGGCCGGTCGGCACCAGGTCCCAGATGTGTTCGGGCTCGTCCGCGCCGTCCAGGACCAGGAGCCAGTGGGAGTGCGGTTCGCCGCGGCGCAGCGCGTCCCGGACCGCGCGCAGCCGCTCCCCGTACTCGGCACCCGTGGACAGGCCCAGTTCGGGGGCGAGTTCGGCGAGCTTCTGGCGGTAGAGGGCGCGGCGGTCGGCGGGCACCCACCACACGACGTCGTACTCGGAACCGAACCGGTAGACGTACTCCGCCGCCAGCTGCGTCTTCCCTACGCCGGACATGCCGTGCAGGGTCACGACCGCGGCACCGGGTCCGGCGTCCTGGAGGGCCTGGTACGCCTTGCTGAGCAGCTCCTCGCGGCCGGTGAACCGGGTGTTGCGGCGTGGCACCCCGCCCCACACCTCGGGGACGTCGGCCGGATACCGGGGCCCCGGCCTGGCCTCGACGGGGTCGGGCAGCGGGTCGGTGGGCAGGCCCAGGCGCACCAGGAGCCGCCGCTCGGCCTCCTCGGCGCCGACGTTGGTCAGGTCGGCCGCGCCGAAGGCCGCCGTGGCGCCGGGCAGCGCGGACGTGGTGACGCAGACGGCGGTGAAGCGGTCGAGGTCGGGGGCGACAACCTCGCGCAGCGCCCTGTTCCACTCGTCGTGGCTGCGCGGGCCGAGCTGGAAGTACCAGTCGCTGAGGATCACCAGGACGCGGCCACGGGAGAGCGTCAGGTCCCGCAGGGACTCCTCCAGCGGGACCTCCACCGACGGGTCCCAGCGCTGCTGGACGACCGTCACCCCACGCCGCTCCAGGCGGTCACCGATCCATGTCGCCCAGGCCCGGTTGAAACCGGCGAAACTGATGGTGACGGTTTGCGCCCCGGTTGCTCCAACTTGCCTACGCGTTCCGGGCATTCAACCGTCTCCCTGCCTCGATTCGAGCCTTGTCAACATACACCGGAGCATGGTCGTTCCGGCGGACAATCCCGGGGTCTCTCATGGCCTCCGCGGGCCGTTCCTCTGCTGCCATATCACCTTGGTGGTGGCCACGTACGCCTCCGCGCGCGCGAGGTGCCCCGTAGGAGGCGGGCAATCGTCCAGACGGTGGTAGAGCGTGATCATCTCGTTGACCAGCACCCGGCCTTCGCGGGTCAGTGCCGCCGATCCGGCCAGCACGGGCAGGACCGCCCCGACCTGTTCGCGGCAGCGGGCGTGCTCGGCCCAGGCCAGGTCGCGATGGGTGACGCGCCGCGCGGAGAGCGCGAACCGCTGCCAGTAGTCGGCGAGCGCGACGTGCGAGTAGGCGCCCTGGAGGAGACCGTCGAAGGGGCGGGGATCGGAGCGCCACGGTGCGAAGTGGCGTGGCTCCGGGTCCTCGTGGTGCAGCGGTACGAGGGCGCCGAGCGCGGCCAGTTTGGTGTGCTGGAGTTCGTGGACGAGGGTGGAGGCGAAGTAGGCGGGGGTGGCCGGTTTGCTGCTGAGGACGGCTCCGAACGCCTCGCGCCTGGTGCCGCTGCAATGTGCCGCGCCCTCGCCGATGGGCCCGGAGCCGGGCGGCGGGCCGAGCGGGACCAAGCAGCGCAGCAGGACCGCCGCTTCGGTGAGGCGGTGTTCGCCGCCGATGCCGAGCAGTGGTGCCACGCCGGCCCAGGACTCGGCCCACGCCTTGCGTTCGCGGTCGTCGATGTGGGTGGCGGCGCTCAGTCCGTGCGGCTGGAGTCCGCTGCCGTCGGTGCGGTACGGATCGACGTCGTCCAGGGGCACGGGGCCGATGCCCGACCGCACGGCGGGCAGGGTGAGCACCTGCAGCCAGCGCGGGTCGGCCGAGCCGGTCGACCCGTCCGGCTGCGTGTGTGCGACGAGGGGTGCCCCGTCCCCACCCTCACGTAGCGTCAGTTCGCTGTCGGAGAAGTCGATGACGACCGCTGCGGATGTTTCGGATGCCGTGCGCAGGGCGCCCAGGGTGGGCAGGGACAGGAGTCCGTCGCGTGCGGTGAGCCGGGTCGTGAACGGGATTCCGGCACGGATCGCGGCCGCGGCGGCCAGGGCACCCAAGTGGTCGAGATCGGCGCGGAGTTCGGGTCCGGGACCGGTGGCGGAGCCGGAGCCGGAGAGGCCGCGCAGGCAGCGCTGCGCCCAGGGCCCGGCGAGGGGGTGGAGCAGGACGGTGCGTACGGCGGTCCGGTCGGCGCGCTCGGCCGACTCCAGCAGCGCCCAGTCCTGGCGCAGGCGGTCGAGCGCCCGGGGCGGGCAGAGGGCCGTGGGGGCCGCCTCGGCCGCATCCAGCAGGGCCCGCAGCAGGAGGAGCCGGCGGGTGTCCTGATCGCGTACGAGGACGTGGAGGGTGTCGGCGTCGCCCTCGGTGCGGCCGAGCTGGCGCAGCATGTGGTCCGGGAGTCGGGGGGTCATCGGCGTTCTCCTGCGGTTGCGTCGGACAGCCGGGCGGCGACATGGCGTACCAGCCGTTCGAGGTCTGCGCAGTAGACGGACGGGTTGGCGAAGCCGCTCTCTGCGCGGTAGCGGTGTGCGTAGTGGCCGCCGCCGCAGACGGTCAGCAGCGGGCAGGTACGGCACGCTGCGGCGAGTGCGTCGGCGCCTGCCCGACGGGCGGCGACGCCGGGGTGGCGCAGGGCGTCGTCGAAGGTGTGGTGGAAGACGTCGAGCCCGGTAGCGGCGGCCGTGTCGTAGGCGGACTTGAGGGAGTCGACCTGTTCGATCGCCCCGTCCGTCTCGATCACGATCGCATTGACCGGGTCGAGGCCGAGGGACTCGGTGGCGCCGGGCAGGCCCAGCAGCAGGGCGACGCACTCCTCGAAGAGCCGGATCCGGGTTTCCCGCCGTCCGGCCTGCCACCAGCGGTCGAACACGGTGGTGAGCCAGTCGCCGTACGGGGTCGGGCGACCGGGCCCGGTGAGCTGCAGGCCCGGTGGAGGGGTCGTCCAGTTGCCGTGCGGCAGCAGCAGGTCCAGGGCCGGCGGGTGCAGTTCGAGCAGCGACTCGTACATCTCGATCGGGTCGGTGTCCGGATCGACGACGGTGAGGATGCCCGCGTACGCGTCGGGGTGCCGGTCGGCGAGGAGCCGGGCGCCGCGCGAGGCGGCGGGCCAGGAGGGGCGTCCGGCGTGGTCGGTGCGCCGGCTGTTGTGGGCGGGCCGGCCGCCGTCGAGGCTGATGCCGATGCGTATGCCGTGCCGCGCGAGGGTGGCGACGCGGGTCTCGGTGAGGAGGGTGGCGTTGGTCTGGACGGTGGTGTGGACGGTGCAGCCCTCGGGCGTCAGGCCGCGCACCCGGTCGGCGAAGGCGGCCAGCCGGTCGGCGCCCGCGAGGAGGGGTTCGCCGCCGTGCAGGACGAGCGCGACGTCCCGCAGCCCGTGGGTCGCCGCGTGTTCGGCGATGCGGTGCGCGGTGCGGTCGAGGACAGCGGGTGCGGCGGCGGCCGGACGGTCGCGCCAGGTGTGGTCGGGGCCCTCGTAGAGGTAGCAGTAACGGCAGGCGAGATTGCAGCGGCCGTGCACCTTGACGATGAACTGCCCGAAGGAGAACGGAAATCGGCCGTCCTCAGCACGCGGGAGCGGTTTCGGCGTCGCCTGTCGAGACACTCCCGCACCCCCGCGCCGTTCACATCCGACGGTACGGCCCCCGTCGCCGTCCCGAGGCGAGTATCCCTGGCCTGCCGTACCGGCAAACCCGCCCCTCACCATGATGTCCTGTTCAACCGGGCCCCGGACCGAAATCATGCGGCCTCAGAAGGCGTTGGTGAATCCCCACAGCATCTCCCGCGGCTGCTCCGCCCGCCCCCGAAGATCCGCGACCACCTCGGCGAGCACCGGATGGTCCAGCGTTCGCAGCGACTCCAGATCGAGTCCCAGCAGATCCGGCAGCGCGCCGGGTCCAGTGGACGGTCCGCCGTCCGGTATGCCCTTGTGTGCCGTCTCGCTCATCGTTCCTCCCCGTAACACCGCATCGTGCTCGTGGTGTGCTCGATCGTGCTCGTGGTGTGCTCGCCCTTGAGCACACCCCGTCCAGCCCGCGTCCTGACCTGTGCGCCGGCACGGACCCCGCCCGCACCGGTCGCCCATGTACGGATGCCCCGCACGCTCGGGCCTACGCCTCGTGAAGTATGCCGTCCGCCGGCCGTACGGCGGCGGGACACCCGCGCACCGGCCGCACCGCACCGCCGGGTGCTCTCCTTCGAGCAACTCAGCGCTCCAGCTCCGCCAGCCGCTCGGCGGTCGACTCGCCCGCCGAGCCGCCGCCGTCCGGCAGCTTTCTCCATTGCCGGACGGCCGCCCGGTACGCCTCGCGTGCGGCCCGGGGGCGGCCCGCCCTCTCGTATGTCATACCCCGCCAATGGTTGGCTGTAGCACCCAACTCGACGGCCTGATGAACCTGTTGCGGACTGTCCAGCTCCGCTTCCGCCGTCCCGGCCGCCTCGGCCGCGTCCCGGAACGCCTCGGCCGCCTCGTCGAGCCGGGCCGGACGGTGCAGCACCCGGGAGGCGTCGAGGTGGGAGCGACCCAGTTCCAGCCAGCAGCGCGCCTCGGTCAGCGGGTCGGTCGCCTCCTGGGCCGCGAGACCGAAGAGGTGCTCGGCCTCCCGCAGGTCGACCCGGTCGTCGGTGGCCCGGTGCCGCAGCATCAGTGCCCGGCCCAGCATCAGCAGCCGCTCGGCCTGGCGCCTGCCGCCCGCCGCCGTCTCCGTACGGCAGTCGCGCAGCACCCGTACCGCGGCACCGATGTGCGCGCGCCCGTCGGGCAGTTGGGCGCGGCGCAGCAGGGTGCCGCCCCACTCGGCGAGCAGATCGGCGTGGGCCTGCGAGTCGCGCGGGACGCCGCGCGCGGCGCGGGCGAACCAGTCGGCCGCCGCCACCAGTTCGTCCGGATTTCCGGTGTGCTCGTAGCGGGCGATACGGACCCGGGCGGCCCGGGTCTGGAGCGAGGCGCGCAGCCGCTGTTCCCGTACGGTCTCCAGCGCCTGCTCGATCAGGGCGCCCGCCTCGTCGGGCTCGTCGCCGGAACCGAGCAGGGCGTCCACGAGGTCCAGCAGGATGCGCACCTCGGTGCCCATGGTGTGCCGGCCGCCGCCCTGTTCGAACGCGGTACGCAAGGAGCGCGCCGCTTGGCGGGCGTAGACGCGGGACTGTTCGGCGTCGACGGTGGCGCCGGCCAGTTTCAGGAGCGTACGGCCGTGCGCCAGCGGCAGGGCGGTGGGGCGGTTCTCCTGGTCGGGCCAGACGTCGGCGAATGCCTCCAGCATGCCGCACGCGGCCTGGAGCAGGACGGTGTCGCCGTCGAGCCGCCACTGCGCCTCCAGGGCCCGGACCCGCTCCAGCGTGAGCCGGAGGGCTTCGGCGGGTTCCAGACCCGGGTCCGAGCAGGCGGCCGTGTACTCGCGGTCGGCGCGGCGGAGCAGTTCCAGTGCGCCGCGCCGGTCGCCGCGGCGCCGACGGTCGTCGGCTGCGGCATGCAACACCTTTGCCAGTACGGCCCGTTCGCGTACCGCGCCGGGGTGCGCGGCGGCCCGTTCGGCGGCGTACTCGGCCTCGCGGAGCAGTTCGGCATCGCCCTGGACCTCCCACAGTCGCAGGACGCAGCGCGAGTACTCCGCCCACAGCTCGGGGTCGGCGTCCGGCTGCTCCTCGCGCTCGGTGGCGCCCCGCAGCAACTGCACGGCGTCCATCAGGTACTGCACCATGTTGTCCGATTCGAAGTGCCGCAGCAGGACGCGGGCGCTCTCCACCGCCGCGTTCGGGGTCTGGACGGGGCTGCGGTGGCCGTCCCGGTCGGCCTGGATGACGAACTGCTCGGGCATGGGCATGAATCGCTCCAGTACGCGGACCGCGACCTCGGCGAAGGGGTGAGGGACGCGCGGCCCGCCGCTTGCGCCGCTCTCCCCGTTCTCGTCGCTCTCTTCGATGTCCTCGTCGGGCGAGCCGTTCGCCAGAGAGTCCGGGGTGGGGGTGATCCGCGACGGCCCGTACCGGCCCTCGCCGAGCTGGGCGAAGGCCAGGGCCGGGAAATTCGGCCCGCCCTTCCCGAACCGCTGCTCGATGTACTGCGAACAGTGTTTGAGTACGAGCAGTGCCTCGTCGCGGCCCAGCGGACCGAGCAGCGCCTCGCGGACACCGGGCGCGAACTCGTACCACTGACCGCCGTCCTCGCCGGTACCGCTCCCGTCCTGGCTCCTGCTCCGTGTCAGCAGTCCGCTCAGCAGCACCTCGGCGAGTTCGGACGGTCCGGAGTTCGGCAGCATCGTGCGCTGCACCAGCTGCATCACCGGCAGGTACAGCGGGGCTGCCGCGAGGTAGACGGCCAGTTGTCCGGCGGCCGGGGAGGCCGCCGAACGGAAGCGGCTGACCAGCTGGAGCGAGGACAGCCCGTCGCCGGGGCGCTGCGCGGCCGCTGCCGGCTGATCGGCCCGTACCCAGCCGACGGCGCCGGAGATCTGCCCCGCACCGGTGCCGGAGAGCAGTCTCGCCCAGGCCGCCAACGCGCCTTCCACCGGCGGGAGTACGGGGATCGCGAGCGCGCCCGGGTGCACGGCGGGCCCCGCTCCGGCGTGCTCCGTGACCTTCAGTACAGCGGCTCCGCCGGGCCCCTCGCCCCGGGACAGCGAACCGTAGGTCACCGGCAGCCTGGTCCGGTTCCACATCCGCTGCGGCAGGGGCTGGAGCACGGCGGCCGGGGCCTGCCCGGCCAGCTGGTGCAGCAGCCGGTGGGCCCGGCCGCTGTGCCAGAGCGGACCGGCGCAGTCGCTGATCAGGACGGTGACGCGCCGGCCGGTCGGATCGCTCAGCCGGTCCGCGGAGTTCAGCGGCGCGGCGGCCGGATCCCGGCTGCGGCTCACCGCCGCCGCACCGTCGGGCCCTTGGTGCAGATAGCGAACCTGGACATCCCGGAAGGCACCCAACTGACCGAAGATCTGCTGGAGTTCACCGAACATCCGGTCCCACACCAGCATCGAGGACGAGGCGTCCATGACGCACTGCAGGAGCGCCTCGCCCCGGGACGCGCCCCGGAACACCGGCATGATCATCCCGCCGGCCCGGGCGCTGAGCTCGGCGGTCGCCGTCTCGTCGAGGGTGCGGCGCAGTGGCGGTGCGGCCGGGCGATAGCGCTGCAACGGGCGCAGGGCTCGCTGGAGTTCGAGCGGTGCGGGCAGGGCGGGGGCGGCGGGCACGCCCAGGGTGAGGGCGCGCGCCCGGCCGCCCCGGCCGGCGCTCCGTCCGCGCCCTGCGGGGCCGTCCTGGCGGGGGCCGCCGGACGGCCCGGTACGGGGTACGGGGTAGAGGGCGATCCGCCGGTCCGCGTCCCCGGGGTCCTGCTTCCGCACGGCGTCGTCGCCGTCCGGTGCGGGATCCGGGACCTCGTCGCCCCCGGCCTCCGGCGGTGCGGGGCGTCCGCCCGGCCGGCCCTCCCCGGCCGGGTCGGCGGGCAGCGGCGCGGTCACGTCGCTCTCGTCGTCCGGCGCGTCGGGGTCGCGGGTCCAACGGGCCAGCCAGAGGGCGTCGCAGAGCTGCTCGACGTCGGGGTCGAGCCCGGCCTCCCGTAACCGGGCGACGAACGCGGGCAGCAGGCCCCCGTCGTACGGCGGTGCGCCTCCCGCCGCCGGTGCCTCGCGCGACGTACCGCCCCCGTCCAGGACGTCGTGGTCGCGAGGCTCCGGAGCCTCGCCCGCGCCGCTGTCGTGGCCGCCTTCCTCGTCCGGTCCGTGGCGTGGCGCGCCCCTGGACATCAGCGCATCACCTCGGCCGGTCGAGTCGCTGGATGAGCAGGTCGGCGAGGCGGTCGCGGCCGGCCGGGGCGGCGGCGTCGGTGAGGTAGATCGCGTTCAACAGCTGGTCGGTGGCGAGGAGTTCGCTCCGGGAGCGTTCCAGGAAGTGGGCGATGAGATCGTCCCCGGAGCGCGCCGCCTCGTCACCGAGGTGGGCGCGGACGAAGGTCGCGAGCCGCTGGTGGTCGGGGCGTCCGAGCTCCAGGTGGATGCAGCGGCGCATCAGGGGCGCCGGGAAGTCCCGCTCACCGTTGCTGGTGAGCACCACGAACGGGAAGGCCCGGCACTGCACCCGGCCGCCCCTCACCTTCACCTTGTTGCCGTCGTCGTCGAGGACCTGCGCCTCTCCGTCGGGCAGCCGGTCGGCGATCCGCTCCAGCTCGGGAATGCCGAACTCGCCCTCCTCCAGCACATTGAGCAGGTCGTTCGGCAGATCGATGTCGCTCTTGTCGAGCTCGTCGATGAGCAGGACGCGCGGCCGGTCCGAGGGCAGCAGCGCGGTGCCGAGCGGCCCGAGCCGGATGTAACTGCCGACGCTCTCCGCGGATTCGGCGCCGGTCGCCCCGGCCACCGCGCCGTGCGCGGCGATCTGCACGTCCTGGAGCCGGGCGATCGCGTCGTAGTGGTAGAGGCCGTCCTGGAGCTCCGAGCGGCTGACGATCGGCCAGCGCAGGACCCGGCCGAGCCCGAGCTCGTGGGCGACGGAGTGCGCCAGCGTGCTCTTTCCGGCGCCGGGGCTGCCGGTGACCAGCAGCGGACGCCGCAGATAGAGCGCGGCATTGATCATTTCGAGCTCTTCGGCACCCGGCCGGTGGAGTTCGGCGATGTGCCGGTAGCCGCCGAGACGGCGGTCGGCGGATCCGTCCCCGTCCTGCTCGCCGGGGGCCGGGGCGCCGCGGCCCGCGAAATCCCGCCAGGGCGGCGGGGGTGGCAACTGCTCGATGCCTTCGTGCGGCTCGCCGGCCCCTCGGTAGATGAGCCACTCGCTGGGTTCACTCATAGCGTGTTCCTCGTCGTCACTCGTCCGCCAGGGGCAGCAGTCGAACGTGCATCACGGTAGCGATCCACCGTATGCCCCGTAAGGGGCCGGCCGACCCGGGCGTTCACGGCGCCTCCAAGAAATCGTCGCCGGAGCCGGGCAGTGGATGATGTGGATTTTGGTACAGCAGGGCGACGCCCTCCGACCAGAACATCTCCGCACGCCCCGCGTGCACCCCCTGCCGCAGCCGATGGATCTTCCGCGGCAGCTGATCGGCCGTGCCGGCCTCGATGACGGATCGGGCGGCGCTCCGGTGGAATTCCGTGCAGACCGCGGCCGGTTCGGCCGCCCGGCGCCGCCACAGGGCCACTCCGAAACCGGCGTCGAGCACCCGCCCGAGACCGGCCGCGGCCTCCGGATGGGCCCGGTCGCCATGACGGCAGAGCACCGGGACGGTCTCGTACGCCAGTCCGCGCAGTTCCTCCACCACCGGTACGGGTACCCGCATTCCGTCCTCGCAATCGACGACGGCGGCCCGCATCGCGGCGGACACGGTCCGGTTCCAGCGTGCCTCGCGCTCGTCGCTCCCGTCGTCGGCCAGGAGCCGACCGCGGTCCGGGCAGCGGATGACCACGGGGCGCAGCACCCCGAGCGGCCGCCCGTCGGGCGGCACCCGCCATGTGTCGACCTCCAGGTCCATGAGGCTCCGGTCCACGACGACTTGGAGCACGGCGGGGCTGTCGGGTTCGTCGCACCGCCGGAACGCCTCCGCCAACGGGCCCGCGAGCCGGGCGGGGAGGGCTTCCAGTGCGGTGCCCCGGCTGTCCTCGGCGACGGGCAGGACGTCCCCGGCGTGCCGATCGACGCCGATCCGCCAGTCGTAGCGGTCCGGTTCCCAGCCGCGCGGCTCCAGCTCCAGCAGGACGAACGGGGCGCTTCGGGTCCTGGCGGGTTCGAGCGTCGGCGCCGGGGTGCGCACGTGTTCGCGGCCGGGGGCGTGCCGGTCGTTGTACCGGAGCCCGGCGAGCTCGTGCCGGAACTTGCGGGAGAGCCGCTCCTCCGCGATCCGCTTCACCCAGTCCCACAGGGCCGCCTCGGCGTCCTGGGCGGACGGCAGGATGTAGGGACGTTCGGCGGAGATGGCACTCATGCAGTAGCGCAGGATCAGTTCCAGCGCGCCGTCGCCGCCGGGGGCGTCGTACAGCGCCCCCAGGCCGTCGCGCCAGCCGCGCGGGGCGGCGTGGTGCTCGCTCGGGTGGGTGTCGGGCAGCCGGTCCAGGAGGCCGAGGAGGCTGCGGGTGCTGAGCGGGGGCGGGAGTTCGGCGAGCCGGCCGAGCAGGTCGACCCGTTGCTGGGGGCTGAGGGCGAGCCCTGCTCCGGCACCCAGTTCACGCTGGACATCGGCCCAGGTCCGCTCCGTGCCGACAGAGCTGATGTGCCGGTCGGCGTGGTAGCGGTCGTGGGCGTGGAACACCGCCTGGTAGGGGTCGTCGGACTCGGCGGAGACCGCACCGGGCGGCACGGGCAGCGTACGCAGCCGCTCGACGCCGATCGAAGTCCCGCCGGTCGCGCCGTCGGAACGCGACTTGAGTACGCCGACGACCTCGCCACGGGCCAGATCCACCACGGGGCCGCCGGACAGGCCGGGGTACATCCGGTCGCCGTCGAGCCGCATCTGCTCGTCGTCCTCGGCCCAGTCGCCGAAGGTGCCCATCACCTGGCACCGCCCGCTGAACCGGGTCAGCTGCCCCGACCCGCCGTCGGTCCAGCCGGCGTAGAGGACCGAGCCGCCGCCGAACATTCCCGCCGGGCGCTCGGTGACGTACACACAGGGGTGCGCGACGGGCCGCAGCAGCCGGATGAGCGCGAGGTCGGGCGCGGGCCAGCCGCCCGCCCCGGACGCGCCGGGCCGGCTCTCGGGCAGGGCGGCGACCACGGCGCCCTCGACCGCGGTCTCGGCGCTTCCGGGATCCGGCTTGAAGACCACGTTCACGTGCCGCCCCTCCCCCTCCATCGCCACGTGCGCGCACGTGAGGACCCAGCTCGGGGCGATGAAGAAGCCGCTCCCCAGAAAACCTCTGTCGGATCCGTCCGGGGCATACCCGGGCTCCGGCCGATGGATGCGCACGGTCGCCGCCATCACGAGGCCCACCAGCGCACGGTGCGCACCCTCCGAGCCGCCTCCTGCGCCCCTGCCCGGCGGCTGCGTCATGACCCGCTTCCGGCGCCGGGCCCGGCCCCGTCCGGACGCACCGGTGCGCCGGTGGATGCCCCGGCGCCCGGATTCCTTGCGGACGCGCCGGTGTCCGGAGTGCCTGCGGACGCGCCGCCCGGGGACGCCTGAGGCGCCGTCGGTGGCGTCGGGGGTGCGGGCGGGTGCACGGGCGGCGAGGCGGGCGGGGGCGGCATGTGCGGGGCGGGGTGCGGTGGCGTCGACCCCACCCGGTGGCCGGCGGCCCGCGCCCCGGAACCGTGATCCGGCGCTGTCTGTCCCGCCCCGCGCGCCCCGCTCTGCGCCGGAATCGGCGGGTCGGCGGGCGGGCCCCCGCCGTTCCACGTCAGGGTGACCTTGATGCCGCCCTTGGCCTCGCCGTCGGCGAGGAGGCCGACGACCTTGCCCGCCTTCGCGGTGAGCTCGATGCCGAATTCGACGCTGACCTCGTCGGGCCGCACCGCGCGCAGCGGCTCGGCGAGCGAGCGCGCGACGCTGGTCACGACGGCCTGCAGGCTCTCGACCCGGGCCTGCACCTGCTCGGCGAAGTCCCCGTACCCGATGTCCGTGAACGCCGGACCCCGGGCGGGCTTCGCCAGCTCCTCCGCCCCGGAGATCCGCGCCCAGACCGGTGTGCCGTCCGGCATCTCGATGCGCGTGATACGGGCCCCGCTGTCACCCATGAAACCCCCCGTTCCCCAACTACCCGCAGGCTAACGGCAGTACGCGGCCGATGCGAGACACATGGAGCAAGACGCGGGCGTGGTGCGAGCCGGTTCTCGGCGGGGTCGCGCAGCTCCCGGGAACCGCGGCCCGGGGTCCCGCTCCCGGCCTTCGTGGAGCTGTCACCAGGCATTAGGCTTTCCGCATGTACTTCACCGACCGCGGTATCGAGGAGCTGGAGAAGCGGCGAGGCGAGGAAGAGGTCACTTTCGAGTGGCTCGCCGAGCAGCTCCGTACGTTCGTCGATCTCAATCCCGACTTCGAGGTGCCGGTCGAGCGCCTCGCCACCTGGCTGGCCCGCCTCGACGACGAGGACGAGGACGAGTAGGAGCAGGAGGACGACCGGTCGGACCGGCCCGACACCGCATCGCGCCAGCCGGTCCAGACGACCGGTTCCGCTTCGGGCCGTTCGTCGGCCGCCGCGTACAGACGGCCGCCGGGCGTCTCCGGTTCCGGGCCGGGCGGGAGGGCCAGTCCGATGCGGGTGAGGACCGCGAGCAGCCCGCGCAGCCGGACGCGGGCATCGGCGTCCGGGTCCGGGCGGATCAGCTCGTCGAGCGGCTGGACGTCCAGTACGGGGTCGAGCCCGAGCCGCTCGGCGAACGTACGCATCGCCTCGTCCTCACCGGCCGGGGTGCCGTCCGCGAGCCACACGTAGCCGGCCGGTCGGCGGAAACCGGACGCGAGCGCGCAACCGCCCCGGTCGCCGTCCCACCACACGGCGAGGTCGGGCCAGGTCGAACCGTCCGCGAGCCCGGCGGCCCAGTCGGCCGCGACCCGGTCGACCGGCTCCGCGTCCGCACCTCCGGAGCCACCGTCCCGCCAGGGCTTTCCCTCGGGCACGAGCACGCACCACTCGTCTCCGGCGGGCGCGAGCAGCATCCGTTCGCGCAACAGACAGGCCACCGGCCGTACGGTCTCGGGTTCGGCACGGCACGGCACGGCACGGCACGGCACGGCAGCAGCGCCCCGGCGGGGGATGTCGCGTTCACGCCTCACCGCCAGGGCAATTTGTTCATGTCTGACGCATTCACCCTCCCCGCATCGGCAATGCCACCACGACATCCCTTGACTTCCCCGATCCGCGATATATCGTGTTCTGCAAGAGACGCGATATGTTGTGTCATTCCGTGCTCCCCTGGAGGTCAGATCCATGCCTGCATCGACATGGGCCGTCAACGAGCCCCGGAAGCTGACCTTCGACGATCCCGTGACGTCGCTCAATGTGCGCATCGTCGGGGGCGCGGTCAATGTCGTCGGCACCGATGAACCGACCGCCCGGCTGGAGGTCTCCGCGATCGAGGGCCCGCCGCTGATCGTGACCCAGGAGGGCGGCACCCTCACGGTCGCGTACGAGGGCCTGCCCTGGAACGGCTTCCTCAAGTGGTTCGACCTCAAGGGCTGGCACCGCAGCGCGGTCGTCTCGCTCGCCGTGCCCGCCGGGGCGGCGGTGGAGGTCGGCGTGGTCGGCGCCGGGGCTGTCGTGTCCGGAATCCGGGGGCGTACGGACGTGCGTGGCGTCACCGGCGACTCCACGCTCGTCGGGCTCGCCGGTCCGGTCCGGGCCGAGACGGTCTCCGGCAGCGTGGAGGCCCAGGCCGTCACCGGCGAGCTGCGCTTCCAGACGGTTTCGGGCGATCTGACGGTCGTCGACGGCGCCGGGGCCTCGGTACGGGCGGATTCGGTCAGCGGGAACATGGTGCTGGATCTGGACCCGAGCGGGAAGCCCACGGACATCCGGCTGAACACGGTGTCCGGCGAGGTCGCCATCCGGCTGCCGCACCCGGCGGACGCGACGGTCGAGGCGAACACCACGAGCGGCGCCGTCTCCAACGGCTTCGAGGATCTGCGGGTCAGCGGCCAGTGGGGGGCAAAAAAGATCACCGGCACGCTGGGCGCCGGGACCGGGCAGCTGCGGGCGACGACCGTCTCGGGTTCGATCGCCCTGCTGCGCCGCCCACCGGCCGAGGACGACGCGTACGACGCCGAGCCGACTGGAAAGGTGCTCTGACATGGCCCCCGTATTCGCCCACGGCCGCCTCCGCCTCTATCTGCTGAAGCTGCTCGACGAGGCCCCTCGCCATGGCTACGAGGTGATCCGGCTCCTGGAGGAGCGCTTCCAGGGGCTGTACGCGCCCTCGGCGGGCACGGTCTATCCCCGCCTGGCCAAACTGGAGGCCGAGGGCCTCGTCACCCACGCCACCGAGGGCGGCCGCAAGGTCTACTCGATCACCGACGCGGGCCGCGCCGAGCTGGCGGGCCGCACGGGCGAGCTGGCCGATCTGGAACTGGAGATCAGGGAATCCGTCTCCGAACTGGCCGCCGAGATCCGGGACGACGTCCGCGGCGCCGCCGGGAAGCTGCGCAGCGAGATGCGGGCCGCGGCGCACGAGACCAGGCAGGCCCCCACCGGTTCCACCGGCGGCCGGAGCGACCGGGACTTCCCCTTCGGCGACTTCACGGACTTCGGCGACAAGGAGTCGTGGCGGGCCGCGAAGGAGGAGCTGCGCAAGGCCAAACAGGAGTGGAAGGAGCAGGCCCGCCGGGCGAAGGACGAGTCCCGCCGCGCCCGCGAGGACGCCCAGCAGGCCCGCCGGCAGGCCAAGGAGGCCCAGGACAAGGCGCGCGAGCAGATGCAGAACGCCGCCCGCCAGGTCCAGGAGCACTTCGCGCGGGGCGACTGGCCCTCGGGGGTACGGGACGGGCTGGCCGAGCTCACCGGCCAGCTCGGCAACTTCGCCAGGACGGGCAGTTGGCCCCCGTACGTCAAGCCGGAGCCCGCCGATGCCGACCCGGAATGGGGCAAGGACACCGCCCGCACCGAAGACCCGGCCCGCGACCTGGACCGCCTGCTCGACCGCTTCCGCGACGACATTCGCGACGCGGCCCGGGACCGGGGCGTCACGGAGGAGCAACTGACGGAGGCCCGCCGCCATCTGTCCACGGCGGCGGCCCACATCGGGGCGCTGCTGAGGAAGGACGACGGCGCGGAGAAGTGAACCGGGGCCCCGCCCCGGCTCACCGGCCCTCGACTCTCGGGTATCAAACGCGGGACGGGGCGGTGTCGCCACCGCCCCGTCCCCGTCCTCAGGAGCAGGTGAGCACGATCTTCCCGAACTGGTCGCCCGCGGCCAGCCGTTCGAACCCCTCGCGGGCCCGGTCCAGCGGCAGCACCTCGTCGATGACGGGCCGTACGCCGGTCGTCGCGCAGAACGCCAGCAGGTCCTCCAGCTCGTCCTTGGACCCCATGGTCGAGCCGACGACCTTCAGTTCCAGGAAGAAGATCCGGGTCAGCTCGGCGTGCGAGGGCTGGTCACCGCTGGTCGCACCGGAGATGACGAGCGTGCCGCCGGGGCGCAGTGACTTCACCGAGTGCGACCAGGTGGCGGCGCCGACGGTCTCGATGACCGCGTCGACGCGCTCCGGCAGCCGCGCGCCGGGCTCGTACGCCTCGATCGCGCCGAGTTCCACGGCGCGCTTGCGCTTGGCCTCGTCGCGGCTGGTGGCGTGGATCCGCAGCCCGGCGGCCCGGCCGAGCACGATCGCGGCGGTGGCGACGCCGCCGCCCGCGCCCTGGACGAGGACCGAATCACCCGGGCGCACCCCGGCGTTGGTGAAGAGCATCCGGTACGCGGTGAGCCAGGCGGTCGGCAGGCAGGCGGCCTGCTCGAAGGTGAGCTCCTTCGGCTTGGACAGCACATTCCAGCTGGGGACGGTGACCTGCTCGGCGAAGGTGCCCTGGTAGCGCTCGGTGAGGATGGACCGGGGTTCCTTCGGGCCGACGCCGTGCCCGGTCTGCCCGATGACTGAATGCAGGACGACCTCGTTGCCGTCCTCGTCGATCCCGGCGGCGTCGCAGCCGAGAATCATCGGCAGTTTGTCCTCGGCGAGGCCGACACCGCGCAGGGACCAGAGGTCGTGGTGGTTGAGTGAGGCGGCCCGGACGCTGACGGTGGTCCAGCCGGGACGCGCCTCGGGGGTGGGGCGCTCACCCAGCTCAAGGCCGTTCAGGGGCTGGTCGCGGTCGATACGGGATGCGTAGGCGGCGAACATGGCCTCGACGATAGGCCGGGGCGCGGACCGGCGTAACCGGCCACGGGTGTGACGCGCACCGTGAAGGAATCAGCCCCTCCGGCGGCCTGAGGACCGGAGGTCGGGGGCGCTGCCCCCGACCCGGAAGGATCGGGGTCGGGGGCAGCGCCCCGGTTGAAAAGGGGCGGGGAAGGGAACAGGCCCGCCGCAGGCGCACCCCGCGACCGGATCACCCGCGGGCACACACCCCGCACCCGGGCATTCGTACCCCGCCCCGCCCCGAACCTCAGCGCCGGGCCACGCCCTCCGCCCGCGCCGCCGCGGCCACAGCGGCAGTCACCGCAGGTGCGACCCGCTCGTCGAACGGCGACGGAATCACGTAGTCCGCCGCGAGCTCATCGCCCACCACATCCGCCAGCGCGTTCGCCGCGGCGATCTTCATGCCTTCGGTGATCCGGGAGGCCCGGACCTGGAGGGCGCCCGCGAAGATGCCGGGGAAGGCCAGCACGTTGTTGATCTGGTTCGGGTAGTCCGACCGCCCGGTCGCCACGACGGCCGCGTACTTGTGCGCGACGTCGGGGTGGACCTCGGGGTTCGGGTTGGCCATGGCGAAGACGAACGCACCGGGCGCCATCGACGCGACGGCCGCCTCGGGCACCGTACCGCCGGAGACGCCGATGAAGACGTCCGCACCGGCCAGCGCGCTCTCCAGCGAACCGGAGATCCCGGCCCGGTTGGTGAGTTCGGCCAGCTCGCGCTTGACGTCAGTCAGGTCCTTGCGGTCCCGGCTGACGATGCCCTTGCGGTCGGCCACTGCGACATCGCCGAGCCCCGCCTCCAGCAGGAACTTGGCGATGGCGACCCCGGCCGCACCGGCGCCGGAAATCACCGCGCGCAGGTCACCGAGGCTCCGGCCGGACAGCTTCGCGGCGTTGCGCAGGGCCGCGAGCGTCACGACGGCGGTGCCGTGCTGGTCGTCATGGAAGACCGGGATGTCGAGCCGCTCCTGGAGCTTGCGCTCGATCTCGAAGCAGCGCGGCGCCGAGATGTCCTCCAGGTTCACGCCGCCGAAGGACGGCGCAAGCCGGACGACCGTCTCGACGATCTCGTCCGCGTCGGTGGTCGCGAGCGCGATCGGCACCGCGTCGACGCCGCCGAACTGCTTGAACAGGATCGCCTTGCCCTCCATCACCGGGAGGGACGCCTCGGGTCCGATGTCACCGAGGCCGAGCACCGCGGTGCCGTCCGTCACGACGGCGACGACCTGCGACTTCCAGGTGTAGTCGTGGACCAGCTCGGGATTCTCGGCGATGGCGCTGCACACCTTGGCGACGCCGGGCGTGTACGCGAGGGACAGGTCGTCCTTGTCACGGACGGGCACGGTGGCTTGCACAGCCATCTTGCCGCCGCGGTGGAGTGCGAAGGCCGGGTCGAACGGCGCATCGGTGGTGGTTTCTGTGGTGCTGTCAGTGGTGCTGTCGCTGCGAGGATTGACGATCTCCGCTGCCATGGTGTTGACCCCTTAAGTCTTCATCGTTTGAGGGTGGCCACTCCTGGTTGAGGAGGGGTGGGCGGGCACCGCGTACGTCCCCTGCGCCCGGCGGTTGGCCCGCCCCGGCAGGGAGAGATACATACGCGCGGGCGCGCCGCACACGCGCCCTGAGCCCCGGATGAGGGGTGTAAAGGTCTTTCTTACCGGACGGACCGCATTACGGACGAGTCCAAATCGGCGCGGTGACGTGACTCATAGTCGAATACCTGGACAAGTCGACCAAGCGGCGAAAAATGTCCACCTGTCGAGACGCACCGCAGATCCTCCGGCGCAAAGATGAAAACCCCGCAGATGGTCCAGCCCTGGTGTACCGGCCCCTGGGGTTCGGGGATCGCCCGTTACCCGATTTTGACATGACTGGCCCCCTGAATGGACCAGTCCGAATGGCAAGATGCCGTAATCGCACAGGGCGGCGGCATCCGGCGTCGGGTGTCCGCACCGCCTCGCACCACCACCCTCGTCTGCCGGAGGAACCCGATCATGACCGCAAGCACCACTCGTCGTACGGCCGCGAAGTCCCGGATTGCAGCGGTCGGCGCCATCGCGGTCGCCGGCACCATGCTGCTGACCGCCTGCGGCGACCAGACCAAGAGCGGGAACAACAGCTCCGGCTCGACGAAGAGCTCCGCGGCCGCCGATCTCCTGCCGCCGGAGATCAAGGCCAAGGGCGTCATCAAGGTCGGCTCCGACATCGCGTACCCGCCGGTCGAGTTCAAGGACAAGTCGGGCAAGACGGTCGGCATCGACCCCGATCTCGGTGCCGCGCTCGGCAAGGAACTCGGCGTGACGTTCCAGTTCGAGAACGGCACGTTCGACACGCTGATCACCGGCCTGCGCTCCAAGCGCTACGACCTGGCGATGTCGGCGATGACCGACACCAAGGACCGCCAGGAGGGCATCGACTCCGACACCAAGAAGAAGGTCGGCGAGGGGGTCGACTTCGTCGACTACTTCACGGCCGGTGTCTCGATCTACACCAGGAAGGGCGACGACCAGGGGATCAAGACCTGGGCCGACCTCTGCGGCAAGAAGATCGCCGTCCAGCGCGGCACCGTCTCGCACGAACTCGCCAAGTCCGAGTCGAAGAAGTGCACGGGCGGCAAGAAGATCGCCATGGAGACGTTCGACAACGACCTGGAGGCCCAGACCCGGCTGCGCAGCGGTGGCGCCGACGCCGTCTCCTCCGACTTCCCGGTGGCCGCGTACGCGGTGAAGACCTCGGGCGGCGGCAAGGACTTCGAGATCGTCGGCGAGCAGGTCGAGGCCGCCCCCTACGGCATCGCCGTCGCCAAGGGCAACGACCAGCTGACCAAGGCCGTCCAGGCGGCCCTGGAGGCGATCATCAAGAACGGCGAGTACGGGAAGATCGTCGCCAAGTGGGGTGTGGAGGCCGGCGCGGTCACCGAGGCCAAAGTGAACGGCGGATCCTGAGAAGGCTCGGCGCTGAAAGGTTTCTCCTGTGACTGACATCCAGAAGACGGGCCCGGCCGACAATCCGGCCGCGCCCCCCGCCCCGCCCACCGGACCGCAGGCGATCAGGGCCATTCCGGTACGGCACTACGGCCGGTATGTCTCGGCCGTCATCGCCATCGCCGCACTCGCCGCGATCGTCTACGCGTTCAGCCAGGGCAGGATCAACTGGGGCGCGGTCCCCGACTACTTCTTCGACGACCGCATCATCAAGGGCGTCGGCCAGACCCTGCTGCTGACCGCTCTGTCGATGGTGATCGGCGTCGTCGGCGGCGTCCTGCTGGCCGTCATGCGGCTGTCGAAGAACCCGGTGACCTCGTCGATCGCGTGGTTCTACATCTGGTTCTTCCGCGGCACCCCGGTCCTGGTCCAGCTGTTCGTCTGGTTCAACCTGGGCCTGGTCTTCGAGTACATCAACCTCATGCCGATCTACAAGGACTACTGGTCGAGCTTCATGACGCCGCTGCTGACGGCGCTGCTCGGCCTGGGCCTCAACGAGGCCGCCTACATGGCGGAGATCTGCCGTGCCGGTCTGCTCTCGGTCGACGAGGGCCAGACGGAGGCCTCGCACGCGCTGGGCATGAGTCACGGCAAGACCCTGCGGCGCGTCGTGATCCCGCAGGCGATGCGGGTGATCGTGCCGCCGACGGGCAACGAAGTCATCAACATGCTCAAGACGACGTCGCTGGTGGCGGCCGTGCAGTTCTACGAACTGTTCAAGTACGCCCAGGACATCGGGCAGTCGTCCGGAGCCCCGGTCGAGATGTACTTCCTGGCCGCGGCCTGGTATTTGATCATGACGTCGGTGCTGAGCATCGGCCAGTTCTACCTGGAGCGGCACTACGCACGCGGGTCGAGCCGCAGCCTGCCGCCCACCCCGCTGCAGAAGGTCAGGGCCAATCTGCTGTCCCTGGGCCGCCCGAAGGGAGGCATGGCATGACCGCCATGGTGAAGGCCGAGGGCGTCCACAAGTCCTTCGGCGCCGCGCACATCCTCAAGGGCATCGACCTGGAGGTCGCCCCGCGTGAGGTCTTCTGTCTGATCGGCCCGTCCGGTTCCGGCAAGTCGACCTTCCTGCGGTGCATCAACCACCTGGAGCAGATCAGCGCCGGCCGGCTGTACGTCGACGGCAACCTGGTGGGCTACCGCCAGAAGGGCGACAAGCTCTACGAGCTCAAGGACAGCGAAGTCGCGCTGAAGCGCCGGGACATCGGCATGGTCTTCCAGCGTTTCAACCTCTTCCCCCACATGACGGCGATCGAGAACGTCATGGAGGCCCCGGTCCAGGTCAAGCGCGAGCCGAAGGCCGTGGCGAGGGCCCGGGCCGAACGGCTGCTGGACCGGGTGGGCCTGGCCGACAAGGCGAAGAACTACCCCTCCCAGCTCTCCGGCGGCCAGCAGCAGCGGGTGGCCATCGCCCGCGCCCTGGCCATGGAGCCGAAGCTGATGCTCTTCGACGAGCCGACGTCGGCGCTCGACCCGGAGCTGGTGGGCGATGTCCTGGACGTCATGCGCGGTCTCGCGGAGGACGGCATGACGATGGTCGTCGTGACCCATGAGATGGGCTTCGCCCGTGAGGTCGGCGATGCGCTGGTCTTCATGGACGACGGTGTGGTGGTCGAGTCGGGCCACCCGCGTGACGTACTGACGAACCCGCAGCACGACCGGACGAAGTCGTTCCTGTCGAAGGTGCTGTAGGAGCACACGGGAAGGGGCGGTACGGACCAGGTCCGCGCCGCCCCTTCTTTGCGCTCGCTGCCACTGCGTCCGCCGCTACTTCACGGCGAGCACCAGGCTGTCCGACGGGGACGCCCAGACGGCTCGTGCCTCGCCGAACCCCGCCTCGCGCAGGGTGTCGACGTGCCACCGCACGGAAGGCATGTCGCCGTCCGCGTGCTCGCCGTAGATCGTGTACCGCTCGGCGGTCGGCCCGGCGAGGACCGGGTCCTTCGCGGCCAGGGCCCACCAGTCCGCCCAGTCGAGAGCGCCCGCGGCCTTGGCACGGTCCATGGCCACGTGCCGGTGGGCGCGCTCGGCCGCGTTGATGCGGGGCGTCTCGGTGTCGATCATGTGGTCGGCGTTCATGAACACGCCGCCGTCCCTGACGAGTCCGCCGATCCGCCGGTAGAGCGCGGTGAGCGGTTCGGTGTGCAGCCAGTGCAGGGCGGTGGCGGTGAGAACCGCGTCGTACGACTCGTACGGCAACCGCCCTGCCCAGTCGGGGTCCTTGAGGTCGGCGGTGACGAAGGTGACGCGCTCGTCGCCGTCGAAATGGCCGCGGGCGATGGCGAGCAGCGCCGGGTCGAGGTCGACGCCCGTGCTGGTGGCCTCGGGGAAACGCTTGAGGAGCCGGTCCGTAATACTTCCCGTACCGCATGCGAGATCGAGCACTCTCGGCCTGGGCCCCACCACGGCCTCGACCATGTCCAGCATCACCCGGAACCGTTCCTCACGGTCGGGCATGTACCACTCCTGCTGGCGGTCCCAGCTCTCCTGCCAGGCCGCCCAGTCCGTGTCTGTCGATGTCTCCGCCACGAAGAACCTCCCATGTAATACCCTGGAATGGGAAAAGCCCATTACATCGTTCGCTGCATCACTTTAGACCGACGCCGTAAGGACTACAAGTGGAACTGGCCTATTACTCGGACTATGCCGTGCGTCTGGTCAACACCGAGGAGCCGACCCGAAACAAGGACTCCCTCACCTCCGTCGAGGCGGTCCGTGAGCTGTTCGGCGTCAACCAACAGGCGGCCCGGCGGGCGACCGACGCGGATGTGACCCGCTTCCGGTCCGTACGGGCACGGCTGCGCGCGATCTTCGAGGCGGCCGACGGCGGTGACGAGACGCTCGCCGTCGACCTGCTCAACTCACTGCTGCTGGAGTTCCCGGTCAGCCCGCAGATCTCCGGGCACGACTTCCGCGACGAGGACGGCAAGCCGGACTGGCACATGCACCTGGCCGACCACCCGTCGAACGCGACGGCCGGGTACGCCGCCATCGCGGCGATGGGCCTCGCCTTCCATCTCACCTCGTACGGTGTGGACCGGCTCGGCCTGTGCGAGGCGGCGCCGTGCCGTAACGCCTACCTCGACACCTCGACCAATCGCTCCCGCCGCTACTGCTCGGACCGCTGCGCGACCCGCGCCAACGTGGCCGCCTACCGGGCCCGCAAGCGCCTGGAGACGGAACGCGCCGCCGAGACCGGCCGCAGCGCGGAGACCGCCCAGGTCACCACACCCCACACCGAACGCTGATCCTTCTTCAGCGGCCGGTAGCGCGCCCGCACCCTGGCCAGTACGAGCTCCTCGGGCACCGTCCCGTAATCCGTGCTGTCGCCGCCGGCGAAGATGTTGTCGGCCAGCACCCACCAGCCGCCCCGGCGGCGTTCGGCGGCCCGCTTGACGACCAGCAGGTCCTGCTGGAACGGATGGCGCAGAATCACCACGTCCCCGGGGCGCACCGGCGCCCCGTACTGCACGAGCAGCCAGTCCCCGTGATGAAGCGTGGGCACCATCGACGGCCCCGTCACCTCCACCACCTGGAACGGCACGCGCCCGGCCAGCCCTCGCCCCCGCTGCTCCTGCGTCAGCTCAGGCACCTCCGGCACCTCCCGCATCTCTCCGGCACCTCCCCGGTCCGTCCCGTACACCGTCCTGTACAGCGTTACGTACATTCGGCCACCGGACCCATCCTCACCCTGGACTTTTGGCCTAAGCCCATGGGGGCAGCCGCTAAAACCCGTCACTCACGGAGTAATGTCCCACCTGAGAAGACGATCACGAGGAAGGACAGCTCAATGCTTTCCCGCCTGTTTGCCCCCAAGGTGAAGGTCAGCGCCCACTGCGACCTGCCCTGCGGCGTGTACGACCCGGCCCAGGCCCGCATCGAGGCGGAGTCCGTCAAGGCCGTCCAGGAGAAGTACCAGGCCAACGAGGACCCGCACTTCCGGGCCCGCGCAGTGGTCATCAAGGAGCAGCGCGCCGAGCTCGCGAAGCACCACATCTCGGTGCTGTGGAGCGACTACTTCAAGCCCCCGCACTTCGAGAAGTACCCGGAGCTGCACCAGCTGGTCAACGACGCCCTGAAGGCGCTGTCGGCCGCGAAGGCCTCCACGGACCCGGCGACGGGCCAGAAGGCACTGGACTACATCGCTCAGATCGACAAGATCTTCTGGGAGACCAAGAAGGCTTGATCTCTGGTTAGGTCGTCTGGCCTGCGTTTTCGCGGGTCACATCGCCTTCCTGTCCGCACCCGGTCCGCAGGCCGCCGAGCACGGCGTCCATGGCGGACCGGGTGCGGTCTTCTTCACCCGGCCAGAGGCGGGCGTGGATCCGCAGTGTGATGCCGGCGGACGCGTGGCCGAGGACCCAAGGCCCTCCTCGTCCGTGTCCCGCGCCCGGCCGGCGGGCATCCGAGGACACGCCCCGACCACGTCTGCGGCGACAAAGCGCCGCAGCTCCTTGTCCTGCCGATCTTCGCGGGCCCGGAACGACTGGCACGGCACCTCGCCGCGTTGTCGGAGTCGCCCGAGCACGTCCAGTACGAGGACGATCCTCCGCCTTGCGATGCACCGCACCAGACGCCCCGTGCTGATCCACGAAGATCGACAGGACAGGACCTAGCTAGGCGATCAGCTGGTCAAGGATTCCCGCCACGTCCGCCGGTCGCAAGAGGAAGCCGGTGTGACTGGTGTCCAGGGAATGCACGTCGTAAGGGTTGTCCGGGGTCAGCGCGTCCGCCTCGGCGATCAGGCGGTCCTGCATCGCGACCGGAAGTGTGCGGTCATCGGTGAGCCGGATGTACGTGCGGGCGATCGTTCCCCAGGTGTCGGCCTGCCCGCGAGCGTCGGCCGTCATCACGGCAAGGGACTCGTCGGGCTGCAGGATGTTGAGAAAGGCGCGGAACTGCTCGTCGGTGCCATCCGCCATGATCGCTCCCTTGAGGGCCGTGAGCAGGGCGGGATCGGCCGTACGGTAGTTGGCCCGCCCGACGCCGAGTCCGGCCGGGTCGCCCACGTTCAACGCGTACAGCGGGGCCAGCAGGTTGTCGGCGAACTCGGGCTCCTGCATGTACTCGACCGGGCTGGACCGCTGTACGCACGACCACGCGGAGATGTAGACGAGTCTGTCCACCAGTTCGGGGATCGTGTTGCCCACCTGCGTGATGGTGGTCCCGCCAAGACTGGCGCCCACGAGCACCACGGGCCCGTACCGGGCCACTCGGCGGACGGTGTCGACCACCATGTCCACGTTGTCCTGCAAGGTGACCTTGGCCAACATCGAAGGCTCGTCCGCCCAGGCGTCGAGGTCCTGCGGGGCCTGATAGGCCGTCGGGTACTGGGCGTCGAACCCGTGGCCCGGCAGGTCGACGGCGAAGCTGCGGTGCCCGCGCAACGCCAGCTCCCGCTGGACGGGCGCCCACATGAACGAACTGGTGCCGGACCCGTGCACCAGGACGAACGTAGGACCGGCAAGATGAGTACTCGTGATCCGGATCGTAATGATCACCGACCCAGCCTCTGGTTTTCGGTGACGTCCCGGCTGGCAGAGGCTGACTGACGCCAACGGGCCGACCGTCACAGCACCTCGCTCCCCGGCGGTCCCGCCGAGTGATCCCACGTTGGCCAGGGTAGGTCGGCTGAGGCGTCACGGGACGGAAGCCGTCGCCGTTGCCGGTGCCGATTGCACCCGCCGGACGCATCCCGACCCATCGGACAGCGCCTGGCCCGCTACAAACGCGTTGACCTGCTCTGTCCGGACGAGTTCCGAAGTGAGCTGTCCAAGGCCTTCATCAGGTGCGCGACGCGGCTCTTTCCGATGGGGGCGAGGGGGTATCGACCCAGAACGTCGATCAGCACAGGCGTAGCGCGCTGACGCGCTTGCTGGATCAGCGCGTCTCCCACGGCGGGGTCATCGCCTGCGCAAAGCTCGGCTGCCCGCGCCGAGTTTGCAGTCGCGCGCAGGATGTGGCCAACCTGGGTCGCCTTCGCAAGAGGGTGCAGGTAAGCAGCGGATGCCGCGTCGCCCGCAGCACGCGCAGCATGCCTGGCGGCTTCGCCGGCGGCAGCTTTTGCCGCGCGGTGCGCATCCAGCGAGGCAACGCGCTGCAGCTTTGTTCGTGGAGCGCCGTTCGCGAACGTCCATGCAGCTTCGACGGCAGCGCGAGGCCGCGCGTCTTCGGGATGAGCATCCTCGAAGATCGCAAGGACTTCCTGTGCGCTCTCGACTGCGTAGCGGGCCACGACCCGCAGTTCGCACATGGTCAGCTCGAAATCGCCTGGTCCAATTGGCATGCGCTCCATTCTGGCCGGTGCGCCGACGCCTTTCACCCGCCCGAAAGCCGGTCCTACCGGGACGACGGCGGCGCATCCTCCACCGACTCCCTCGGCGGGTACGAGGAGAGCGTCGCCCGGGGCCGCGCGTTGGAGAAGCTGCGCCCCGATGGGCCTGAGCCGTCGGGCGCATGGTTCCTGACCGCCCTCACCTGCGCCCCTCTGCCGCACGGAGTCCACCGCACGGCCGCCGACGGCGACCCGCTGATGACCCTGTGCACGTGGTGGCCGATCTGACCAGCAATCGCATCGCCGTGCGCGGCCCGCAGGGGAAGAATGCCGAGCTGCCGCTGTCGGACTTCGTCCGGGGTATCGCGCCCGGACGGGACGCGGAGTCCTCGGCCCGCGCCTGAGCGTCCGGTCGCGGTGTGGGGCTGTTCAGTGCGTGGAAGCCTCGGGAGGAAATCCGCCGACCGGCGGCTCCGTGTCTGCGGCAGCACGGGGGCGCACGCCGGTGACCACGAGGTTGAGCAGGTGGTCGGCCTGCCGTGCGCGGTCCTGTGCGTGCTCGGTGGCGACCGCGATCCCATTGGCCAGGTTGAGCAGGTCGGAGACCGTGATGTCGTCCCGGGCCGCGCCTACGCGCTGGGCCCGGCGCAGGAGTTCTCCGCCCGCCGCGCGCACTTCGCCGTGGCGCGCTTCGACGTGATGTCCGGGCTCGGCGAGTTCCTCGGACAGCAGCGCGGCGAGGCCTCGGAAGGTGCTGTTGTGTTCCACGGCTGCCCGCAGCCATGCCGCGAGGGCCGGGCCGGGTTCGAGCTCGGCCGACAACCGGCGCGCCTTGGCGCACAGGGTCAGGACCCGCTCGTCCATCACGGCCACGGCCAGCGCCCGTCGCCCCCGGAAGTGGCGGTGCAAGGTCGCCGAACCCACCCCGGCGTGCTGGGCGATCCGTTCCAGGGATACCAACACCCCCTCCGCCGCGAACAATTGACCCGCGGAGCCCACGATGCGCTCGCGGCTGAGGCGGGCATCGGCACGCACGGGCCGGCCTGCACCGAGGTGGTCCTCGTTCACCGACTGTCCCTCTTTCCACGAAACGGGGTCTGACCCCATCTAGTGTGGCAGAGTGGCCGCCGACAGGCTCCCGGCGGCCGAAAGGTTTCGATGCCCGATGTCCGATGCGCTGAATGATCGCGACCGACTGCTGGGCGGCTTCGTCGAGCGCCCGACGCTCGATCGGTACAGGGCCGCGTACGCCGAGCACTTCGACATCCGCAGGGACGCGGGAATCATCGAGATCCGGATGCACACCGGCGGTGGCCCCGCGGTCTTCTCGCGTGCGCTGCTCAACGCCTGGGGTCGGGTACTCGCCGAGGCCGGCGCCGACCGGGACAACGAGGTCCTCGTCATCACCGGGACCGGGCAGAAGTGGATCGCGGGCTTCGATCCGCGGTCGTTCGCGGAACCGGTGTCGCAGTGGCACAGCGATGTCCTGTACGAGCAGTATCTGGACGGGGTGCGACTGCTCGAGGGCCTCGCCTTCGGCGTCGACATCCCGACCATCGGCGTGTTGAACGGGCCTGGCCCCCGCCAGGAACTGGCCCTGATGTGCGACATCACCTTGTGCGCCGATGACGTGGTGATCGCCGATGGGAACTTCGCCGCGGGTTCGGTGCCCGGCGACGGCATGCATCTCGTCCTGGAGGAGGTCCTCGGGCCCAAGCGGGCTGCTCGTCTCGCGTACACGGGCGAGGGGGTGGATGCCGGGACAGCGCTGCAGTGGGGGCTGGTGAACGAAGTGCTCCCGGCGGACCAACTGCTGGACCGCGCCCGCCGGATCGCGGCAACGATCATGACCACGCCCCGTACCTCCCGCCGCCTCACGCACGCGCTGATCAGCCGCCCCTGGCGACGCCGGATCACCGAGGACCTTCGTGGCGGGTACGCACGGCAGCTCCTCGCGAGCAGCAGCTGAACACGGACGCGCACCCGAACCCGGCCCGAACCCAGCCCGAACCCGATGAGGTGTTGCAGCATGGCCATGAAGATCGACTCGGTGATCGCACGACAGCGCGTCGACGACCTGGAAGCGGCCATTCCCTTCTACGAGAGGCTGACCGGTCTGCCGGCCGCCCGCTTCGCCTTCGCCGGTGTGACCCTGGCGGGCGTCGGGCCCTTCCTCCTGTTCTGCGGTCCTGACGAGGCGGTGCAAAGGGTCGCCGGAGTGGGCGCCACTCTCGCGGTCGCGGATCTGGCCGCCGCAGTCGAGTCGGCGACGAAGGCCGGTGCCACCGTGGTGATGCCGGTCCAGCCCACCCCCAACGGCCACCGCGCGGTACTGCGCCACCCCCACGGAGGCGTATACGAATACGTCGGCCCCTGAGCGGCCGCGGAAGGGGCCGACCGCTGCCAGCGGTCGGCCCCTTCCGCGTTCCCGTGACGGGTCGGGACATGCCCGGGAGGTTGTCCGGGGAGCGGCTGCGGAGTCGGCGGACTGCGCGATTCCGATGCGGTCGGCGTAGGGTCGACGCCCGGCATGGGCCGCGCGTTCACCCGGCACAAGACCGTACTGCCCGACAGCATCTCCGGCACCGCCATGACCCCGCTGGTGCTCGGTGAGTCCGGATGTCTGTTGACAGGGCACTGCCGATGCCCACCCAAAATGCGAGCGATGAGTTTCCGGGACGGGATCAGTCGGTATGGGTGGACATGCGCACACGACGGGACATGCGCTCACGACAGGAGACAGCGATGACCACCGAGGGCTTCACCACATGTCTGTGGTTCGACGGGCAGGCCGAGGAGGCGGCGGAGTACTACCTCTCGGTCTTCGAGAACTCCCGCCTCGGCAGGATCGGCCGCTACACCGAAGCAGGTCCCGGGCCTGCCGGATCGGCGATGGCGGTCGAGTTCGAGATCAACGGCCAGAAGTTCGTCGGGGTGAACGGCGGGCCGCAGTTCACCTTCAACGAATCCATCTCGTTCCAGATCCACTGCTCCGAGCAGGACGAGGTGGACTACTACTGGGGCAAGCTGACCGACGGGGGCGAAGAGGGGCCCTGCGGCTGGCTGAAGGACAGATACGGCGTCTCCTGGCAGGTCGTTCCGGAGGTACTGATCGATCTGATCGGTGACCAGGACGCGGAGAAGGCCGCGCGGACCACCGCCGCGATGATGACCATGAAGAAGCTGGACATCGCCACGCTGCGGAAAGCGCACGACGAGGGCTGACAGGAACAGGGCGGACAGGGCGTAGATGCCGGACGGGTCCGATTCGGGCCCGTCCGGCATCTACGCCCTGTCCGCCGGATGATGGCCCGTTCTCACCGCCGCGCGCCGCCCCCTGCGCGACGCGGGCCCAGGAAGGCACCGCCGAGCAGGGCGCCGGTCAGGACCAGTGCGGAGTTGACCAGGATCGCGACCGAGACACCCGAGAGAACGCCCTCCGGGCCGGCGTCACCGAGAGCGGACATCCGGGCGGTGGCGATGGCGCTCACGACCGGAATGCCCATGGTGATGCCGATCTGCTGGGTCATGGTGGCGAGGCCGGTGGCCAGGCCCTGTTCCTCGTCCGGGAGTCCGGAGGTCGCGGTGACCATGAAGCCGACGATCATCAGCATGTTGCCGATGCCGCCGATGAAGGTGGCCACCAGCAGGAGCCATATCCAGGCCCCCGACATGCCGAGTGCCACCAGCGAGAGGGTGGCGGCGGCCTGGATGGCCCCGCCGGTGACGATGGTCGTACGGCTGCCGAGGCGGCCGACCGTACGACCGCCGAACGCGCCGCCGAGCACGGTACCGAGGCCCAGGACGCCGAAGGCGAGACCGGTGGCGAGTGGTGAGTAGCCGAGGACCTCCTGCAGGTAAAGGGTGAGCAGGAAGACCAGCGAGGTCTCCGTGACGAAGGCGATCAGGCCGGCGGTGTTGCCCCAGACGACGCTGCGTCGCTTCAGGATGTGCAGGGGGACCAGCGGCGCCGCAGCCCTCTTCTCGACGGACCGGAAGCCGACGAGGAGTGCGAGACCTGCGAGGAGTGCGGTCAGGGTGGTGGGCGTGGTCCAGCCGGACTCGCCGGCCCGGGTCAGTCCGTAGACCAGCAGGAGCAGTCCGCTGGTGACGGTCACCGCCCCGGGGACATCGAGCCGGGGATGCCGGGCGGGGCGCGAGTCGGTGATGACGGCCGGGGCGAGGGCCACCACGAGGGCGGCCACGGGCACGTTGACGAAGAAGGCCCAGCGCCAGGAGAGCAGATCGGTGAGCAGGCCGCCGAGGATGGCTCCGGCGGTGAATCCGGCGGACATCAGTGCGCCGTTGAGGCCCAGGGCGCGTTCCCGCAGCGGGCCCTCCCTGAAGGCCGTGGTCAGCAGCGCGAGTCCGGCCGGGGTGACCGCCGCCGTGGCAAGCCCCTGCAACACCCTTGCCGTGAGCAGGACTTCGGGCGAGGTGGCGAGGCCACCCAGGGCTGAAGAGAGACCGAGGACGACCATGCCGGCCAGAAACAGCCGTTTGCGGCCCACGAGATCGGCGACGCGCCCGAACAGCAGCGTGAAGCCGGCGGCGGCGAGCGCGAATGCGGTGGCGATCCATTGCAGGTGGGAGAGGGGGAAGCCGAGGCCCTCGCCGACGACCGGCAGCGCGACGTTCAGGATCGAGAAGTCAACAGCGATCATGAACTGGGCGCCGAGGAGGAGAGCGAGGACCAGCTTCTGCCGTCCGGTCATGCGGATTTCCGAGAACGGCGCACAGGGAGCGGCGTCGGCGGTGTCGGGAGACTGGGCCCGGCTGGGTGCGGACATGATTGCCTTCCTCAAGGAGAGGTTCTAACGGGGCCATGGTTCCGTTAAGGTGGAGCCACCGTAGCAGAGAAGGGCGCATTAATGGAACTGGAGACCCGTTATGACTTCTGAGGGCGTGGAGCCCGGCACCGTCCGGCCCGGTGGCCGTACCGCCCGGGTCCGTGAATCGGTCCTGCGGGCCGCGGGCGACGCCCTGGCCGAGCACGGCTTCGACCGTCTGGACCTCGCCGATGTCGCGCGCCGCGCGGAAGTCGGCAAGACGACCGTCTACCGGCGCTGGTCCACCCCCACCGGCCTGATCGCCGACCTGCTCGACGACATGGCCGAGCAGTCCTCGCCCCGTACGGACACCGGCTCCCTGGCCGAGGACCTCAGGGCGAATGCCCGGCTGGTGGTCGCCACCCTCACCGATCCGCGGCAGGGCGCTCTCTTCAAGTCCGTGATCGCCGCGGCAACCTGCGACCCGCGCACGGCCGAGGCCCTGCACCGCTTCTACGCGATCCGCATCAAGGAGTGGTCCGGCTGCGTCACCGAAGCAGTCGAGCGCGGCGAGCTGCCCGCGGGCACCGACGCGGACGAGGTGATCCGTGCCGTATCGGCCCCCCTCTACTACCGGCTGCTGGCCAGCGGCGGTCCGCTCGACGAGGCGGCGGCGGACCGTGCCGCCGAGGCCGCGGCCGCGGCGGCACGGGCGGGTGCGTATGTGAGGTGAGGGGCGGTCAGCCGGCCTCGTCCCGCGCTCTTCGCCGCGTCAGCCGGCCGGACGGGCACGCAGCCGTGCCACCCACGGGTGGTCGGCACCCTGGGCCAGGGTGATCGTCTCGGTCAGCCAGGCGCGCTGGTCCGCGGTGAGGGTCGGCAGCGCCGTTGTGAAGTCCTGCTCGTCCTTGGGTCGAGGGGACTTGGCCTTGTACAGGAACTGCACCTCGGGAGAGACGTACGGGACGCCGTCCTCGGAGACCCGGCCGAGCCGGTCGAGCGGGAGGCGGATGCGGGAATCGCGGCGGAACAGCCAGTCGGCGCCCTCCGCGTCGTCCAGCATGAGCTGGATGCGCCAGGGGTCGGCGGGACCGGGTCGGCACCAGATGTCGTGGACGTACGACGGCAGGACCTCGCCGGGGGCCCAGGGGCGCAAGGTGCCGGGCGGATCGGCGGCCCACCACTCCCAGCCCGCCAGGATCTCCTGGGCGGTGAGCTGATCGCGACGGAGCAGGAGCACGTCGATGTCGCCGTGGTCCCGGAAGTGGTGGCCCACCGCGAGTTCGACCGCGTATCCGCCCGCGATCCACCAGGGGACGCGCAGCGGGGCGAAGAGACGGGCTGCCTCTTCGAGCGGGGGTGGGTCCCAGGGGCCCCAGGGGGTCTGCGTACGCATCGGTTTGCCGGCTCCCTTTCTCACCTCGTCCCTCCTCCTCCGGGATCGCCCGTCGGGAGGTCAGTCCGTCCTGAGCAGATGGCGGTAGCTCTCCGGGTGCTCCCTCAGATAGGCGGCCAGGCTCATCGCCGGATGCCCGGTGAGGTTCGGTACGGCGTCCGAGACCGTGGACATCTCGCCGGTGGCGATGGCCTCGTACGACGTCACCCAGCCGGCCACCTCCCAGTCCTCCGCCCCGTAGTGCGCCCGTGAGGCGTAGGCCTCCTCGCGGGTCTCCGGTACGTAGGTGACGGTCCGGCCGGTGGCCCTGCCGAGCTCCTCGGCCGCTTCCGCGAGGGTGAACGCCTCGGGGCCCGTGAGGTCGTACGTGACCCCGTCGTGGCGCATGGTGTCGGTCTCGGTGTCGGCCAGCAGCACGGCGGTCGCGGCGTCCGCGATGTCCTCGTGCGCCACCGCCGCCACCCGGCCGTCGCCGCCGGGACCGCGCAGCACCCCGTCGGTGCCGGTCATCGCCGGGATCCCCGCGAGGTACAGACTGTCGCGCAGGAAGGTGTAGCGGACCTCGGCGACCCGGATGTGCGCCTCGGTGTACCAGTGGTCCCGGGCGAAGGTGAACGTGGCCTCCGGCGCGGCTCCGAGGAAGGAGAGGTACACGATCCGCTCGACGCCCGCGGCGACCGCCGCGTCCACAGCCGTCGTGTGCTGGCGCACCCGGTCGGGGCTCTCGTGCGCCGAGACGAGGAACAGGGTGTGCGCCCCGGCGAGGGCGCGGCGCATGGCCTCCCCGTCGCCGTAGGGGGCGGGCGGTGCGGCGACGGCGCCGGGCAGTTCCGGCAGCCGGGACGGGTCGCGGCCCAGGAGTCGCACGGGTACTCCGGCGCGCACGAGGCGCTGTGCCACACGGCCGCCGACCGCACCACCGGCGCCGGTGACGGCGACGATCGGGGCGGCCGGGTCCGTGTGGCCTGTGGGGGGTGCGGGATTCATGCGGGGTCGCCTTCCTTGCGCGGCCAGGGGCGTACCTCCACGACCGCGTCCACCGGGACGGGTCCGTAGATGTGGGGGAAATCTTCGCCGCCGGGCGTGCCGGGCTCGTACCGTACGGGTACCCGGAGCCGGGCGGGATCGATGACGAGGACCACCAAATCCTGGTCAGGCGCCCCGGCCCGGCTCCCGGCGCCGTACAGCATCTCGGCCACGCCGTCGAGCTGGTGCGGCAGCGAGCAGTGGATGAAGCCCTCTTCGTGCAGGGTGCGGCCGCGGGTGGACATCTCGTACGTCCCGATCCCGCGGGCCGCCTCCCACAGGGGGCCTTCGGTGAGGTGCAGCAACAGTTCTGCCATGAGCCAACGCTAGCCGCGTCGACGCGTCCTACGGGCCATCAGCGTGGCCGCCGATCCGGCGGGCGAGCAGAACCGCCGCGATACCGTCGAGAATCCATTCACCGCCATGGGAACCCGCGTTCGGTGGCTCTCCGCCGGGGTTGGGCTTGTGCGGCCAGGTGTGGATCGGGGCGCGCGTCAGGCCGTTTCGGCGAGCAGGCCGGCCTCCACCCGTGGGTCCAGGCCGACCGCGGGCCGGTCGGGCCGGTGTGGCGCTTCGCCGCCCAGTCCCTCCAGCCATTTCCAGGTGTCCGCGACCGTCTCCCCCACCGGCCGGCAGTACAGCCCGGCCGCGTACGCCTTGCCGACGTCACCCTGGTGCACGGCGTCGTACAGCTCGCCCGGCGGCAGCCAGACCGGCAGATCGCTCCAGGGCTCCACACCTGCCGCGAGGATCACCTCCGCGGGGATCCAGCGGAGCGCGGCGTCTGAGCCGGTGACACGTACGCAGGCATCGAGCAGCTGCCCCATCGTGGCGTGGCCCGGACGGCTGACCAGGTTGTACGGCCCGTTCAGTCCGCCGCGGGCCGCGTCCAGGAGCCAGTTGGCCAGGTCACGGGCGTCGATGTACTGGAGTTTCAGATCCGGTGTGCCCGGGGCCAGTACAGTCCCTCCGCGGGCGATGCGCGAGAGCCACCAGGGCAACCTGCCGATGTTCTCCCAGGGGCCCAGGATCAGTCCCGCGCGGGCGAGGAGTGCCCGGTCGCCGAAGGCGTCGAGTGCGGCCAGTTCGCCGCCGCGTTTGGCGAGAGGGTACGGGACGTCCCCGCCCGCGCCGGGCGAGGCACCGGCCACCAGCGGGCTGTCCTCGGCCAGGCCGGCCGGGGCCGGGTGGTCGTACACCGAGCGGCTGGAGACGTACGTGTACCGCCCGGCCCGGCCGACCAGCAGACGGGCCGCGTCGCGTACGGCCGTGGGGGCGCCGCTCCACGTGTCGACGACCAGGTCCCAGGCATACGCACCCGCGCGGCGGCCGGCGGCTGCGGCCAGCGTGGCAAGGCCTTCGCCGGTGGTGCGGTCGCCAAGGAGTTCCGTCACGCCCGGCGGGGGCGCGTGGCGGCCGCGGTGGAACACCGTGACCTCCCAGCCGCGCGCGAGCGCCGCCTCGGTGACGGCGCGACCGACGAATTCCGTACCACCCAGCATCAGAAGCCTCATGAGACCGACTCTGCCCGAGGGCGACCTGGCAGGTACCGGTCCTCGCTCTCGGCGTAAGAGGAGCTCCCAGAATGGGAGTCCGATCAGCTCGCGGCGTCCGGTGCGTGCGATCGCAAGGCGCTGAAAGGTCCTCGGACGGGGTCTCCCCTGCTCTTCTCTCTGCCCTCCGGACCACTGCTCCGGTCCGTGCAGCAGGTGGCTGAACGCCCGCCGCACCGGGGCCGGGACGCCTCGCGTCGGCCTACGAGCTGCCCAGTGCGGTACGGACGAGGGCCAGCAGTTCGTCCTCCGTCAGCCCCAACTCGCGTGCGTCCGCGACCACCTCACGCACGCGCTCCTGCAGCCGGGCCCGATGCGGGGACGCGCCGCCGGTGACGACCGCGCCGCGCCCCCGGCGCAGCTCGATCAGCCCCTCCTCGCGGAGCTGCTGGTAACCGCGCAGCACCGTATGGACGTTGACCCCGAGGGACTCGGCAAGCATGCGGGCGGCGGGCAGACGCTCGCCCGGCACCACCGTCCCCTCGGCGACAGCGCGGCGCACGGACGCCGCGATCTGATCACCGAGCGGCACGGTGGAGGTGGGATCGACCCGGAAGAGCATGGTCAGCGCTCCGCCTGTCGCCGGTCGATCAGGGTGTTGAGGAGCGCGGCCCCGGTCGCCGAGTCGTCGACGGTCACAGCGAACACCCGGCCGCCGGCCAGCGTCGCCACGATTCCCTCACCGGAGCGGATCATGAGACCGCTCCGTCCCGGGCGGATCCGGTAACCCCAGCCGCCGTACTCCGCAAGGGGGTTGATGTCGCGGCTGGTCACGGTCTCGATCCGGTCGAGCGGCACCCTGAGGCGCGGCCAGGGGAGCATTCCCGAGATGGTGATGCCGCGCCGGTCCACCACCACGTACGGCCGGGCGAACACGGCCAGCAGCACACCGAGGATCAGCGGAGGCAACGCGGCCACCCAGCCCGAGCCGAACAGCAGCACCACCCCGGCGGCCACGAGCACGAGGGCGATCAGCGGCCGCCACCAGCCCCCGGCGCTGCGCGCCCATCCGGCGACCTCCCCGTCGGCGAGCGAGATCCGCGCTCCGTCCCCGGCCTGCCCGGTCACAGCCGGCTGCTCCGGCACAGGAGCGAGCGCGGCCAGGACCAGCCCGAGCGCGCCGGCGAGCACGGCGACGCCCAGGGCGACGGCGAGCTGCCACATCGGGAGCGACGCACCTTGCGCCGCCCCCTTCACGCCGTCACCGGCATCCACGTTGGCCAGCAGCACGGCGGCCATCACCCAGCCGAGGAATCCGGCGAAGGCATACCCACCGGCGATCAGCCAGCGGTAGGCCCGCCCATAGAACTTTCCCCGCATCACCGTGAGGGCCCACAGAGCGCCGGTCACGGTGAACAGCAGGACGTTGGCCACGGCGTACCACACCTGCCCCATGTGCCCGTTCGCCCGGCCATCGACCTGGAAGTGGCTGGCCAGTTGTTCGGGAAGCCGGTCCCGGAAGACGGCGAGCAGCACCAGATCGGCGACGAGCACGAGCAGGAACGGCAGGGCGGCGATCGCGGCTCTGCCCAGGTTCTTACGCATCATGAAAACCTCCATTGTTCGCATGCTAGTAGAACAATGGAGTTACGGCAAAGCTTTGTCGGCATGCTGGTGCCTGCCAACCGGTCGGCCGGGCCGGGAAGTTCAGGCCAGTTCCAGCGGGAACGCACCCCGATGCCCCGTACCGGCACCCCGGTCCGGGCGGGGTTCGTACTCGCGGCAGCTCCAGACCTCCTGGACGAATCCGGTCCGCCGGTCCCACAGGTCCAGGACGTCGCCCTCACCGGCCGCCCCGCGGTAGGCGTCCTTGGCGCCCCGGAAGCACGCGAGGCCGCCGGATAGGCCGCGGCCGGGGGCCGGGAAGTAGTCGGAGAAGGCGCAGGCGATGCAGGTCTGGAGGCGCACCCTCGGCGGCAGGACGCGCTGGATCGTGGCGAGCGCGGAGGCGAAGTCGCTCTCGGCGCGGTGGGATCCGTACGCGGCCCCACCGAACTGCAGCTCCAGGTGGAGATACGGATCAGGGCGGCGCAACGACAACAGGCAGCTGAGCGTGGCCTGATGGACGGCTCCGTCCCAGAGGACCGGGAGCGGCAGGTCCCACTCCAGGACGCAGTCGCCCAACACGCCGTCCACCAGGGCGAACAGGCCGTCGGCCGGCGGTGTGCCGGCCACCGGGGCGAGACCGTCGAAGCTTTCGCCCTCGAAGTCGATGCCCCTGATCCGGAGGCGGAGTTGCTGTCCATCGGTGGTGAGGATGACGGCGTCGGAACCCTGTCGGTCCCGGTACCACCCTGCCCATGACTCATCTGTCATGGGCACGGACTGTAGCCCGTGCCCATGACAGTCGCTCTGCCGCCCTCCTTTTCGCCTCACGAGCCTTGTGACCTCGCCACCTTGCCCCGTTGCGCTGCCTTCGTTCTCTCTGCCCGGTTCCTCTTCCTCCGCTCTTCCTGCTCCGTTGCCCTTGCCCCTTTCCCGTTCCCCGTGCTCGGCTGCTCTTCCGCCGTTCCCTTCCTCCACCCCCTTCACCGTTCTCGGCTCCGGGCTCTCGCCCCCCTTCTCCGCGCCCCTCCGATCCCGCTGCCGCCGCTACCGCTCCCTCCCCTCCTGGCTCAGTGCGTCCGGCGGGTGACGAACTCCGCCAGGGTCAGGAGGTCGCCTGCCGGGGCCAGGTCGGGGACCGCCCGGGACAGGTGGTGGACGGCGCGTGCCATCCGGTCCGCCGCGCAGACCTGTGCCCAGTCCCGGCCGCCGGACCGGTCGACGGCATCGGCGGCGCGGCTCACCTCGCCGGGGGTGTTCATGGCTCCCCGGTAGAGCGCGGCGAGTTCGGCCGCCGCCGGGGTGCCGGAGGTCAGTGCGGCGACCACGGGCAGGGACTTCTTGTGGGCGACGAGATCCGCCCCGACCGGCTTCCCGGTCTGTGCCGGATCCCCCCAGATACCGATCAGATCGTCGATGAGCTGGAAGGCGAGGCCCGCCTCCCGGCCGAATCCGTCCATCGCGCCGACCGTCCGCTCCCCCGCGCCGGCGTACAGCGCTCCCAGCGCGCAGGCGCAGCCGAGCAGGGCGCCCGTCTTGGCGGTGGCCATGGTCAGGCACTCGTCGAGCGAGACCTCGGCCGGATCGCGGTCCTCGAAGGCGCAGTCCGCCTGCTGGCCCGCGCAGAGCTCGATGACACAGGTCGAGAGCCGTGCCGAAGCGCGGGCCGAGGCCGGGCCGGTGTCCTCGGTCAGCAGTCGCTGGGCGAGGGCGAGCATGGCGTCGCCGGCGATGACCGCGTCCGGGATGCCGAAGACCGCCCAGGCCGTGGGCCGGTGCCGACGGGTCCGGTCCTCGTCGATGACGTCGTCGTGCAGCAGGGTGAAATTGTGGACCAGCTCCACAGCCGCGGCCGCCCGTACCGCCCGTTGCGGGTCGCCGCCCAGCGCGCGGGCGGCGGCGAGGACGAGGGCGGGCCTGATCGCCTTGCCCGCCTGGCCCGACGACGGGGTGCCGTCGGCCTGCTGCCAGCCGAAGTGGTACATCGCGACGCGGCGGATCGATCCAGGCAAGGAGTCGACGGCGGCGCGCAGTTCGGGATCGACGAGGGTCCGGGTCTGTTCCAGGAGGGCCGGGGCCTCATTGCCCTGGGTCGCGAGGGCGGCCGGGTCGTCGTCACCCGGGGCCCGGGGTGTCGGTGATTGGAGTGCGTGGTGGGTCTTCACTGGGGCGTCCTCCCGATGCCGCCCCGGGCAGGGCTGCCCGGCGGCGGAGGTTGACTGGGGGCCCGGACCCTGCCGTCCGGGCCCCCGAGCGGCTACCGCCAGCGGCTGACCTCGACGTTTTCCAGTACGCCGAGGGCGTCCGGTACGAGGATGGCCGCGGAGTAGTAGGCCGTCACCAGGTAGGAGATGATCGCTTGTTCGTCGATGCCCATGAAGCGGACCGACAGGCTGGGCTCGATCTCGTCGGGGATGCCGGTCTGCTGGAGCCCGATGACGCCTTGCTCGGCCTCACCCGTCCTCATGCAGATGATCGATGTGGTCCGGGCGTCGGTGACCGGGATCTTGTTGGACGGGAAGATCGGTACGCCCCGCCAGGCCGGCACATGGTGTCCCCCGACGTCCACGCTCTCCGGAACCAGACCGCGCCTGTTGCATTCGCGGCCGAACGCGGCGATGGCCCGCGGGTGGGCGAGGAAGAGCTTGGAGCCACGGCGGCGGGAGAGCAGTTCGTCCATGTCGTCGGGGCTGGGCACCCCGTCGTGCGGCTGGATGCGCTGCCCGTAGTCGCAGTTGTTGAGCAGGCCGAACTCCCGGTTGTTGATCAGCTCGTGCTCCTGGCGCTCGCGCAGCGCCTCGACCGTGAGCCGCAACTGCTGCTCGGTCTGGTTCATCGGCTGGTTGTAGAGGTCGGCGACCCTGCTGTGGACCTTCAGCACGGTCTGGGCGACGCTCAGTTCGTACTCGCGCGGCGCCGCCTCGTAGTCGACGTATGTGTGCGGGACGACGGCTTCGCCGACATGACCGGCGGAGAGGTCGATCTCCGCCTCGCCGTACTTGTTGGTGCGTTGCTGCGGGACACTGAGCAGCCCGGCGAGATGGGTGCGGAGCGAATCCGCGCGCTCGGCAAGGTTCAGAACATCGGCCCGGCGCAGCGTCAGCACCGTACAGGCGGTGACGGCCCGGGCCGTGTACTCCCAGACGGCGTCGCCGTCGATCAGGGCGTGGTCGCCGAAGTAGGCCCCGTCGGCGTGGACCCCGAGCACCGTCTCGTCCCCGTACGGACCGGTGCCGACCTTCGCGACCTTGCCGTGTGCCAGCAGGAAGACGCGGTCCGCCGCGTCCCCGGAGTCGGCCAGCACCTGGCCGGCGGCGATGTCGCGCTGCTCACACCGGCGGGCCAGCTCACCGAGCACCTCCTCGTCGCCGAACTCCCGCAGGGCGGGAAGCTCTCCGAGCTCGGCAGGGATGACCGAGACCCGGTCGCCGGTCTGCACGAAAGTCACCCGGCCGTCCCCCACCGAGTAGCTCAGCCTGCGGTTCACCCGGTATGTGCCGCCCTGCACCTGCACCCATGGCAGCATCTTCAGCAGCCACCGTGAGGTGATCTCCTGCATCTGCGGAGCGGACTTGGTGGTCGTCGCGAGGTTCCGCGCCGCCGCCGTGCCCAGACTCTGCTGCGGCGGCACCGGCGCGTTCTGAACCTCTTCACCAACGGACATCTGACGTCCTCTCGATCATCGGCTGACCTGCACGAAGAAGCTTTTCAGCACGGAGAGTGGGCACGCCATTACACAAAAGAGTGTGACTATTCGGGCTTTGGGCTGGGCACGACGCTCAGCAATGCCCGCCCGGCGCCAGCGGGCGCCGTTAATTTGCATCCCCGATGCAAATTATCTAGCGTGACCGTCATGCGGCTGACGAGATTCACCGACGTGGCGCTGCGCGTACTGATGCGCCTCGCCGTCGTGGAGAACGAGGACCCGCCGACCACCCGGGAGGTGGCGGCGACCATGCAGGTGCCGTACACCCACGCCGCGAAGGTCGTCGCCAGGCTCCAGCATCTCGGCCTCGTCGAGGCACGCCGGGGCCGCGGCGGCGGGCTCAGTCTCACCGGGGCGGGCCGGTCCGCCTCGATCGGCGGACTCGTCCGGGAGCTGGAGGGGCCCGGCGACGTCGTCGACTGCGAGGGCACCACCCCCTGCCCCCTGCGCTCGGCCTGCCGGCTGCGCGGCGCCCTGCGCCAGGCGGAGGAGGCCTTCTACGCCTCGCTCGATCCGATCACCGTCGCCGGACTCGTCACTTCCCCCACCGGACCGTTGCTGATCGGCATCACCAGGGGCCGCCCGGCCGCCGACTGAGTCGAGACGCAACCACCGCACACCCCCACCCACACCGCGTCCACGCCCGCACCACGGGCGCCACCGCACTGTTTCCCCCTGCCCAAAAATACGAATCTCACATACCAATTCAAGGAACAGGAGTCACCGATGCTCTCCGAGTCGTCGACCGCCACCGTCCGTGCCACCCTCCCCGCCGTGGGAGCGGCCATCGGAGACATCGCCGATCTCTTCTACCGCAAGCTCTTCGACGCCCACCCCGAGCTGCTGCGCGACCTCTTCAACCGCGGCAACCAGGCGTCCGGCGCCCAGCGTCAGGCCCTGGCGGGCTCCATCGCAGCCTTCGCGACCCAGCTGGTCGAGCACCCGGACACACGGCCCGACGTGATGCTCGGCCGGATCGCCCACAAGCACGCCTCGCTCGGCGTCACCGCCGCGCAGTACGACATCGTGCACACCCATCTGTTCGCCGCCATCGCCGAGGTGCTCGGCGACGCGGTCACCCCGGATGTCGCCGCCGCCTGGGACGAGGTCTACTGGCTGATGGCGGGTGCCCTGATCTCGATCGAGGAGCGACTGTACGCACAGCAGGGCGTCGTCGCCGGCGATGTGTGGCGCGAGTGGGAGGTGACCGCCCGGATCGAGGAGACAGCCGATGTCGCCACCTTCCAGCTCCGCCCGGCCGACGGCGCCCCGGCCCCCGACTTCCGCCCCGGTCAGTACGTCTCCGTACAGGTGGAACTCCCCGACGGGGCCCGCCAGATACGCCAGTACAGCCTCTCCAGCGCCCCCGGCTCGCCGCTGCGCTCGATCACCGTCAAGCGGGTGCACGGCGGTGGCTCGCCCGACGGCGAGGTCTCCCGTCACCTGCACACCGAGGTCGCGGCGGGTGACCGGCTGCGGGTCTCCGCCCCGTACGGCGATCTCGTGCTCCACTCCGCGGACGCCCCGCTCCTGCTCGCCTCCGCGGGCATCGGCTGCACCCCGATGCTCTCGATGCTGGAACACCTCGCGGCGACCGGACACCGCGCCCCGGTCACCGTCGTGCACGGCGACCGCTCCCCCGCCGACCACGCGATGCGCACCGACCACGCCCAGCTCACCGGCAAGCTCCCCGACGCCACCGCCCACTTCTGGTACGAGGACCCGGAGCCCGGCCACCCCGCCGACCGCACCGGACGGGTCGACCTGAGCGGCCTCACGGTCGCCCCCGGCACCCACGCCTACCTCTGTGGTCCGCTGCCCTTCATGCGTGCCGTACGCACCCAACTGCTGGCCCAGGGCGTCCCCGCAGCCGACATCCACTACGAGGTGTTCGGCCCCGACCTGTGGCTCGCCCAGGACTGAGCGTCGCCATCCGGTCGGCCACGGCAGGGCCGACCCCGCCGGGCTCGGCGACGACGACATACTGCGCGCCGTCGTCGCCGAGAAACGCCTCCCGTCCGACAACGAGGCCGATCCCGACGGGAGCAGACACTTCTACGGCTTCGAGTGCGAAAATCTCGGCGACGGCGAGGAGCCCTGGCCCGCCGCCCGGCTCGAAGCCGTCGAGGCCGCCGCCGCGATCTGCCGCCACCACGGCTGGACCTCCCGCTCGCGCCGTCATCCGCACCTCCCCGCAGCACGGCACGCCACCGCACGGCGACAATTGCGGCATGCCCCCTTCCGAAGCGCTCGACCTCTCCCGCCTGCAGCCGGCCCTCCCCTCGCCCCTGCAACCGGTCGAGGACGACCGCTTCGCGCGCCACGGCGTACGGCTGCTGCTCAAGCGCGACGATCTGATCCACCCCGATCTTCCGGGCAACAAGTGGCGCAAACTCTCCCCCAACCTTCGGGCCGCCGCCGGGCGCACCGTGCTGACCTTCGGCGGCGCGTACTCCAACCATCTGCGGGCCACCGCAGCCGCCGGCCGGCTGCTCGGGTTCCCCACCGTCGGGGTCGTGCGCGGTGACGAACTGGCCGACCGCCCCCTCAATCCCTCGCTCGCCCGATGCGCCGCCGACGGGATGACCCTGCGTTTCGTGGACCGCACGACGTACCGCGCGAAGGCCGATCCAGAGGTCCTGGCGGGGCTGCTGAGCGCCTTCGGGGAGTGCTGCGTCATCCCGGAGGGCGGAAGCAACACCCTGGCCGCACAGGGCTGTACGGAGCTCGGCCACGAACTGCGCGGCCGCGCCGATGTGGTGGCGGTGGCCTGCGGCACCGGGGGCACACTCGCCGGTCTCGCCGCCGGTCTCGCACCCGGGCAGCGTGCCCTCGGCATCCCGGTGCTGCGCGGCGACTTCCTCGGCGACGCGGTACGGGAACTGCAGCACGAGGCGTTCGGCGGACCGGCCGGCTCGTGGTCCCTGGACGAGCGCTTCCACTTCGGCGGTTACGCCCGTACGACCCCGCAGCTGCACGCGTTCGCGGACGACTTCGAGCAGCGGCACGGGCTGCCCGTCGAGCGGCTCTACGTCGCCAAGCTGCTCTACGCGCTCACCGCTCTGGCCGAGGAGGGCGCGTTCCCTGCGGGAACCACGGTCGCGGCCGTCATCACGGGCCGGCCGTAGTCACCCCCTCATGAGCACGTGCGCTGAACCGAAGACACATCCCTAAGAGGAGCTCACAAAATGGGAGTCCGATCAGCTCGCGGCGTCTGGTGCGTGCGATCGCAAGGCGCTGGAAGGTCCTTGGATGGGGTCTCCCCTGCTCTTCAAGAGCTTGGGGAAGGAGCTACTAGGGCGTTTCGGCAACGCAGCGAGCGTGCGTGCCAGGCGTCGCGAGCCGGACGCCCATTTTGTGAGCTCCTCTAAGGCGCGTTCGACTCCTCCCGGTAGGCCGCCGCCTCCTCCAGGTCGAGCCGTCTGAGCAGGGTGCGAAGCATCTCGTCGTCGATCTGCCGCTCGTCCCGCAGCCGCACGAAGACCTCGCGCTCGGCTGCGATCATTTCGCCGGCCAGGCGCCGGTACGTGTCGTCCGCCGACTCCCCGGTCACCGGATTGGGCGCGCCCAGCCGCTCCCACACGGCGTTGCGGCGGCGCTCCAGGACGGTGCGGAGCCGGTCGGTGAGCGGTCCCGGCAGAGAGTTGCGCCGATCGGTGAGCAGCTCCTCCAGGCGCGTCTCCGCGGCCGTGGACGCCTCGCTCTGCGCCTGCGCCTCGGCCAGCGTCTCCGCCGTCGCGTCGCGCCCCGGAAGCTTCAGGACGCGCACCAGCAGCGGCAGGCTGAGCCCCTGGACGACGAGAGTGCCGATGACGGTGGTGAAGGTCAGGAACAGCACCAGGTTGCGGGCCGGGAAGGCGTGCCCGTCGGCCGTGACGAACGGGATGGAGAAGGCGATGGCGAGCGAGACGACCCCGCGCATGCCGGCCCAGCCGACGATCAGCGGCGCCTTCCAGTTCGTCCCCGGCTCGCGCTTCCTGATCCGTTGCGACAGCCACCGGGGCAGGTACGTCGCCGGATAGACCCAGATGAAGCGGACCACGACGACGGCGAGGAACACGGCCACCGCGTACCAGAGAGCGTCCGCCACCGCGTACGTCCCGAGCCCCTTCAGTACGAAGGGCAGCTGGAGTCCGATCAGCGCGAAAACCGCGGACTCCAGGATGAACGCGACCATCTTCCAGACGGCCGCCTCCTGGAGCCGGGTCGCGAAGTCGACCTGCCAGGACCGGTGGCCCAGATAGAGCGCGACGACGACTACGGCGAGCACCCCGGATGCGTGCACGCGTTCGGCCGCCGCGTACGCCACGAAGGGGATGAGCAGCGACAGCGTGTTCTGCAGCAGGGCTTCCTTGAGGTGCGTACGGAGCCAGTGCAGCGGCACCATCAGTGCCAGGCCGACCACGACACCGCCGACCGCGGCGAGGAGGAATTCGCCGATCCCGGCGCCCCAGCTCATGCCCTCGCCGACGGCGGCGGCGAGCGCCACCTTGTAGGCGGTGATCGCGGTGGCGTCGTTCACCAGGGACTCGCCCTGCAGGATCGTCGTGACGCGGCCGGGCAGCCCGACCCGGCGGGCGATCGCGGCAGCCGTGACCGCGTCGGGCGGGGCGATGACCGCGCCCAGCACCAGCGCTGCCGTGAGCGGCAGGCCGGGCACGAGGCGGTACGCCAGCCACCCGACCGCAACGGTCGCGAACAGGACGTAGCCGACGGAGAGCAGCGCGACCGGCCGGACATTGGCCCGCAGATCGAGGTACGAGCTGTCGACGGCCGCCGTGTACAGCAACGGCGGCAGCACCAGCGGCAGCACGACGTGCGCGTTCAGGGTGTACGTCGGCACCCCGGGCAGATACGAGGCGATCAGCCCCGCCGCGACCAGCAGCAGGGGGGCCGGTACGGGGGTGCGGCGGGCGACCCCCGCCACAGCCGCACTGGCAGCGACCAGTGCCACCAGCGGCAATGCGTCCATTTCACGGTCCTCGCATCCGTCGTAATCTGGCAATCATGAGTGATTGCCCGCACGTGTCCGAACTGCCGCACCCCGAACCGGCCCCGCTCAGCGAGACCTGTCTCGGATGCCTCGAAGCGGGCACCCACCCGGTGCAGCTACGACTCTGTCTGCTCTGCGGCCATGTCGGGTGCTGCGATTCGTCGCCACTGCAGCACGCCACCACGCACTTCAAGGAGACCGGTCATCCGGTGATGCGGAGCTTCGAACCGGGTGAAAGCTGGCGCTGGTGCTTCGAAGACGGTTCGATCGTCTGACGTCTGGGTACGTCAAACCGGCGCCGGTTGTTCGTAATTGACCGCCGCAGACCCCTACCCACCGTGTGTGCTCATAGACTTACCATGAGTGACAGTCATGGGTTGGGGCCCGGCGACACGGCATCATGGATCGCGATAGCGTCGCCGGGCCAGAACCGAAGACGTACCGCATGGCTCCGGGGCGCCCTTCCCGGAACCTCGAAAGAGTTTGTGCCACCTTGGAGGTGAGGGTGTCCCAGATCGCAGGCGAGCCCGGGAATCAGGACTTCGTAGAGGTCCGGCTGCCCGCTGCGGGTGCCTACCTGTCGGTGCTGCGTACGGCCACGGCCGGTCTCGCAGCGCGCTTGGACTTCACTCTCGACGAGATCGAGGATCTTCGCATCGCGGTCGACGAGGCCTGCGCGATCCTGCTTCAGCAGGCCGTGCCGGGCTCCGTACTCAGCTGCGTCTTCCGGCTCGTCGAGGATTCTCTCGAGGTGACGGTGTCGGCGCCGACGACGGACGGCCGGGCGCCGGAGCGCGACACCTTTGCCTGGACGGTGCTCTCCGCACTGGCCGGAAAGGTCGACTCCTCGGTGGCCGACGACCGTACGGTCAGCATCAGTCTGTACAAACAGCGCGGCGCGGGACCCGGGCCGGCGTGAGCAACGGGAACGGGGACGGTCCTGTGCGGGACGAGACGATGCGACCAGGGGTGGTGCGCGCAGCAGGCATCCCGGAGCAGCAGGCCCTGCCCCATCCGGAGGACGGGGCGGACGGGCCTGCGGGCCGTACGATCGCGGTGGAGCAGTCGCAGGCGGAGCGGGCAGGCCAGATGAGCGAGCACGGGCACCACGATCCACACGACCGCAGCGGGGCGCGGGCGCTGTTCATCGAACTGCGCGAGCTTCCCGACGGGTCGGCCGAGAAGGCGGAGCTGCGCAATCAGCTGGTGCGGATGCATCTGCCGCTCGTGGAGCATCTGGCCCGCCGGTTCCGCAACCGCGGCGAGCCGCTGGACGATCTGACCCAGGTCGCGACGATCGGCCTGATCAAGTCGGTCGACCGGTTCGACCCGGACCGCGGCGTCGAGTTCTCCACGTACGCGACGCCCACGGTCGTCGGCGAGATCAAGCGCCACTTCCGCGACAAGGGCTGGGCGGTCCGGGTGCCGCGCCGGCTCCAGGAGCTGCGGCTCTCGCTCACCACGGCGACCGCCGAGCTCTCCCAGCAGCACGGTCGCTCGCCGACGGTGCACGAACTGGCGGAGCGGCTGGGCATCTCCGAGGAAGAGGTCCTGGAGGGCCTGGAATCGGCCAATGCGTACAGCACGCTCTCGTTGGACGTGCCGGACACGGACGACGAGTCCCCGGCGGTCGCGGACACGCTTGGCTCCGAGGACGAGGCGCTGGAGGGCGTCGAGTACCGGGAGTCGCTCAAGCCGCTGCTGGAGGACCTGCCCCCGCGCGAGAAGCGGATTCTGCTGCTGCGCTTCTTCGGCAACATGACCCAGTCGCAGATCGCGCAGGAGGTCGGCATCTCGCAGATGCACGTCTCGCGGCTGCTGGCCCGCACACTGGCGCAGCTACGTGAACGGCTGCTCGTCGAGGAGTAGCGCGAAGGGCCGATGCGGGCGCGCGGGAGAACGGGAGCGTCGACGCTCGTGCGGCCCGCGTGCCCCCGGGCGGTCGGCGGCGTCTGAGGGCCGCCTCGTCCGACAGGCTCTCAGGCGTCCGGTGTGGTGCCGCCGGACGTGGCCTCCGACGAGGTGCCGGGGCGGCGGATGCCGAGTGCCTCGATCGTCGTCGGCCTGACCAGCTGGTAGAGCGCCGTCAGGACAATCGCGGCAAGGACGATCCCGGCCGGGATCAGCGCACCGTGTGACCTCAGCAGCGTCCAGGCCACCGGGAGCGCGATGATCTGCGTGATGAGCGCGGGGCCGCGGCTCCAGCTGCGCCGCCGCAGCAGGCCACGCGCGGCGATCAGCGGGATCAGGCCGAGCGCGATCAGCGTGAGGCCGCCCATCTCCGCCTGCTGCGGGCTTTCGGGATGACCGAGCAGCCCCATGACCAGCATGTAGATCCCGCCGAGGACGAGCGCCGCCCCCTCCAGGGCGGTGAGTCCGGCCACGAGCGTGATCCTGCTCCGCTTCGCCGGTTCGACCGACGGCAAAGGCGACGACGAGGAGGAGGGCGTGTTCTGCTGTGTACTCACCCTTGCAGGTTGGCATCCCGGCGCCGCGGAAGCGAAGCCGGGGTGGGAACGTACCCGGGTCGTCACCGAGCGTGAAGGTCATGGGGCGAGACTTCAGAGCGATACCGCGCGGTAGGTAGTCTGGCCGTCATGCGCGCACTCCTTGTGGTCAATCCAGCTGCTACCACCACCAGTGCGCGGACGCGTGACGTGCTCATCCACGCGCTGGCCAGCGAGATGAAGCTGGAGGCCGTGACCACGGAGTACCGGGGCCATGCCCGGGACCTGGGGCGGCAGGCCGCGGACTCCGCCGAGATCGACCTGGTGGTCGCCCTCGGCGGCGACGGCACGGTCAACGAGGTGGTCAACGGTCTGCTCCACAACGGCCCCGACCTGGACAACCTGCCGAGCCTCGCAGTGGTTCCCGGCGGCTCCACCAATGTCTTCGCACGCGCCCTGGGCCTGCCCAACGACGCCGTGGAGGCGACCGGCGCGATCCTGGACGCGCTCGCCAACCGCACCGAACGCACGGTCGGCCTCGGGCTGGCCGCCGGCACCCCCGGCACGGAGGACGAGTCGGTACCCGAGCGCTGGTTCACCTTCTGCGCCGGGCTCGGATTCGACGCGGGCGTGGTCGGCCGGGTCGAACAGCAGCGCGAACGCGGCAAGCGCTCGACACACGGGCTGTACGTACGCCAGGTGGTCCGGCAATTCCTGGAGGAGCCGCACCGGCGGCACGGGCTGATGACACTGGAGACGCCCGGACAGGAACCGGTCACGGACCTCGCCCTGTCCATAATCTCCAACACGGCCCCGTGGACCTACCTGGGGAATCGCCCCGTGTACGCGTCACCGAGGGCCACCTTCGACACCGGCCTGGACGTGCTCGGGCTGAAGCGGCTGTCCACTTCGGCGGTCGCCCGCTACGGCACCCAGCTGCTGACTTCGACCCCCGACAAGGGCCCGCGCGGCAAGCATGCCGTTTCACTTCATGACCTCACGGACTTCACCTTGCATTCAAAGGCGCCACTGCCCTTCCAGATGGACGGCGACCACCTGGGAGTGCGTACCAGCGTGACGTTCACAGGCGTACGCCGTGCACTGCGTGTGATTGTGTGAGTAGAAGAGACCAAAGTCCTTTAACTCGAACGTTTGGGCTGGACTCCACCCCATAGAAGTACGGCTGTGACCTAGTCGACACCGAGGAATCAAAAAAAACTTTCCAGAAGGGGTTGTATCCGCCGCTGAGGTTTGCGAATCTCTACATGGCGATCGGGACGGCCCGCAACAACAGCCTCCACTGAGAGCCAGAACCCCTCCTCACTTCACAGGACCACAACCAGTTCATCTGGGCGTCGGACCTTCACCTGCGGGGGGATTCGTGAAAGCGTTCACATTCACAAGCAATGATGTAATACCAAGGAGAGGTAGCAGCCATGGACTGGCGTCACAACGCCGTTTGTCGTGAGGAAGACCCCGAGCTGTTCTTCCCCATCGGCAACACCGGTCCTGCGCTGCTGCAGATCGAGGAAGCCAAGGCCGTCTGCCGTCGCTGCCCCGTCATGGAGCAGTGCCTGCAGTGGGCGCTCGAGTCCGGCCAGGACTCCGGCGTCTGGGGTGGCCTCAGTGAGGACGAGCGCCGCGCGATGAAGCGCCGTGCGGCTCGCAACCGGGCGCGTAACGCCAGCGCCTGATCCGACGCCACCGCTACGAGCCTCAGCCAGGCGGCGCGTACAGAGCGTACGCACAACCCCGCCCCCGAGTCGCAGCGCGCAGTACCCCCGAAGCGCATGCATGAACAGTGAGCCCGGACCGTGATCGACGGTCCGGGCTCACTGCTGTGTTCGCGTCGGCCGGTCGACCGGCCGGCGGGGCTATTTCTCGGCGCGGACCGGGATGTCGAGGACGACCTGGGTGCCGCGCTCGGGGGCCGGAACCATCCCGAAGGTCCCGCCCAACTCGCCTTCCACCAGCGTCCTGACGATCTGGAGCCCCAGATTGCCGGCGCGCTGCGGGTCGAAACCCTCGGGCAGACCGCAGCCGTCGTCCTGAACGGTGATCAGCAGCCGCGCCTCGGCAGAGGAACCTCCGCGTACCGCCGACACCTCCACCGTGCCGGACTCGGCGAGCGTGAACGCGTGTTCCAGTGCGTTCTGCAGAACTTCGGTGAGCACCATCGCGAGCGGCGTGGCCACCTCGGCGTCGAGTATGCCGAAGCGGCCCGTACGCCGGCAGGTGACCTTGCCCGGGGAGATCTCGGCGACCATCGCGATGACCCGGTCGGCGATCTCGTCGAACTCCACCCGCTCGTCCAGATTCTGGGACAGCGTCTCATGGACGATGGCGATCGAACCGACCCTCCGTACTGCCTCGTTGAGCGCCTCGCGGCCCTGCGCCGAGTCCATCCGGCGGGCCTGAAGCCGCAACAGGGCCGCGACGGTCTGGAGGTTGTTCTTCACCCGGTGGTGGATCTCCCGGATGGTGGCGTCCTTGGTGATCAACTCCCGCTCGCGGCGACGCAGTTCGGTGACGTCCCGGAGGAGGACCAGGGAACCGATCCGGACCCCCTTGGGCTTGAGCGGGATCGCCCGGAGCTGGATCACCCCGCCCGCGCACTCGACCTCGAACTCGCGGGGCGCGTAACCGCTCGCGAGTTTGACCAGGGCTTCGTCGACCGGGCCGCGGGACGGGGCCAGTTCGGCGGTGATCCCGCCGAGGTGCTGGCCGACCAGGTCGGAGGCGAGGCCGAGGCGGTGGTACGCGGAAAGGCCGTTGGGACTGGCGTACTGGACGATCCCTTCGGCGTCGAGCCTGACCAGTCCGTCGCCGACGCGCGGCGACGCGTCCATGTCGACCTGCTGGCCGGGGAACGGAAAGGTCCCGGCGGCGATCATCTGGGCCAGGTCGGAGGCCGACTGGAGGTAGGTGAGCTCCAGCCGCGACGGCGTGCGTACGGTCAGGAGGTTGGTGTTGCGGGCGATGACGCCGAGGACCCGGCCCTCACGGCGTACGGGGATCGACTCGACGCGTACCGGAACCTCCTCGCGCCACTCCGGGTCGCCCTCGCGCACGATCCGGCCCTCGTCCAGCGCCGCGTCGAGCAGCGGACGGCGGCCGCGCGGCACCAAGTGGCCGACCATGTCGTTCTGATAGGAGGTGGGGCCGGTGTTGGGCCGCATCTGGGCCACGGAGACGTAGCGGGTGCCGTCGCGGGTGGGGACCCACAGCACGAGGTCGGCGAAGGAGAGGTCGGAGAGCAGCTGCCACTCCGAGACCAGCAGATGCAGCCACTCCAGATCGGTGTCACTGAGGGCTGTGTGCTGGCGGACGAGGTCGTTCATGGAGGGCACGTGTGCGAGCGTACCCGCGGATGGGTACGGGTTCCGAACGGAGCGGCCCGGCCGTACGTGCAAGGAGTATGAGCACGGGAAATTGCGGTGCTCCTATGGATGGACACGGGAGAATGGTCTAGTCCACAATGCTCAAGACAGAGCTTCCGCTCTCCCCGCACAGGAGAGTGGATCGAGGTACCCGCGCTCTCTGCCCTGACCGCGCAGGTGCCTCTCCCCGGCCGGGGGCACCGCACACCGCCGGCCGAGCGGACCGTCCGGCGCCCAGGCGGTGGTCGGTCCTACTCCGGGCTGCGGTGCCGAACGGGCCGAGGGTCCCGTCCCGGCGCCGCGGCCCGCGGGTGTTTCCACGGGTCGGGCAGGGCCGAGGCCGGAGTTGCCGGCCAGGGCGTCCCGGAGGTCCGGTTCGACGCCCTGCACAATCCCGGCGACCTCCTCATGGAGCCCGGGCGCGCCCCGGCCGAGGATGCGGCGCAGCGCCGCATCCTGTTCGGGTATCTCGCCGGACATGATCCGTCCCGGCCGCTCGCTTCCGCCGGCAAGAACATGACGGACAGCCACCGCCGGCGGGGCGCGGCCGGGACGGGCAAGGCTGCCATGTCCGCGTTACCTGGTTCTGCTAAATTGGACCGCGATTGGTCTATACCACATGATTGACTCGACTCCTCAGATCGGCAGGCCCCGCGTGGAAGTTGTCATCGTCCCGGACGCCAAGGCAGGCGGCGAACTCATCGCAGAGGCCATCGGCGCACTGCTGAGCCGCAAGCCCGACGCCCTTCTCGGCGTTGCCACCGGCTCTACCCCGCTGCCCATCTACCAGGCGCTGGCGGCCAAGGTCCGCTCCGGCGCCGTGGACGCCTCGCGCGCCCGCATCTGCCAGCTCGACGAGTACGTCGGGCTGCCGGCGGGCCACCCCGAGTCCTACCGCTCCGTGGTGCTGCGCGAGGTCGTCGAACCGCTCGGCCTGACCGAGGCGTCCTTCATGGGCCCCGACGGCTCCGCCGAGGACGTCCTGGCCGCCTGCCAGGCGTACGACAAGGCGCTCGCCGAGGCCGGCGGCGTGGACCTGCAGCTCCTCGGCATCGGCACCGACGGGCACATCGGCTTCAACGAGCCGTGCTCCTCGCTCGCGTCCCGTACCCGGATCAAGACGCTCACCGAGCAGACCCGGATCGACAACGCGCGCTTCTTCGACAACGACATCACGCAGGTGCCGCACCACGTGATCACCCAGGGCATCGGCACCATCCTGGAGTCCCGCCACCCGATCCTGCTCGCCACCGGCGAGGGCAAGGCGGACGCCGTGGCGCAGACGGTGGAGGGGCCGGTGGCCTCGATCGTGCCCGCGTCCGCGCTGCAGCTGCATCCGCACGCGACGGTGGTGGTGGACGAGGCCGCGGCGTCGAAGCTGAGGCTGGCGGACTACTTCCGCGCCACGTATGCGGCGAAGCCGCTGTGGCAGGGGCTGTAGCCGTCCCGGGCGCGGCGAGAGGGCCGGGGCACCCGTGGTGGGTGCCCCGGCCCTCTCGTATGACGTTGCGCGTCGTGCGGACGCGCTTGTCCTCAATCGCCGGACGGGCTTGATTCACCCCGAGCCCCGAGGAGACGTGCCCGGGCGGACACGGTGTCCTCACCCGCCGACGGACTTGAATCGGCGCGGGCCGGGCAGGCGTGATGCGGCCGCTCGTTCCGCATCACGCCTGACGCTCAGGCCCCGCGGGCTTCCGTACCCCTGGCGATGATCTCCGCTGCCGCCAGGCCGCAGACGCGGGCCGCGCCATGGGTGGCGATGTGCAGGGCGCCCCTGGGGGGTGCCTGCGGGACGCCCATTTCGACCACGACCGTGTCGGGGCGCTCCGTCACCAGGGCATCGATGACCCCGGCCATCCAGGCGTGGCGGTGGGCGTCGCGGACGACCACGACGATGCGCCGCTCCCCCGCGGCCCGCAGCACCGCGGCCACGGGTGCCTCGGTCTCACCGCTGTACGTGTCGGTCTCCGTGCCCGGCACCAGTCGGCCCAGCTCCGCCGCGACGCCCCACGGGGTCTCGTTGCCGACCGCGATGTTCGGCGCGGACGTGAACGCGGCGACGTAGGCGGACTCGGTCAGCGGCTCGGCGGAGCCGGTCACCTTCACCGCGCGGCGGGCGGCGACCAGGCCGACGTCACAACCCACTCCGATGCCGGCAGAGGTTCCCTCCGGCGCTGCCGCACCCGGCGCCGAACCGGCCCCCTTGGCCGCCTGCGTCCAGGACGCGAGGGCGCGTACCCGTGCCGCCGCGTCGACCAGCCGCTCCTCGGGCAGTTCGCCGGTCCGTACCGCGGCGACCAGCGCGTCGCGCAGCCGCAGCACGGTGGCCTCGTCCTCCAGCCCGCCGCCGACACAGATCGCGTCGGCGCCCGCGGCGATAGCGAGGACGGAGCCGCGCTCGATGCCGTACGTCGCGGAGATGGCCTGCATCTCCATGCCGTCGGTGACGATCAGGCCGTCGTAGCCCAGCTCCTCGCGCAGCAGACCTGTGAGGATCTGCGGGCTCAGGGTCGCCGGGCGGTCCGGGTCGAGCGCGGGCAGCAGGATGTGCGCGCTCATCACTGATTTGGAACCCGCAGCGACCGCCGCCCGGAAAGGCACCAGCTCACGAGCGTGCAGGGTGTCGAGGTCCACGTCGATGCGGGGCAGCGCATGGTGCGAGTCGACGGCGGTGTCGCCATGACCCGGGAAGTGCTTGGTGCAGGCGGCGACCCCGGCGGCCTGGAGGCCCTCGATGTACGCGGCGGTGTGCCGGGCGACAAGGTGCGGGTCGGTTCCGAAGGATCGTACGCCGATGACCGGGTTGCCCGGGTTCGAGTTGACATCGGCGGACGGCGCCCAGTTGAGGTTGACGCCGCACTCGGCGAGCCGGCGGCCGAGCTCCTGGGCGACCGCACGGGTCACGTCCGGGTCGTCGACGGCGCCGAGGGCGAGGTTGCCGGGGAAGGACGAACCATGACGCGCCTCCAGTCGGGTGACGTCACCACCCTCCTCGTCGATCGCGACGAGCACGTCGTCCCGCTCGGCCCTCAGCTGGGCGGTGAGCGAGGCGAGTTGTTCCGGCGTCTCGATGTTGCGGCCGAACAGGCCGACGGAGGAGAGGCCTTCGCCGACGCGGCGCAGCAGCCAGTCGGGGGCGGTGGTGCCGGTGAAGCCGGGCTGCAGGACCGCGAGGGCGTCGCGGGTGACGGTGTCCGTGGTGGATATCAGGGTGGTCATGGAGGTGCGTTATCCCTTCACGGCGCCGTCGGTGAGGCCGCTGACGGCCTTGCGCTGCAGGTAGATGAAGAGGATGAGAATCGGGATCGCGAAGAGCGACGAAGCGGCCATGGTCGCCCCCCAGTCGTCACCGAACGCGGTCTGGAACTGGGAGAGCCAGAGCGGCAGGGTCTGCGACTCGATGTCCTTGTTGAGGATGAGGACGAGCGGGAATTCGTTCCAGGCGGTGATGAAGCCGAAGAGCGAGGTCGCCATCAGGCCGGGGCCGAGCAGCGGAAGGATCACCTTCATGAAGGCCTGGGGACGGGTGCAGCCGTCGACCATGGCCGACTCCTCCAGTTCCTTGGGCACGGCGGCAACATAGCCGCGCAGCGTCAGGATGGTGAAGGGCAGGACCATCATCATGTAGAAGGCCGTCAGCGGGACCAGGCTGTTCAGCATCTCTGCGTCGCGGACGAGCATGTAGACCGCGATGACCATGACTTCCCAGGGCGCCATCTGCGCGACCATGAAGGTCAGCAGGATGCCTCGCCGGCCCTTGAAGCGCATGCGCGCCATCGCGAAGGACGCCAGCAGCGCGATCACCAGCGAGGCGGCCACGGAGATCAGAGTGACGGTGAACGAGTTGCCGACCAGGGTCCAGAAGTGGTCCGCCCGGACAGCCTTCTTGAAGTGCTCGAAGGTGACGTCGGTCGGGAACCATACCGGGGTGTCGGTGATGATGTCGCCGGTCGGCTTGAACGCCGTGCTGAACATCCAGTAGACCGGGAAGGCGAAGCCTATGAAGAGGACGACAGCCGTCGCGTTGGGCCAGATCCGGCCGAACAGTGAGCGCCTCACAGCTCGTCCTCCTCTTGCTTCAGTACCGTGCGCAGGTAGTAACCGGTCAACGCCAGCAGGACGATGATGGTCAGGAACGAGATGGCGGCGCCCATGCCGAAGTGCTGGTTGCCGACACCTTCCACGAAGGCGTAGACGGGCAGGGTCTCGGTGAGCCGGTCGGGGCCGCCGCCGTTGATCGCGAAGAGCTGGGCGAAGGACTTGAAGACCCAGATGACTTCGAGGAATGTCGTGGCCAGCAGGAACGGCTTCAGGAACGGGAGCGTCACGGAGGTGAAGCTCTTCCAGGTTCCGGCGCCGTCGAGAGAGGCGGCCTCGTACAGCTCCTTGGGAATCGTCGTGGACGCGGCATACAGGTTGATCGCCACGAACGGGATGGACTGCCAGACGATCACCAGAGTGACCAGCGAGAAGGTGGAGAACTGGCTGCTCGTCCAGTTGTAGTCGGCCATGGAGTGCCAGCCGAGACTGTCGAGCACGTAGTTGACGACTCCGAAGCGCTGGGCGAACAGCCACTGGTACACCGTGGTCGCGGCGATGATCGGCATGGCCCACGCAAGGACGAGGCCCAGCATGAGCAGCAGGCGCATCCTCTTGCCGAGGCGGGCGAGCAGCAGGCCGACCAGGGTCCCGAGCAGCATGATCAGGACGACGTTGGCGGCGGTGAAGAAGACCGAACGCTCGACGACCTTCCAGAAGTCCGAACTGCCGAGGACTTCCTTGTAGTTGTCGACACCGTTCCACTCGGTCAGGTGTTGGATCAGCTGGCGCGGGTTGAGGTTCTGGAACGACAGCATGCCGTTCTTGACCAGCGGATAGCCCAGCAGCAGCGCCGTGGCGAGCAGCGCGGGCAGGAGGAGCAGGTACGGGGCCGAGCCCCCGCCCCGCTTCTTTCGCAAAGCGGCTGGGCCGCCGGAAGGCGCGTCATCCTTGCGGACACCGGCTGCCGGGACCGATTCCACTTGTTCGGTCTGCACTGACATGCTCGCCATCTCTTCTTGGGCCGTACGTTCCAGACACGCGGGCGCGCCGGGGGCGGTCGGTCCCCGCCCCCGGCGCGTGCGATCAGCTCTTCTGCGAGAGACGCTTGTTGATCTCGGCCTCGACCGCCTTGGCGGCGTCCTCGGTGCTCTTGCCGTTCAGAACCGCGGTCATGTAGCTCTTGATCGGATTCGGATCGTTCTCGACAGCGGCCCACTCGGGGATGAGCGGGGTGGTGCCACCGACGGCGGCGGCCGGGGCCGCGGCCTCGGCGGCGCCGTTGCCGGTCAGGTTGGAGTTGAGCGACTCCTTGTTCGGAATGACGCCGTTCTCCTTGGCCAGCTGGCCCTCGAACTGGTCGGACAGGGCGAGCTTCAGGAACTCCTTGGCGAGGTCCTGCTTCTTGCTGCCCGCGGCGACCGCGAAGTTGGAGCCGCCGAGGAAGACGCCCTCGGGCTTGTCGGCGGTCTCACCCGGGATGGTGAAGTAGCCGATGTCGCTCTCGATCTTCTTGTTGGCGGCAATGGCCGTACCGGCCTCCCAGCCCATGCCGATGAAGGCGCCGACGTTGCCCTTGGCGAAGACCTCGGCCTGCTGCGGGGTGGCCTCGTCCTTGTCCTTGGGGGCCTTGGAGTAGGACTGGTACTTCTTGTAGAGGTCCATGGCCGCGGTGACCTTGGGGTCGGAGAGGTTGGAGACGTACTTGTCGCCTTCCTTCTTCACCAGGTCCGCGCCCTGACCGATGGTCAGGCCGTCGAAGAAGTACCAGTTCTGACCGGGCAGGTAGATCGGCTCGGCCTTGCCCTTCTTCTTGATGGCGTCGAGGTCCTTGAAGAACTCGTCACGCGTCTTCGGGGTGTCCTTGATGCCGGCGTCGGCCCAGACCTTCTTGTTGTAGATGACGACGCGGTTGGCGAAGTACCAGGGAGCTGCGTACTGCTTGCCGTCGAAGACGGAGGACTTGTTGAGGGACTCGGTCCAGTCGCCGCCGATCTCCTTCTTGAGGTCGCTGAGGTCGGCGAGGCCACCGGTGGCCGCGTAGGCGGGGGTCTGGGTGTTGCCGACCTCGATGACGTCCGGCGGGGTCGACTCGGAGAGCGCCGTGGTGATCCGCTGCTGAATGCCGTTCCACTTCTGGGTCTCGAACTTCAGCGTGGCGCCGGTCTTCTTCTCGAAGGCCGCGGTCAGGTCCTTGGTCCAGCCGGGAGGCGTGGAGCCGTCCATGGCCCAGACGGTGAGGGTCTCACCCTTGTAGCTGTCCGGACCGGCCTTCTTACCGCTGTCGCTGCCGCCGTCGTCGGACCCGCACGCCACCAGGCCGATCATCATGCCCGCGACGCCGATCGCCGCGATGAGCTTGCGCTTCACGCCAAACCCTCCTCAGGGATACTGCAACCCCGCCCACCGCGAAGACATTCGACGAGTACTGCTGGGGCTGGACCTGGTCTTTAATGGTTTAGACCAGCACCGGGAGCTTGGCCTAGACCTTTATGGGTGTCAAGGGTGTATAAGAAGTGCACTCGTGTCCGTTATAGGACCGACACCTAAGGGAGGGCGACGACCCGTGACCGGACCGTGCCACCATGTGAGCCGCGACAGACGGAGGAGCCGGTGACGGCAGCAACGCAGCAGTCGGGAAGGCGGGCCATGAGTGCCGACGGGGGCAGTACGGAGAACGAGACGGGCGCGACCACACGGACGGCGCGCGTCCCGAAGTACTACCGGCTGAAGCGTCATCTCCTGGAGATGACGGACACCATGCCGCCAGGCACTCCCGTACCGCCCGAACGGACCCTGGCGGCCGAGTTCGACACCTCACGCACCACCGTGCGCCAGGCACTCCAGGAACTGGTCGTCGAGGGCCGGCTGGAGCGCATCCAGGGCAAGGGGACCTTCGTCGCCAAGCCGAAGGTCTCCCAGGCCCTCCAGCTCACCTCGTACACCGAGGACATGCGCGCCCAGGGACTCGAGCCGACCTCCCAGCTGCTGGACATCGGCTACGTCACGGCCGACGACACGCTCGCCGGGCTGCTCGACATCACGACCGGCGGCCGCGTACTGCGGATCGAGCGCCTCCGGCTCGCCAGCGGTGAGCCGATGGCGATCGAGACCACGCACCTGTCGGCCAAACGCTTCCCGGCGCTGCGCCGTTCGCTGGTGAAGTACACGTCTCTCTACACCGCGCTCGCCGAGGTGTACGACGTCAGGCTGGCCGAGGCCGAGGAGACCATCGAGACGTCGCTCGCCACACCGCGCGAGGCCGGGCTGCTCGGTACGGATGTCGGCCTTCCGATGCTGATGCTTTCGCGGCATTCGCTGGACGGGCGGGGCGAGCCGGTGGAGTGGGTGCGCTCGGTCTACCGCGGCGACCGGTACAAGTTCGTGGCCCGCCTGAAGCGGCCGACGGACTGAACCCGCCACGACGACCGGCTGCTTCCGGTCACCGCACCCCGTACGCACAGCCGCGTCGGCCCCCGTGGAATCCGCCACTCCACGGGGGCCGTTCGCAACTTGTTCCGGACCAATTCTCGTACGTTTGACAACATTCCGAACATTTGAGCCCGCTTACGAGACTGTTGCCAGACCGCAATGCGGACGGGGGGTGACGGTGACCGGAAGCCTCCCCTAGATTTCCTGCGCATTACACCAGGTGAACAGCGAGGGGACGGAGTCGCCGCATGCCAGCAGGCCCAGAAGGAAAACCACCGACCGTCACACCGGTGCGGGTGGTCATCGCCCTCTGTCTCATCGCGCCGTTCGTGGCGATGCTCTGGGTGAGTTCGTACGCGAAGGTGGACCCCACCTTCATCGGCATCCCGTTCTTCTACTGGTACCAGATGCTCTGGGTGCTGATCTCCACCGCGCTCACCATGATCGCGTACAAGCTGTGGCAGCGTGACCAGCGCGCCCGCAAGGGGGGTGCGTCGGCATGAAGGACGGCGTGAACGGCGTCGCGCTCGGCGTCTTCATCTTCTTCTTCCTGGCCGTCACGGTCATGGGCTTCCTGGCCGCGCGCTGGCGGAAGGCCGAGAACGACGCCAGTCTCGACGAATGGGGCCTGGGCGGACGGTCGTTCGGCACCTGGGTCACCTGGTTCCTGCTCGGCGGCGACCTGTACACCGCGTACACCTTTGTCGCCGTGCCCGCGGCGATCTACGCGGCGGGCGCGGCCGGCTTCTTCGCCGTGCCGTACACGATCCTCGTGTACCCGCTGATCTTCACCTTCCTGCCGCGGCTCTGGTCGGTCTCGCACAAGCACGGCTACGTGACCACCTCGGACTTCGTCCGCGGGCGCTTCGGCTCGAAGGGGCTGTCGCTGGCGGTCGCCATCACGGGCATCCTCGCCACGATGCCGTACATCGCGCTCCAACTCGTCGGCATCCAGGCGGTGCTGGACGTGATGGGCGTCGGCGGTGGCGAGAACACCCACTGGTTCATCAAGGACCTGCCGCTGCTGATCGCGTTCGCGGTGCTCGCCGCGTACACCTACTCGTCCGGTCTGCGGGCGCCCGCGCTGATCGCGTTCGTCAAGGACGGGCTGATCTATCTGGTCATCGCGGTGGCGATCATCTACATCCCGATCAAGCTGGGCGGATTCCACGACATCTTCGCCAAGGCGGGCGAGGCGTTCTCGCAGACCAACCCGGCGACCGGCAAGCCGCGCGGCGCGCTGGCGCCGGGCGAGGCGGGTCAATGGGGATACGCCACCCTGGCGTTGGGCTCGGCGCTGGCGCTGTTCATGTATCCGCACTCGATCACCGCGACGCTCTCCAGCCGCAGCCGCAATGTGATCCGGCGCAACACCACGATCCTGCCGCTGTACTCTCTGATGCTCGGCCTGCTGGCGCTGCTCGGCTTCATGGCGATCGCCGCCGGAATCAAGGTCGACAACGGGCAGTTGGCCATCCCGCAGTTGTTCGAGAACATGTTCCCGGACTGGTTCGCGGGCGTCGCGTTCGCGGCCATCGGCATCGGCGCGCTGGTGCCCGCAGCGATCATGTCGATCGCCGCGGCGAACCTCTTCACCCGCAACATCTATAAGGACTTCCTGAAGCCGGACGCGACCCCGGAGCAGGAGACCAAGGTCTCCAAGCTGGTGTCGCTGCTGGTGAAGGTCGGCGCGCTCGCTTTCGTCCTCACCATGGACAAGACGGTCGCGATCAACTTCCAGCTGCTCGGCGGGATCTGGATCCTCCAGACGATGCCGGCCCTGGTCGGCGGCCTGTTCACCCGCTGGTTCCACCGCTGGGCGCTGCTCGCGGGCTGGGCGGTCGGCATGGTGTACGGGACGGTGGCCGCGTACGGCGTCGCCAGCCCGACCCAGGCGCACTTCGGCGGGTCGTCCAAGGAGATCCCGGGCATCGGCGAGATCGGCTACATCGGCCTGACCGCGTTCGTGCTGAACGCGGTGGTGACGGTGGTGCTCACCTTCGTCCTGAACGCCGTGAAGGCGCCCGCCGGGGTCGACGAGACCTCGCCGGCCGACTACACGGCCGACGCGGGCGACCGTGGCGTCCAGGTGGAACTCCCGCCGGCCACGGCTGGGGCACCGGGCGGCGGCCACTGACGGCCGCTCCCACAGCCGTACGACGGCCCGTCGAGCCCCTTCCAACGGGGCGCGACGGGCCGTCCGTGCGCTCAGCAACGGGCCGTACGCGCGTCCCGAGTTCCGTTACGCGACACAACATGTGGGGGCTGTCTCATCCGGCGGCCCCCACATGTATGCTCATGCTCGCTGTCGCCGCAGGGGAATCCGGTGCGAATCCGGAACTGTCCCGCAACGGTGTGTTCGGTGCGCTTTTGCGCACCCCCGAGTAAGTCCGAGGACCTGCCGACAGTGCATCCGGCTCGACCGAACCGGATGCCAGACGTCCGGGCCTCGCGGTTGGGCCGGTGGACGCCGTACGGAGTGCTGCCCCGGCCCGGGCCCGCCTCTGCCCGGCTGCCCCGTTCCCCGCCGGCCCCGAGCCGAGCGAGGGAGAGCACCACGTGACCATCGCGCCAGCCGATCCGGCTTCAGCCGCCGTGTCCGAAGTGGCCGAGTCCGAGGCAACCGCACACGACGGACCGAGGACCGCACTGCTGCGGACCCTGACCGACCTCACCGTCGATCTGCCCGACACCGACCCCGGTCGGGTCGCCGCCGCCGCGCTGCGCGGCCGCAGCGCCCGGGCGGACGAGGCCGAGCTGCGCGCGCTGGCCACCGAGGCCGCCGCGGGGCTGATCTCCGAGGACCCTGCCTACTCCCGGCTCGCCGCCCGGCTGTTGACCCTCGCCATCGCCGACGAGGCGGCCGGCCAGGGCGCAGTCTCCTTCTCCGCCTCGGTCGCCGTCGGGCACCGCGAGGGCCTGATCGCGGACCGCACCGCCGAGTTCGTCGCGCTGCACGCGGCCGCCCTCGACGCGCTGGTGGAGCGTTCGCTCGCCGACGGCGCCGACGACCGCTTCGGCTACTTCGGGCTGCGGACCCTGCACAGCCGCTATCTGCTCCGCCACCCGCACACCCGCCAGGTCATCGAGACGCCCCAGCACTTCATGCTGCGGGTCGCCTCCGGGCTCGCCGAGAACGACTCGGAACGGGCCCTGGACGAAGTCGCGGCGCTGTACGGGCTGATGAGCCGGCTCGACTATCTGCCGTCCTCGCCGACCCTGTTCAACTCCGGCACCCGGCACCCGCAGATGTCCTCCTGCTACCTGCTGGACTCCCCGCTCGACGAGCTCGACTCGATCTACGACCGCTACCACCAGGTGGCGCGGCTCTCGAAGCACGCGGGCGGCATCGGTCTCTCGTACTCCCGCATCCGCGCCCGCGGTTCGCTGATCCGTGGCACCAACGGGCACTCCAACGGCATCGTGCCGTTCCTGAAGACGCTCGACGCCTCCGTCGCCGCGGTCAACCAGGGCGGCCGTCGCAAGGGCGCCGCCGCCGTCTATCTGGAGACCTGGCACGCGGACATCGAGGAGTTCCTGGAGCTGCGCGACAACACGGGCGAGGACCAGCGGCGTACGCACAACCTCAACCTGGCGCACTGGATCCCGGACGAGTTCATGCGCCGGGTCGACGCGGACGGTGACTGGTCGCTGTTCTCGCCCGCGGACGTGCCCGAGCTGGTCGACCTGTGGGGCGACGAGTTCGACGCCGCGTACCGGGCCGCCGAGGCCAAGGGGCTGGCCCGCAAGTCGATGCCGGCCCGTGAGCTGTACGGCCGGATGATGCGGACCCTGGCGCAGACCGGCCAGGGCTGGATGACGTTCAAGGACGCCTCCAACCGCACCGCGAACCAGACCGCCGAGCCGGGCCGCGTCGTCCACTCGTCAAATCTGTGCACCGAGATCCTCGAAGTCACCGACGACGGCGAGACGGCCGTCTGCAACCTGGGTTCGGTCAACCTCGGCGCGTTCGTCGCCGACGGCTCCATCGACTGGGAGCGGCTGGACGCCACCGTCCGTACCGCCGTGACCTTCCTCGACCGGGTCGTCGACATCAACTTCTACCCGACCGAGCAGGCCGGCCGCTCCAACGCGAAGTGGCGCCCCGTCGGCCTCGGGGCCATGGGTCTGCAGGACGTCTTCTTCCAGCTGCGGCTGCCGTTCGACTCCCCCGAGGCCCGCGCGCTCTCCACGCAGATCTCCGAGCGGATCATGCTCGCGGCGTACGAGGCGTCCTGCGATCTCGCCGAGCGGTCGGGCCCGCTGCCGGCCTGGTCCGAGACCCGGGCCGCGCGCGGTGTGCTGCACCCCGACCACTACGACACCGAGCTGCACTGGCCGGAGCGCTGGGACGCGCTGCGCGCCCGGGTCGCGAAGACGGGGATGCGCAACTCGCTGCTGCTCGCCATCGCGCCGACGGCGACGATCGCCTCGATCGCGGGTGTGTACGAGTGCATCGAGCCGCAGGTCTCCAACCTCTTCAAGCGCGAGACGCTCAGCGGTGAGTTCCTCCAGGTCAACGCGTATCTGGTGGAGGAGCTGAAACAGCTCGGCGTGTGGGACGCGCGGACCCGTGAGGCGCTGCGCGAGGCGAGCGGGTCCGTGCAGGGCTTCGCCTGGATCCCGGCGGACGTGCGGGCGCTGTACCGCACGGCGTGGGAGATCCCGCAGCGCGGACTGATCGACATGGCGGCGGCCCGTACCCCGTTCCTCGATCAGAGCCAGTCGCTGAACCTGTTCATGGAGACGCCGACGATCGGCAAGCTCTCCTCGATGTACGCGTATGCATGGAAGCGGGGGCTGAAGACGACGTACTACCTGCGCTCGCGTCCGGCGACCCGGATCGCCCGCGCCGCCTCCGGCCGGACCGCGGCCGCGGCTCCCATTCCCGTACAGCAGGCATCGGCGCCCGACGCCGACGCGATCGCCTGCTCCCTCGAAAACCCCGAGTCCTGCGAGGCCTGTCAGTAATGAGCTCCACCGACTCCGAGAAGACCGCGCGTGACAAGAACCTGCTCGACCCGGGCTTCGAACTGACGCTGCGGCCCATGCGCTACCCGGACTTCTACGAGCGCTACCGCGACGCGATCAAGAACACCTGGACGGTGGAGGAGGTCGATCTGCACTCCGACGTCGCCGATTTGGCCAAGCTGTCCCCCGGCGAACAGCACATGATCGGCCGGCTCGTCGCGTTCTTCGCGACGGGTGACTCGATCGTCTCCAACAACCTCGTGCTGACGCTGTACAAGCACATCAACTCCCCCGAGGCGCGGCTGTATCTCTCCCGGCAGCTCTTCGAGGAGGCCGTGCACGTCCAGTTCTATCTGACGCTGCTGGACACCTATCTGCCCGATCCGGACGACCGTGCCGCCGCGTTCGACGCGGTCGAGGAGATTCCGTCCATCCGCGAGAAGGCGCGGTTCTGCTTCAAGTGGATGGATTCGGTCGAGAAGATCGAGCGCCTTGAGACGAAGGCGGACCGCCGTCGCTTCCTGCTGAACCTGATCTGCTTCGCGGCGTGCATCGAGGGGCTGTTCTTCTACGGCGCGTTCGCGTACGTCTACTGGTTCCGCTCGCGGGGTCTGCTGCACGGTCTCGCCACGGGCACCAACTGGGTGTTCCGTGACGAGACGATGCACATGAACTTCGCGTTCGAGGTCGTGGACACCGTCCGCAAGGAGGAGCCGGACCTCTTCGACGACGAGCTCCAGCAGCAGGTCGCCGACATGCTGAAGGAGGCCGTGGCGGCCGAGCTGCAATTCGGCCGCGATCTGTGCGGTGACGGTCTGCCGGGCATGAACACGGAGTCGATGCGGCAGTACCTGGAGTGCGTGGCCGACCAGCGGCTCACCCGGCTGGGCTTCCCGGCGGTCTACGGCTCCGAGAACCCGTTCTCGTTCATGGAGTTGCAGGGCGTGCAGGAGCTGACGAACTTCTTCGAACGCCGGCCGTCGGCGTACCAGGTGGCGGTGGAAGGCTCGGTCGCCTTCGACGACGACTTCTAGATCCTGGCCCGGCTTCTGAGGCAGAGGCGCCGCGCAGCCGTCACCGGCTGTGCGGCGCCCGCCGTTTCCGGGGCGCGTCCCCCGGGCCCACCCAGCGGCGGCGGCAGCGGCCGAATGCTCAGTCGTTCGGCACGATCTCGTAGCGCGGCGTGTTCTCCGCCATCTGCCGCAGCGCGTCCTTGCGGTCCCGCTTCGAGAGCCGGTCGATGTACAGGTATCCGTACAGGTGGTCCGTCTCGTGCTGGAGGCAGCGGGCGAAGTAGCCGTTGCCCCGCACCTTGACCGGGTTGCCCTTGGCGTCCTGGCCGCGGACCACGGCGTAGTCCGGGCGGGCCAGCGAGGCGTACGCAGTCGGGACGGAGAGACAGCCCTCGTTGGAGTCGTCCAGGACCCGGTCCTCCGGGGCCAGCTCCTCCAGCACGGGGTTGCAGACGGCGCCCACGTGCCGCACACCGTCGTCGTCCGGGCAGTCGTAGACGAAGACCTTCAGGTCGACGCCGATCTGGTTGGCGGCCAGGCCCACGCCCTCCGCCGTCCGCTGGCTCGCGAACATGTCGTCGATCAGCCGGCCCAACTCGTCGTCGAACTCGGTGACGTCCTTGCACTCCTTGTGCAGCACCGGGTTGCCCACGACCGTGATCGGACGGGAGGTGCCGCGCTCGCGATACGCCGCCTCGCGCGCCTCACAGTCCTCCGTGTCCACGACGAAACCCTCGTCGTCGACCCTGATCTGCTCGTCCGTCTCCTGCTGCGCCATGTCCGCCGTACGCCTTCCTCAAACCTGAAACCCGGGGCATCCGAAGGTCCGGGTCCCGGGCACCCGTGCACCGCGATCGGTGCCCGTACAGCCTACGGGCACCGGTCAGCAGACTTCTTCGAGATCCCGCCACTCACGGCTCTCCGGGCTGTCCGCGACCCAGCCGTCCAGCAGTCCGCGCACCAGCCCGGCCGGTGCCGCTATCCCGCACTCGCGCTCGGGCACCCACAGCTCACCGGCGGTGCGGTGACCCAGCGGGCCCGGATGCCCCGGCTCGCTGTGGTCGTGCGGATCGAGGTGCTCGCCGTCGCCCTCGTCGCTCTCCATCCGGCTCTCCGAGCAGGCCCGGCAGAGCAACCGCACGGAGGACGACCAGTCCTCGGCGGCGAACCCGGCATCGGACGCCAGCTGCTCCAGCGCGTCCCGGTCCGCCTCGGTCGCCGCTTCGAGCAGCACCACCCAGGTGGGTACGGGGGACGGCGCCCACAGTTCGATCTCGTCGAAGACGGGGTACGAGGGACCGGCCGCGGTGACCCGCTCACCGTGCGGCACCCCGTCGTGCAGGACGACCTCGCCCCAGCGGCGGCCGGACGACGGCAGCGGGATGGAGAGCACTTCCATCCGGGCCGGATCGAGCCTGCGCCCCCAGACCACCTCGGCCTCGCCCTCCGGCGACAGCCGTACCGCGGCGCTGCCCAGCTCCATGCCGACGGGCTCGCTGTTGGCCGCCGAGATGTGCTGGCCGGTGCCCGGCACCTTCAGGCCGTACGCCTGCCAGGCGCGGCGCGCCAGCGGCCAGTCCTGCAGTGCGGTGGCGGCGATCCCGACGTTCCACCAGTCGGGCGCGCCGGATTCCTTGTCGAGCAGCGCGACGGCTCTGAGGCCGGCGGCTCTCGCCTGTTCCCAGTCATGCCGGAATTTGTGCAGCAGCGCAAGGTTGAACCATGACTCGGAGAGCCAGGGTTCCAGGTCCGCCGCACGTGTCAGCAGCGCGCCCGCGTCCTCGTACCGGCCGTCGCCGATCAGCGTGAACGCGCGGTCCGTGGCCTGCCGCCAAGAGGCGGAGGGCCGATGCCGTACCTTCCCGAAGATCCTCACGATTCCCGCCTGTCCCGACTGGACACCCTCGTTTTCCGCTCTTCTTCGCATCCAACCATGCCGGGCCGGACGCCCGCTCATTACCCATGGGTTACCCGGGCAGGACGGGGGTCGGACCGCCCCGGGCCAGGACTCGGGCCAGTGATTCCACGACTTCGGGCTGGTAGTCGTGACCGGTCCCGAGCCTGAGTTGTTCCAGCGCACCCAGCGGCCCGATGAGACCTTCCCCGCAGAGGTCGTCGTATGCGTTGACGGCCCTGACGATCCTGGCGGACAGCGGCTGCTCACGGTAGGGGTCGGCCTGCCGCTCCACCACGACCGCGACCTCGGCGTCCACCCCGGTCTGCCGCACCACGGCCCCGCCGAGCAGCGCGATCCGGCGTTGCTCGGCGGCGGGGAGAGCGGCCGTCGCACCGTCCTGGACCGGGTCGACGAGGGAGAGCTGGCCGATGTCGTGCATCAGGGCCGCGTACTCCAGCACGGTCAGCTCGCTCCCGGAAAGTCCCAGTTCACGGCCGACGGCGGTGCAGAGCGTCGCGACCCTGCGGGCGTGCCCGGGCGGGGTGTACCCGGCGATCTCGGTGGACCGGGCGAGCGAGGTGATCGTCTGCCGGTAGGTGGTGCGCACGGCGACGAACCGGCGGAACGAGACCTGGGTCAGCAAAAGCGGTACGCACAGCACGGGCAGCGCCCACAGGCCGGCGACGGCGACCCCGAGGGCCATCACGACCCCGGTCGCGCAGACCGCCGAGCCGATGCCGATGAGCGCGCGCAGTTCGTCGCGGAGCAGCGGCCCGTACGGATGGCCGGTGCGCGAGCGCAGCAGCAGGGCGGCGAGCACGGCGTCGCACAGCGCGGTCAGGGCGAGGAGCAGGAGCATGAAGACCACGTAGTACGGGCCTTCGCCGATCCGGTCCGGAATGCGGCCGGAGTTGTACAGCGGCTGGAAGCACGCGGCGGCGAAGGTGACGGTCAGGATGCGGCGGGCCACCCGGTCGGGCGCGGGTCCGCTGCCACGCGCCACCTGGGGGACGCAGGCGACGAGCTGCGCCGCGGCCAGGACGGCGATCACCTGGAGGACGCCGTGGCTGGTGGGCACGCCGCCGCTGCGGCCGAGAAGGGCGTACGCGAGTGCGCCGGCGGCCCCGAGGGGTGCGGGCTCGCGCTCGCCGGGCAGCGCGCCCCAGCGGGCCAGTTCACCGATGGTGATCAGCGCCCCGAAGGCGAGGGCGTGGCCGGGTTCGTGGACGCCGTCCCAGAGAGTGTGGCCGAGCCCGGCGGCGGCGAGCACGGCGGCGGCGCCATGGACGGCGAGGGCGGCGGGGGGCAGCGCCGTCCGCCGTCCTCGGGCGGCCCGGGTCATCGGAGACGGTCCGCGGACGGCTGCGGGCCCGGGGCGACCTGGTCGAGCCCATCGGCCGGAGCCGCGCGGCCGGGCGCCCCCTCCCGCCGGGGCCGCAAAATCGCCTCGTCCGCCGTGACCACCGTCGTCGCCGCCGACCAGCCGTGCCGGTCCAGCGCCCGCACCAGCGCCCGCACCATCCGCGGATCGAACTGCGTGCCCGCGCACCGCTTCAGCTCCTCCAGCGCCACGGGCACCGGCCGCCCCCGCCGGTACGACCGGGTCGACGTCATCGCGTCGAAGGCGTCCGCCACCGCGACGACCCGGGCGTACTCGGGGATCTCCTGCCCGCTGAGCCCGTACGGGTAGCCGCTGCCGTCGAGCCGTTCGTGGTGGTGCAGGATCGCGGCCCGTGCCTCGCCGAGGAAGCCGATGCCCCGGACGATCTCGTGCCCGTACTCCGGATGCAGTTCGATCACCCGCCGTTCCTCCGGGGTGAGCGGTCCGTCCTTGCGGAGCACCCGGGTCGGGACGCCGAGCTTGCCGACGTCGTGCAGGATCCCGGCGAACCGGAGGACCTCCAGGCGACCCTGGTCCATGCCCAGTTCGCGGGCGATGAGGACGGAGGCCTGACCGACCCGTTCGCTGTGACCGCGGGTGTACGTGTCCTTGATGTCGACAGCCTGTACCAGGGCCCTGATGGTGGCGCGGTGGGCGGCGTGCTCGCGGTGGTACTGGGCGAAGACCCAGCAGGAGATGTACATCGGCAGCAGGACGATGAGCGCGGACAGCGGCCCGTACGGGCCGCGCCACAGGACGGCCATCATCAGCCCGGCGAGTCCGTGCACCAGATGCGGTCCCAGCGAGCGGGTCGGCAGTCCGCTCCAGGCGCGCCGGACGGGCAGCCGTTCGGCGGCGACCAGGATCGAGCCGTCCAGCGCGGTCAGGACGAGGCTGAACGCCAGGGCGGCGGCGCAGGCGGGCAGCACGGCGTACGGGAGGTCGGGGAGCCGCCCGGATCCACTGCCTGCGACGCCGAGCGTGGCGGTCCCGCCGAGCAGACCGTGGACGGACGAAGCCGCCCGGACGGTGACGGCGAGCTGCGCCGCCCGCCAGACACGCCGTGCGGTCGCGGGCGAGGTCTCCACCCGGCCGGCCAGCGAGCCGGGTATCGCGACCAGGGCGGCCGCGGCGGGCGGCAGCAGAAAGGCGGCGGCCAGCAGCAGCGGAAAGAACGAACCGGCACGGATCGGCACGGAGCTGCCGAAGAAGGGGCAGCGCCCGGGGAGTTCGCAGACCAGATAGAGGCCGGCGAGCAGTGTGACGGTGGCCCACGGGGTCCCGGCGCCGGGGCGCAGCGCGGGGAGCACACAGAACAGGGCACCGACCGCGGCCGCCAGGATGTACGCGCGCGCCGCCCCCCGTGTGGCTCTCACCCGCCCCGCCCGCCTCCCCACGTGCTCAATGGAGGCGCCACGCTAGCGAGTTGGGCGTCCGACCGGCGGTCAACGAGCCCGATTAGCACCTTCGGGTGATGTGGCGGAGAGCGGTTGATACGGGGGCGCCACTACGCGTGGCGCCCGCCGGGCATCACTCCTTGGCGGCGGTCGGCTGACCGGACTCCGACGCCGTCACGTCCTGCTCGGGCACCGCCTGCCCCGAGCGGATCAGGTCGATCCGGCCCATCACCTTGGAACGCAGATCACTCGGCACGTCGTCCTGGCCGCAGCAGCGCTTCACCAGCTTCTTCACGGCCTGTTCCAGACCGTACTTCTCCAGGCACGGGGAGCACTCCTCGAAGTGCACCTCGAACTTGGTGCAGTCGCTGTCGGGCATCTCGTGGTCGAGAAACTCATACAGATGATCGAGGACCTCTGAGCAGTCCGTCTCGTGCGGCTCTCCGCAGCTCATGAGCCCGAGCCTTTCCGATCGTCCGACTCTCCGGCACCGGCCGGGACGAGCCCGCGCTCACGGGCGTAGTCCTCCAGCATGCCGCGCAGTTGGCGGCGGCCCCGGTGCAGTCGGGACATCACCGTACCGATAGGAGTCCCCATGATGTCCGCGATCTCCTTGTACGCAAAGCCCTCTACGTCGGCGAGATACACGGCGATGCGGAACTCTTCGGGGATCGCCTGCAGAGCGGACTTCACATCCGAGTCGGGCAGGTGGTCGAGCGCCTGCGACTCGGCGGAGCGCAGACCGGTCGACATGTGCGACTCGGCACGCGCCAGCTGCCAGTCCTCGATCTCCTCGGCGGCGCTGCGCTGGGGTTCGCGCTGCTTCTTGCGGTACGAGTTGATGAACGTGTTGGTGAGGATGCGGTACATCCACGCCTTGAGGTTCGTGCCCTCGCGGAACTGGTGGAAGGAGCCGTACGCCTTGGCATAGGTCTCCTGGACCAGGTCCTCGGCGTCCGCGGGGTTGCGCGTCATGCGCAGCGCCGCCGAGTACATCTGGTCGAGGAAACCGAGAGCGTCCCGCTCGAAGCGCGCGTTGCGCTGGGCGGTCGTCTCCTGCGCGCGGCCGTCGTCGGTCCCTGTGTCGGTCCCAGTGACCGGACCCACCTCCTCCAACGCTGTGGCGGAGCCGAAACCGGACCCGCTCGAATCGGAGAATAGTCGACCTTGCTTCGAGGCGGGCTGTCGATCCGATCCGCTCAGTGCCCGCTCGGAAGTGGTCTTGGCCGCATGCAGGACCGTCCACTCCAGGTCAGCGGCGTTCGAGCGACGCGGGCAGATGGTCGAACCCATGCGACGGACTCCCTCTCCACATACGACGTTGATGTACCGATGACACCCACAACAGTGGCCCCTGGCCCAACATTCCCGGGGGGCGTCAGAGGTGCGTCACGCGAGGGCGGACAGCCATCCGGTCACGGCGGTGGTCAGGATCTCCATGGCCCGGTCCTCGGTCAGGCCGGACTTCTTCGGTACGGCGAACCCGTGGTCGGCGTATGGCACCTCGGTGAGCTCGTACTCCCCCGGAGGGAATTCGGCGGGCCGACCGAACGGGTCGTTGCCACCCTGGACGACGAGCGTGGGTACGCCGGACCCGAGGAGCTCGTCCTTGCGGGACTTCTCCGGCTTTCCCGGTGGGTGCAGCGGGAAGCTGAGCGCGAGGACGGCGTGGGCGCCGAGCTCCGTCGCCGTCCGGCAGGCCACCCGCGCCCCGGCGCTGCGCCCTCCCGCGACGACGGGCAGCCCCACGGCGGTCAGCGCGGGCCACAGGCCCCGCCACCCGGCGTCCAGGGTCTTCGGGGCGGGCGCGACCTTCTTGCCGGCGACCCGCCACGGCTGCTCCACCAGGGCGACGGTCACCGCGTGGGCGGGCAGCGCGGCGGCCAGGGCCCGGAGGTCACGGGTCTCGACGCCGCCGCCCGCGCCGTGGCTGACGGCGAGCACCAGCCGGGCACTCGTGTATTCGGCGGACGTGGCACTGTTCGACGTCTTCGCGGGCAGCCAGGTGATCCTGGCCGGCCCGGCCTCGGTGTCGACCGTCTCGGTCTCACGCTCACGGTCTGTCTCTGTGGTACTCACGAGCCCCATCCTTCCCGGTGAGCGGTCAGAAGAGCGTGCTCGCCTCCGGCGCGGCCAGCTCCTCCAGCAGTTCGGGGCCGTTGTTGCGGACGTTGCTGACGGCCGTGGCGACCGGGTAGGCCCGCATCAGCCCGCCCGGCGGCGGCGCGAGCAGCCCCTTCAGCTCCTCGATGTCGGTGCGCGACGGGTCGAGCCAGGCGTCCCACCGGTCCGGGGTCAGCATCAGCGGCATCCGGGGGTGGATGTCGGCGAGCGTGGCCGGACCCTCGGCGGGGGCGACGGCGAGCGGGGTGGTCTCCGCCTCGGTCGTGATCACCGAGCAGGTCACCCACCAGGCCATCGGGTGGTCGTCCGGCAGGGTCCGGTCGCGCCAGAACTCGTACAGCCCGGCCATCGCGAAGACGGATCCGTCGGCGGGTGTCACGAAGTAGGGCTGCTTACGGGGCCGCTTCTTCTTCCTTTTCTCCTCCAACTGCCGCTCATCGGCGCCGGTGACCCACTCGTAGTAGCCGTCGGCGGGCAGGATGCAGCGCCGGGAGACGAAGGGGCGCCGGAAGGACGGCTTCTCGTGGACGGTCTCCGCACGGGCGTTGATCATGCGTGCGGCGCCCTCGGGAGACTTCGCCCAGGACGGCACGAGCCCCCATTTCAGGGCACGCAACTGGCGAACCGGACGCTGATCGTCTGCGTCTTTCAATGGACGTTCCAGTACGGCGTAGACCTCCTTGGTCGGCGCCACGTTCCAATCGGGCGCCAGAGTCTCCGCCGGTTCCCACTTCTCGACCTGGAAGAGTCCGGTCAGGTCCTCGGGCCGCCGACTCGCTGCATACCGTCCGCACATAAGTGCCAGACTGCCACGACCGTCACGACAGCAGCACGCCGATACCGCAAGGAGCCGCCCCCACCATGGACAGCACCGATCTGGGCAACCTGTGGGACCGCGTCTTCGGCACCCAGCCCCTCCCCGAACAATGGCTGGTGGTGGTGACCGGCACGCTCGCACTGATCGCCGTCGTACCGAATTTCATATGGCGGCTGACCCGCAACACGATCACCATCGCGCACGAGGGGGGCCACGGGCTGATCGCGCTGTGCACCGGGCGGCAGCTGTCCGGCATCCGGCTGCACTCGGACACCAGCGGGCTGACGGTCAGCCGCGGCAGGCCGACCGGCATCGGGATGATCCTGACCGCGGCGGCGGGCTACACCGCCCCGCCGCTGCTGGGCCTGGGCGGGGCGTGGCTGCTGGTCAACGGCAGGATCACGCTGTTCCTGTGGCTGGCCACCGCGCTGCTCGCGGTGATGCTGGTGATGATCCGCAATGTGTACGGGGCGCTGGCGGTGATCTTCACCGGATCGGCCTTCCTGCTGGTGTCCTGGCTGGCCTCGCCGGCCGTGCAGTCGCTGTTCGCGTACACCGTGGTGTGGTTCCTGCTGCTCGGCGGCGTACGCCCGGCCTTCGAGCTCCAGTCGAAACGGCGGCACGGCGGTGCGCCGGACTCGGACGCGGACCAGCTGTCGCGGCTGACGGACGTACCGGCCGCGCTCTGGCTGTTCCTCTTCCACGCGGTGTCGCTCTGCTCGCTGATCGGCGGCGGGCGCTGGCTGCTGGGCATGTGAGCGCCGGTTGCGGGGGCCGGTGCGGCCCGGCAAGCCATACCACGCTTGCGTTACACCCCGATTTCATCCCATCTGATCGAGATTCGGGTTTGCGGTGAACCACTAAAGTGAGGTCCATGACCGAAAGTTCCGTGCACCCCGCCCTCTGGCCCGCCCCTTATGCGAGTGGAGCCGTCGACGCGACCGTCATCGTGCCCGGATCGAAATCGGTCACCAATCGCGCGCTCGTCCTCGCCGCTCTCGCCGCCGAGCCCGGCTGGCTGCGCCGCCCGCTGCGCTCCCGCGACACCCTGCTGATGGCCGAGGCGCTCCGCGCAATGGGCGTCGGCATCGAGGAGACGGTGTCGTCCAGCTCCTCCGTCGCGGGCGCCCCGGACAGCTCCGGCGAAGCATGGCGGGTCATCCCGGCGGGACTGCACGGCCCCACCACGATCGATGTCGGCAACGCCGGGACGGTCATGCGCTTCCTGCCGCCGGTCGCGGCCCTCGCCGACGGCCCGGTCCACTTCGACGGCGACCCCCGTTCGTACGAGCGCCCGCTGACCGGTGTGATCGACGCGCTGCGGGTGCTCGGCGCCCGGATCGACGACGACGGACGCGGCTCGCTCCCGATGACCGTGCACGGCGGCGGTGCGCTGGACGGCGGAGCAGTGGCGATCGACGCCTCCTCGTCCTCCCAGTTCGTCTCGGCGCTGCTCCTGTCGGCGCCGCGCTACAACCAGGGCGTGGAGGTGCGCCACACCGGCGCCAGGCTCCCCTCCATGCCGCACATCCGGATGACCGTCGACATGCTGCGGGCCGTCGGCGCCCAGGTCGACGAGCCGGAGACGGGCGGCGAGCCGAACGTCTGGCGGGTCTCCCACTCCGCCCTGCTCGGCCGTGATCTGACCGTCGAGCCCGATCTCTCCAACGCCCAGCCGTTCCTCGCGGCCGCGCTGGTCACCGGCGGCCGGGTCACCATCCCCGACTGGCCCGAGCGCACCACCCAGCCGGGCGACGCGCTGCGGGAGATCTTCACCGCGATGGGTGGCAGCTGCGAGCTGACCGAGCACGGGCTCACCTTCACCGGTTCGGGCCGGGTCCACGGCATCGACGTCGACCTCGGCGAGGTCGGCGAGCTCACTCCGGGCATCGCGGCGGTCGCGGCCCTCGCCGACGGCCCGTCCACCCTGAGCGGCGTCGCCCACCTGCGGCTGCACGAGACCGACCGGCTCGCCGCGCTCACCAAGGAGATCAACGATCTCGGCGGCGACGTCACCGAGACCGCCGACGGCCTCCACATCCGCCCGCGACCGCTGCACGGCGGTACCTTCCATACGTACGACGACCACCGGATGGCCACCGCGGGGTCGATCATCGGCCTTGCCGTCCCCGGAGTGGAGATCGAGAACGTGGCGACAACTGCCAAGACCCTGCCGGACTTCCCGCAGATGTGGACCGGAATGCTCGGGGCCTGAGATGCGCCGCTACGGCAAGAACCCCGACGAGGACGACATCCGGACCCGCCCCAACCCGAAGGGCAACCGTCCTCGTACGCGCACCCGCCCGAAGCACGAGGACGCCGAGGAAGGCATGGTCCTCACCGTCGACCGCGGCCGCCTCACCTGCCTCGTCGACGGTCGTACGGTCATGGCGATGAAGGCCCGCGAGCTGGGCCGGAAGGCCGCCGTGGTGGGTGACAGCGTCTCCCTCGTCGGCGATCTGTCCGGCGCCAAGGACACCCTCGCCCGCATCGTCCGCATCGGTGAGCGCCGGTCGGTGCTGCGTCGGACCGCGGACGACGACGATCCGTTCGAGCGGGTGGTCGTCGCCAACGCCGACCAGCTGGCGATCGTCACCGCGCTGGCCGATCCGGAACCCCGCCCGCGGATGATCGACCGCTGTCTGGTCGCCGCGTACGACGGCGGACTCTCCCCGCTTCTCGTGCTCACCAAGTCCGACCTCGCCTCCCCGGACAAGCTGCTGGAGGCGTACACCCCGCTGGGCGTCCCGTTCATCGTCACCAGCCGCGAGGAGCTGGAGAACGGCGACGCAGCGGCGCGGGTCCGCGAGCAACTGAACGACCGGGTCACCGCCTTCGTCGGGCACTCCGGCGTCGGAAAGACGACGCTGGTCAACGCGCTCGTGCCGAAGGACCGACGGCGTACGACGGGCGTCGTCAACGCGGTCACCGGCCGGGGCCGGCACACCACCACATCGGCGCTGGCGCTCCCCCTGCCCGACTACCGCGGCTGGGTGATCGACACCCCCGGTGTGCGCTCCTTCGGGCTCAACCACATCGACCCGTCCCGGGTGATCCACGCGTTCCCGGACCTGGAGCCCGGCACCGAGGAGTGCCCGCGCGGCTGCACCCACGACGGCCAGGAACCGGAATGCGCCCTGGACGCCTGGGTGGCGGACGGCCACGCCGATCCGGCGCGGCTGGACTCGCTGCGGCGGCTGCTCTCCACCCGGGAGCGACGCGAAGGCGACTGACCCGGGCACGTTTGCCATCCGCTGCCACTGGTAAGTGCATAATCACAGCCAGCGAGGCAAGGCAGTCACCGACGTGGGAGGGCACTGACGATGGCGTGGCTGCTGGTCGTGGTCGCGGGGCTGCTGGAGACCGGCTTCGCCGTCTGTCTGAAGCTCTCGCACGGGTTCACCCGGCTCTGGCCGACCATCGCGTTCTGCGTCTTCGCCCTCGGCAGCTTCGGTCTGCTGACGCTGTCGCTGAAGAAACTCGACGTGGGGCCCGCCTACGCCGTGTGGACGGGCATCGGCGCCGCGGGTACCGCGATCTACGGCATGGTCTTCCTCGACGACGTGGTCTCCACCCTCAAGCTGGTCTCGATCTCCCTGGTGATCGTCGGTGTGATCGGGCTGCAGCTCTCGGGCTCGTCCCACTGACCTCGGTCTCAGGCCCTGGGCCCGACCGGCGTTCACCCGGCGGCCAGCCGATCCACCAGCTCGCGCACCAGAGGCGCCGTCTCCCCCTCCGCCCCCGTCCCGGCCTCCGCCTCCGGGAGGGCCGGCACCATCGCGTAGCTGAGTGCCAGCCGGAGCGCGATCTCGCAGGTCGCGGCCAGTGACTCGAGGTCGGGTGGGGGCCGTCCCTCGTCGAGGGCGGCCACCGCGCGTTCCCGGACCTCGCCGAGCAGTTCGGCGGGCGTCGGCGTCCCGGCGTCGGCGCGCCGCTGAGCGGGCACGCGCGAGGCGGCCGGCATGGCTGGGCGTACGAGACGGGGTAATCGCTCGCCCCAGCAGCCCGTGAGCAATCCCCTGACCAGGGCGTTCGTGCGGATGGCGCGGACGGTCCAGGCGGCGGTGGCAGCCAGCCTGTCCCCCGTACCGCCCGCTGACCCCAGTGCCCGTTCGACACCGGTCAGATAGCCGTCGGCCGCGCTCCGGACGAGGGCGCGGGCCAGACCGTCCTTGCTGCCGAACTCGTTGTAGAGGGTCTGTCGGGAAACCCCGGCGGCGGACGCGACATCGACCATGCGCACCGCCGGCCAGGGCACGGTGGCAAGCGCCGTGAGGGCGGCGTCCAGCAATGCGTCTCGCGCCGTGGGCATCGTCGCCTCCCGCGCCAAGGGGCCTGCGTTCCAGGGTTGACGTGGCGCCGGGGACTGTCAATGGTCCGGGCCGCCGCGAGGTCCTGTGGCTCTGTTCACCCGCGGTCGATACTGTGACGGCATGCCCGATTACCACGATGATCTGCGCCTCGCCCATGTGCTGGCGGACGCCGCCGACGCGGCGACGATGGACCGGTTCAAGGCTCTGGACCTCAAGGTCGAGACCAAGCCGGACATGACGCCGGTGAGCGAGGCCGACAAGGCCGCCGAGGAACTGATCCGCGGTCACCTCCATCGGGCCCGCCCACGCGACGCGATCCTGGGCGAGGAGTTCGGGATCGAGGGCACCGGCCCGCGGCGCTGGGTCATCGACCCGATCGACGGCACCAAGAACTACGTGCGCGGAGTGCCGGTCTGGGCGACGCTGATCTCACTGATGGAAGCCGGTGAGGAGGGGTTCCAGCCGGTGGTGGGCGTGGTCTCGGCCCCCGCGCTGAACCGGCGCTGGTGGGCGGCGAAGGGCGCGGGCGCGTTCTCCGGCCGCAGCCTGACCTCCGCGACCCGGTTGCGGGCGTCGAAGGTGGAGCGGATCACGGACGCCTCGTTCGCGTACGCGTCGCTGAGCGGCTGGGAAGAGCAGGGCCGGCTCGACGGGTTCCTCGATCTGACCAGGGCCTGCTGGCGCACCCGCGGGTACGGGGATTTCTGGCCGTACATGATGGTCGCCGAGGGATCGGTCGACATCTGCGCGGAGCCGGAGCTCTCGCTCTGGGACATGGCCGCCAACGCGATCATCGTCCAGGAGGCGGGCGGGAAGTTCACCAGCCTGGACGGGGTGTCCGGCCCCGGTGGCGGCAATGCGGCAGCTTCGAACGGGCTGCTCCACCATGAACTGCTGGGCTATCTGAACCAGCGCTACTGATCGGGAACGCGCCCCCGAGGGGCGTCGCGCACCACCGCACGCCCCTCGGACACTCTCGTCCCCCCTTGTTCCCGTCCACCATCGATGCGACTCTGAGAGTCCCCCTGCTTGTGAATTTGTGAATCGACTCACACGGTCGTTTCACGAAGGAGGTGTCTCTCTTCATGCTCGTCCGTGACGCCATGAGCACGCTGGTCCTCACCATCGGACCCACCCATACGCTCCGCGAGGCCGCCAGGCTGATGTCGGTCCGGCACGTCGGAGCCGCGGTCGTTCTCGACCGGGACACCAGCGGGCTCGGCATTCTCACCGAGCGCGACATTCTCAACGCGGTCGGCTCGGGCCGGAATCCCGACGTCGAGACCGCCTCCGCCCACACCACCACCGACGTGGTCTTCGCCGCGCCCACCTGGACCCTGACAGAGGCCGCGGAGGCCATGACGCACGGCGGGTTCCGCCACCTGATCGTGCTGGACGACCACGGGCCCGTCGGCATCGTCTCGGTCCGTGACATCCTGCGCTGCTGGACGCCCGCCAAGCGCCGCCCTCACTCGGAACTTGTCGGCTGACCCGTGAACGACCGGTGGGCCGGCCCCTCCGAAGAGGGAACCGGCCCACCACCGACGACAGGCGTCCTTGTCAGCCGCGCAGGGCCTGGACCGCGGCCTCCAGACGCTTGCCGAAGTCGCCGTCCGCCTGGCGGAAGTTGTTGATCGCGCGCTCGGCGATGTCATCGCGCGACACCTTGGCGATGAATCCGGCGAGGTTGTCGATCAGCCGGGCCTTCTCGTCCTCGGAGTAGAGCCGGTAGAGGTTTCCGGCCTGCACGAAGTCGTTGTCCTCCGCGTGGCTCGGGGCCTCGTGCGTACCGATCTCGCCCGCGACCGGGGTGGGCCCCCACAGCGGCCGGTCCGTCTGGGCCGGGCCGCCGAAGCTGTTCGGCTCGTAGTTCTTCGCACCCTTGTGACGGCCGTCGTACAGGTAGCCGTCACGGCTGTTGGTGCGCGCCTCGGTGGCGTGCGGACGGTTCACCGGCAGGTGGTCGGCGTTGATGCCGACGCGGTAGCGGTGGGCGTCACCGTAAGCGAAGAGGCGGCCCTGGAGCATCTTGTCGGGCGACGGACCGATGCCCGGCACGAAGTGCGCGGGGCTGAAGATCGACTGCTCGACCTCGGCGAAGATGTTCTCCGGGTTGCGGTTGAGCTCCAGCTTCCCGATCTCGATCGGCGGGTAGTCCGCGTGCGGCCACACCTTGGTGAGGTCGAACGGGTTGAAGCGGTACGTGGCCGCCTCGGCCGCCGGCATGATCTGGACCTGCACCGTCCAGGACGGGAAGTCGCCGCGCTCGATCGCCTCGCGCAGGTCGCGCTGGTGGCTGTCGGGGTCCTCGCCGGCGAGCTTGTTGGCCTCGTCCTGGGTGAGGTTCTTGATGCCCTGGTCGGTCTTGAAGTGGTACTTGACCCAGAAGACCTCGCCGGCCTCGTTGTTCCACTGGTACGTGTGCGAGCCGTACCCGTTCATGTGACGCAGCGTGGCCGGAATGCCGCGGTCGCCGAAGAGCCAGGTCACCTGGTGGGTGGACTCGGGGGACAGACCCCAGAAGTCCCAGACGTTGTCCGCCTCCTGCGAGCCGGTGTACGGGTCGCGCTTCTGGGTGTGGATGAAGTCCGGGAACTTGATGGCGTCCTTGATGAAGAACACCGGGGTGTTGTTGCCGACGAGGTCGTAGTTGCCCTCTTCGGTGTAGAACTTCAGCGCGAAGCCGCGGGGGTCACGCACCGCGTCGGCCGAGCCGAGGTTGCCCGCGACGGTCGAGAAGCGGAGGAACGTCTCGGTCTGCTTGCCGACCTCGGAGAGGAACTTCGCCCGCGTCCACTGCGAGACGTCGCGGGTCAGCGTGAACGTGCCGTACGCGCCGGCGCCACGGGCGTGCACGATGCGCTCCGGAATGCGCTCACGGTTGAAGTGCGCGAGCTTCTCCAGCAGCGACTGGTCCTGCACCAGCACGGGACCGCCGACGCCAGCGGTCTGACTGTTCTGGTTGTCGGCGACCGGCGCGCCGGCCTCCGTGGTGAGCGGTCCCTGCGTCACGTGCGCCTCCTGCGTCATTCCTGCACATTCGTCATGTCCTGCACAGCCTGTCCCTTGGCCTATGCCGATCCCGATCCTACAATGGACATTGTCCAAGTCAAGTGACCATCCAAAGTCACATCGGTTCGGGACCTGGTCCCCCCACTGTTAGGCTTGTGCTTATGAGTGACCTGCTGGAACGACTTCGCGGACGCGGCTGGCGCATGACCGCCCAGCGGCGCGTCGTGGCCGAGGTCCTCGACGGGGACCATGTGCACCTGACGGCGGACGAGGTCCATGCCCGCGCCGTTGCCAAGCTGCCCGAGATCTCCCGCGCCACCGTCTACAACACCCTGGGCGAGATGGTGACGCTCGGTGAGGTCATCGAGGTCTCCACGGATCGCCGGGCCAAGCGGTACGACCCGAACGCGCACCGCCCCCACCACCACCTCGTCTGCGCACGCTGCGGCACCATCCGCGACGTACACCCGGCCGGCGACCCGCTGGCGGATCTGCCGAGCGACGAGCGGTTCGGATTCACGGTCTCCAATGTCGAGGTGACCTACCGCGGCATCTGCCCGAACTGCGCCGCGACGAGCTGAGTCCTGCCACGGAAGGCCCCGGTGCGAGCACCGGGGCCTTCCGCATGAACACCCACAGGAGGTGACACCCACCCCCTGGCCCACCACGCGCGCACCCCCTTCCCGAATCTGATGGGTCGTCATATCGTCGACGGCGATCACGTCCGCCCCGCGGCGGATCCGCACCTCGATACGCGCGAGGAGAGACCCGTGGGAGATCCGCACCCGACCCCGCCCACAGCCCCGGCCCCGGCCCCTGGCCGGACTCCTGCTCCGGCTCCGGTCCCGGCGCCCGCCTCGGCCACCCGTCCCAAACTCCGCGCCGACGCGCTCACCCGCTCCTTCGGGCGCGGCGCCAAGGCCCGGCCCGCCCTCGGCCCCGTCGATCTCTCCGTCGCACCGGGCGAGTTCACCTGCCTCGTCGGCCCGTCCGGCTGCGGCAAGTCCACGCTGCTCAGGATCGCCGCCGGACTGCTCCGCCCCAGTTCCGGCGAGCTGTCCATCCGTACGGCATCGCCCCGCCCGGCGGCGATGATCTTCCAGGACTACGGGATCTACGACTGGAAGACCGTACTGGCCAACGTCCGGTTCGGCCTCGACATCCAACGCGTACCGCGCAAGGAGGCCGATGCCAGGGCACGCGACTGGCTCGCCCGGATGGGGCTCTCCGACTTCGCCGGGGCGTATCCGGCCACCCTCTCCGGTGGAATGCGGCAACGGGTCGCGATCGCCCGCGCCCTCGCCGTCGAACCCGAGATGCTGCTGATGGACGAGCCGTTCGCGGCGCTCGACGCCCAGCTGCGCACCATCCTCCAGGACGAGCTGCTCGACCTCACCCAGACCACCCGTACCACCACCCTCTTCATCACCCACAGCCTCGAAGAGGCGATCGTGCTCGGGGACCGGGTGCTGGTGATGTCCGCCAGACCGGGGCGGATCATCGCCGAGCGCCGCCCGCCGTTCGGCCGGCCACGCACCGGCGAGGTCCGGTCGACGCCCGAGTTCACCGCGTTGAAGAGCGAGTTGTGGGAGCTGCTGCGCGGCGAGGTGCGGAGGGAGGCGGTTCCGGCATGAGCACCACTGTGCACGCCGCGAAATCCGACGACGGGGTGCTGATCCGCAGGCCGGGCCCGCAGGAGCTGCGTCCGGTGCGCACCCACCGCAGGCGCCGCGCGCTGGAGATCGCGCTCGCCGTCGCCGTACCGCTGCTGCTCGTGCTGCTCTGGCAGCTGGCCGCGGCACAGTCCTGGATCGACGAACGGGTCTACCCCGCCCCCTCGACCATCCTGGCGGACGGCTGGGACCGGGCGGGGGCCGGTGAACTGTGGCCGGATGTGTGGGCCACGCTCAAGCGGGTCCTCGGCGGCTATGCGATCGGCACCGTCGCGGGATACGCGCTCGGGCTGCTGATGGGGTCGCTCTCCCTCGTGCGGGCGGCGCTGGAGCCGTTGCTCGACGCCCTGTACGTCGTACCGAAGCTGGCCCTGCTGCCGGTCTTCCTCAATATGTTCGGCCTCGGTGAGGGGCCGCAGATCGCTCTGGTCGCCGCGACGGTCTTCTTCTTCGTCTGGATCTCCACCATGGCGGCCGTGCTGGCCGTCCCGGTCGGCCACCGTGACGCCGGTCAGGTCTTCGGCGCCTCACCCTGGCAGATGTTCCGGCACGTGCTGCTCCCCGCGTCGCTGCCCGCGGTCCTGGTCGGGGCGCGGATCGCGGCGGGGGTGGCCGTACTGGTCATCGTCGCCTCCGAACAGATCGCGGCGGCCGACGGGCTGGGCCATCTGATCTTCGACTCCCGGGCGCTGTTCCAGAACGACGTGATGTTCGTCGGCATCGTCTGCGTGGCGGTTCTTGGCGTCGTCTTCTCCGAAGTGGTGCGGATCGCGGGGCGACTGCTCACCCCGTGGGCCCCCCGCGACCGCGGCCGCGGCCAGTCCTGAACAGCTCACCCCACGTTCTTCGTACGGAGGCACTGTGCGTACACGTACCCCCTTGACCTGCACCGTCGTACTCATCACGGCGTCCTTGCTCGGCGCGGCAGGCTGCGCCGGAAAGGACTCCGCCGACGACGGCGCCGCCGCAGCGCCGCGCACCGTCACACCCGTCGCGGGCTGCGGCGCCAGCAGCTGGAGCGACCCTGCCGACCTCGCCCCCGACCGGAAACCGGCCCGCTGCGACAAGGGTGCCCCGGCGGCCCGGCCCCTGGCGAAGAAGCGGAAGATCACCGTCGCCACCGGCACCCTGAGCGCGGAGTACGTCGCTCCGCTCCAGGTCGCCGTGGCGAAGGGCGAGTTCACGAAGGAAGGGCTGGACGTCCAGCTGAAGGTGCTGCCCACCCCGGACGCCCTGCCGCTGCTCGCCAAGGGCGATGTGGACGCCCAGTGGGCGGCTCCCGAGGCGGCCGTGATGAACGGCATCAACGGCGGTTTCGACATCAGGTGGGTGGCCGGGAACTTCTCGCCCGACCCCGCCTCCAAGAGCGGCCTGTGGGTACGCCTCAAGGACGGCGAGAGCACCGATCACGTCGATATGGCAGGCCGGAAGATGGGCACGATGATAGGCAAGGGCTCGGTCATCGCCTACCCGATGGACACCTCCCTGAAGAAGCATGGCGGCGGCCTCGACAAGATCGGCTTCCAGCAGCTCGGTTCCGCGGACGTGCTGACCGCGCTGGAGAACGGTGGCGTGGACTCCGCCTGGCTGCTCGACCCGGTCTGGCGCAAGGTGGACGGCGACAAGAGGTACGCGTTCCTGGGCGGCCAGCCGCTCGGCGAACCGCTCGGCGGCCTGCTCTTCGGACCGACGCTGCTGAACAAGGACCCGGACGCCGGCGTCGGCTTCCTCCGCGCTTACATCCGGACCGTGAACACCTACTTCGCCGGCGACTACAAGGCCGACCCCGCGTTCGTCGCCGAACTGGCGAAGCTGATGAAGACCGACGAGGCCACGCTGCGGTCGACCCCGTCGATGCGGATGGACTGGGAGATACGGAAGGGCACGACGGACCGGCTGCAGCAGGCGTACGCGGATGCGGGCGTCTCGAAGGGTGCCCCGGTGCCGGAGGCGAAGGCCGTGGACCGGGCGATGTACGCGGAGGCGGTGGGCCACTCGCGCTGACTGGCACGCACGGGCATACGCAGAAGGACGGATCCTCTGGAGGATCCGTCCTTCTGCGTTCAGTAGCGGGGACAGGATTTGAACCTGCGACCTCTGGGTTATGAGCCCAGCGAGCTACCGAGCTGCTCCACCCCGCGTCGTTGTGATCCCCACAGTACGTCACCGCTCCGGACCAGCGCAAATCACTTCCGGCGCCTGGCGGGGAGGCGGTCCGGCGCCGAGTGGGGAGGTACCGGAACCGCCGCTTCCACGACGCCCCGCGCGGGTCCTGCCGCTCACCCCACCCGGCCGCACCGGCCCGCTTCACCCGGCCTTGCCGCTCGGTCTTACGACCTCGCCCACGATTGGCAGTGGGAGAAGGAGCGGCGTCTGGGGCCTTCGAATCCAAGGCGGAGGAGGGAGTGATGGCGGAGCCATCGCGACTGACGACAACGCGGGAGGCGGAGGTCCCAGGCGCTGCGACGCCGCTGCCAATCGTGGGTGAGGTCGTTACGCGGTGAGCTCCTGGTGCAGCGCTTCGCGCAGCCGGGCGGCGCGCTCGGCGACCTCTGCCGGACCCAACTCGACCGCCCGCGCGCACCAGCGCTGCCCCTCGGCGAGTTCGCCCCGGCGGGCGGCCAGCAGAGCCAGGCGCAAGGCGGCCCGCCCATGCCCGTCGTGAGCGGCGCGTCTCCACCACTGCGCGGCCTCGCGCTCGCTGCCCTCTCGGGCGAGCAGCAGCCCGAGGTTGAAAGCGCCGTTGCGGCTGCCCGACTCGGCGGCCTCGCGGTACCAACGGGCCGCGCTGTCCACGTCGCCACGGGCCGCCGCGAGCATGCCGACCCGCACCTGCGCACGGCGGTGCCCCTGTTCGGCGGCCCGCTCGTACCACTCCTCGCACTCGGTCTTCTCCGGCATAGGCTCACCGAGCGCGGGAGGGCCGGGCGGCGGCTGCCGCGAGTCCAGCACCCCGGCCAGCCGGAAGGCCGCCTCGGCGCTGCCGCCGCCCGCCGCGCAGCGCAGATGGCGCTCGGCCTCCTGCTCCTCGCCGTGGTGCAGCAGGGCCATGCCCACCTGGAGAGCGGCCTCGGTGTGGCCGGCCGCTGCGGCGCGCTCGTACCAGACCAGTGCCGCACGGTCCTCGTCGCGTCCGGCATGCAGGATGCCGAGGTTGAAGGCCGCGTCCACGCTGCCCGCCTCGGCGGCCTTGGAGAACCACGGCTCGGCGCCGGTCGCGTCTCCCGCCTGGAGCAGGAGTACGGCCAGCGCGTTGGCGGCCTCGCGGTGGCCCGCGTACGCGGCGCGGCGGTACCACTGCTCGGCCTGCGGCGTACGGTCCTGCGCCGCGCAGAGCAGCCCCAGGTTGTAGGCGCCGTTGACATCGCCCGCGTCCATGGCGGCGCGGTACCAGCGCTCGGCGGTCTGCTGCTCGCCACGGGCCGCGTGCAGCGCGCCCAGGGCATTGGCAGCATTCCCGTCGCCGTCCTGGGCGGCACGCAGCCACCACACGGCGGCACTCTCCTCGTCGCCCGCGTCGCGGAGCAGAAAGCCGAGCGCGCAGGCAGCCCGCGCCTCGCCCGCCTTCGCGGACATGAGGTACCAGCGGCCGGCCTCCCTGGGCTCGCCGCGCTGCTCGAGGATGGCGCCGAGGTGCAGGGCGGCACGCCGGTGACCGCGCGCGGCGGCCTGCCGGTACCACTGTTCGGCCTCGCCCACTCGCCCGGTGGCCGGACCAGCCACGGGGCCGTCGTCCCTGCGCGCCGCGGAGCGGCCGGTGACACCCGGACGGTCGGCCGCGCCCGTGCCTGCACCGGAGCCGAGGCCCAGCCCCGGGCGGCCGAAGGCGTCGTGCGGGTCGTCGGCGGCGTTGCGGTCCAGCATGCGCGCGAGGCGGTACGCGGCCTCCCGGTGTCCCTGCTCGGCGGCAGCGCGCAGCCAGCGCTCGGCGCCGACGTCGCTGCGGTGTTCCAGCAGGTCGGCGAGGGCGTACGCCCCCAGCGCGTGGCCCTGCTCGGCGGACTGTCGCAGCCAGTACTCGGCACCGGGCTCGTCGCCGCGCTCCCGGTAGTGGCGGCCGAGGGCGTGTGCGGCGGCGGCGGAGCCCGCGACGGCCGCGATACGCCACCAGCCGGCCGCGTCGTCGACGTATCCGCGCTGGTGGAGGAGGACGCCGAGGTTGTTGGCCGCGGCCCGGTCGCCGTCGGCGGTGGCCGCACGCAGATAGGGCTCGGCACCGACCAGATCACCGCGGCGCAGCAGCAGGGCTCCGAGAACGCTCATCGACGTGGTGTCCCCGGCGTCGGCGGCGCGACGGTGGCGTGCCTCGCTCTCGGCACTCTCCGGACTCTCCCGGGTCTCCGAGACTTCCTGGGCCCCGGGGCCTTCGGCAGCCTCCACGGCCCCGGCGCTCCTGCCGGCCCCGGCGCTCGCCGTGCTCTCTGTGTTCTCTGCGCTCTCGACGGTCGCGGCACACCCCGCAGTCTCGGCGGTCTCGGTCGTCCCAATAGTCCCAGAGGTCTTGGTGTGCCCGGAGGCCCCAGTGTTCTCAGCGGTCTCGTCGTTCTCCGCGGCGGCTACACCAAATGCCGCATTCATCATGCTATCCGGCCGATGAGCGCGGCGCTGCACAAACCGCCCTGTCTCCAACAGAGTTGCCCTGTCCCCCATAAATACCATCGTCGCACCACCTGCAACCCGCGTACACCTGGTATATCGCGGCCAGTGAGGTCACTTCAGCGTTTTGTCGACATGCCCACAGAGAGATAAGTCAAACACGTCCGGGCCCAACTCGCGCCCCGCGAACCGCCCTTCACACACACCGCACAAGAATGTCGCCGCGACACGACGAAGGCCCGGATCCTTGAAAGGATCCGGGCCTTCGTCTTTCAGTAGCGGGGACAGGATTTGAACCTGCGACCTCTGGGTTATGAGCCCAGCGAGCTACCGAGCTGCTCCACCCCGCGCCGTTGTGTTCAAACCGTACCACGACGCAAGGGTGAGCCCTTACCGAGTCACTCAGCCACCACTACTGGCTTCGGACGTTTTGTCCGAATGGTTCGAACCGTTCGCATTACTCGAACCGTTCGCTCCGTCGGCGCTGTTCGCACTGCCCGACTTGGGCTGGGCGGCCGCCGCACGCTGCAGGGCATCCTGCAGATCCGCCTGGGCCTTGCCGTAGGCGCTCCAGTCCTGCTTCTTCAGGGCTGCCTCGCCTTCCGCATAGGCCTTCTGCGCGTCCGCGATCGCCTTCTTCAGCGCCGCGTCTCCGGTGGCCGGCGGCTGCGTGGTCTCGCCCGGTGGCCGGGTGGTCTCCGCGGGCGGCTGGGTGGTGCCGGGGCCCGTCACCCCGAAGACCGCGTTGAGCGCTTCCCCGAGGCTGTTCTCGAAGACGGTCTTCGACCCGTACGAGGCGGCGACCTTGCGCAGCAGCGGGTAGTTCTGCGTGCCACCGCGCGTGTACACCGGCTCGATGTAGAGGAAGCCCCCTTCGAGCGGCACGGTCAGCAGGTTGCCGTACTCGATGTCGGAGTCGGTTCCCTTGAGGTTTCTCACGAACTCGGCGACGTCGTCGTTGCCGTTGAGCTCGCTCTGTACCTGGCCGGGGCCCTTCACCGTGGTGGTGACTCTCAACAGCCTTATCTTGCCGTAGTCCTTGCTGGCCGCGTCGGCGTCCACCGCCATGAACGCCCCGAGGTCGGGCCGCCCCTTCGGGGTGAACGTCGTCGTCAGCGAGAACTTCTGGGCCGATTGATCCGGCATTTTTATGCTCAGGTAGTACGGCGGGACGGCGCCGGAATCCTTGTTGGTCGGGTCGTCCGGGACCTGCCACGCGTCACTGCCGCTGTAGAACTGTGCGGGGTTGGTGACGTGGTAGCGGGTGAGCAGCTCGCGCTGCACCTTGAACAGGTCCTGCGGGTACCGCAGATGTTCCCTGAGCTCCTGCGGGATGTCCGCCTTGGGCTGGACGGTCCCGGGGAACGCCTTGCTCCAGGTCTTGAGGACCGGGTCCTCGGTGTCCCATTCGTAGAGCTTGACCTTGCCGTCGTACGCGTCGACGGTGGCCTTCACCGAGTTGCGGATGTAGTTGACCTGGTTCTGCTGGGCGACGACCGCGCGCTGGTTGGTGGTCAGCGAGTCGGCCGTGGTGTCACCGAGCGTCGTACGCGAGGCGTACGGGTAGCCGTTGGTGGTGGTGTACGCGTCGACGACCCACTGTATGCGGCCGTTCACCACGGCCGGGTAGGCGTCGCCGTCGATGGTCAGCCACGGGGCGACCGCCTCGACGCGCTCCTTGGGCGTGCGGTTGTAGAGGATCCGCGAACCGTCGCCGATGGCCCCCGAGTAGAGGATCTGCGGCTCGCTGAACGCCACCGCGTACGCGGCACGGTTGAAGGCGTTGGAGAGACTGACTCCGCTGTTGCCCTGGTAGCTGGTGGTCTTCTCGCCGTCCTCCTCGTAGTCGAGCTCCTTCTGGGGCCCGCCGACGATGGAGTACTGCTCGGTCTTCTCGCCGTAGTAGATCTGCTGCTCGTACTTGCCGAGCTCACCCGAGGTCGGCAGACCGGACTCGGTGAAGTCCGGTGACCCCTTCGGGTTCTTGCCGGTCGTCGTGCCCTTGGCCGCGATGGCGCCGTAGCCATGGGTGTAGGTGAAGTGGTCGTTGATCCAGTTGCGCTTGGGGATGCCGTCGAGGTTGAGCTCGCGCAGACCGATGACCGTGTCCTGGTCCTTGCCGGCGGCGTCCTTGTAGCGGTCCACGTCCAGCGTCTTGGGGAACTGGTAGTAGTTCCTCTTCTGCTGGAGCTGCTGGAAGGCCGGGGAGACGACGTTGGGGTCCATCACCCGGTAACTGGCGGCGGTATCCGCGCTCGCGCGCAGTTTGGCGTCGTCGTTCGTCGTGCTCTTGCCCGAGTAGTCGTCGACCTGAGCGTTGTCGATGTCGTACGCGTCACGCGTCGCTTCGATGTTCTTCCGGATGAACGGGGCTTCCTTGGCCTGCTCGTTCGGCTGGACCTGGAACTTCTGCACGATCGCCGGGTACAGACCGCCGATCAGGATCGCCGAGAGCACCATCAGACCGAAGCCGATCATCGGGAGCTGCCAGGTGCGGCGCCAGAGCGTCGCGAAGAAGAGCACGGCGCAGATCGCGGCGATGCAGAACAGGATGGTCTTCGCCGGAAGGTAGGCGTTGGCGTCGACGTACCGCAGCCCCGTCCAGTTGTCCGTGGCCTTGAAGTCACTGGTCTTCACGGCCAGGCCGTATCGGTCGAGCCAGTACGCCACGGCCTTCAGTGAGACGAAGACGCCGAGCAGCACCGACAGATGGCCGGTGGCCGCGCCGGTCGCCCGCGCGCCGGGGCTGGTGATGCGGAGCCCGCCGTACAGGTAGTGGGTCAGCGCGGCGGCGATCAGCGAGAGCACCGTGGCCGCGAAACCGAAGCCCAGCAGGAAGCGGTACCAGGGCAGGTCGAAGGCATAGAAGGAGACGTCCAGATGGAACTGGGGGTCCTTCTGGTGGAACGCCACGCCGTTCACATACATCAGCCAGGTACGCCACTGGCCGGAGGCGGACGCTCCGGCGATCAGTCCGACGAGCGCGGTGACCGCGAGCAGCACCCACTTCTTGTACGGGGCGAGGCTCATCCGGTAGCGGTCCAGGCTCTGCTGTTCCAGGGACATCGCGCTCAGCGGCGGCCGGAGCCGGTGTGCGAGCCAGATGTTCAGACCGACGACGATCGCCATCAGTAGTCCGAAGACGAGGAACAGCCCGATCTTGGTCCACAGGGTGGTGGTGAAGACGGACGAATAATCGACCGATCGGTACCAGAGCCAGTCCGTCCAGAACCCGGCGAACATGACGAACGCCATGGCGAGAACCGCCAGGACGCCAAGTGTCATGAGCAGGGTACGGGCGCGCCGGGACGGGCGGCCAACTCTGATCCGTGGCCCGGTCGGGCCTCCGCCGCGGTCCGGCATCTGGAAAGCCAACGTGCGCACCTCGAAGTTCGCGGGTCGTGTGAAGCGGGCCCAGCGATCGTAGAGCCCACCTATGCAACTTACTGACGCTTTACCTAGTTCCCGATACCGGGGCGGAAGGAGGCAGGATGTTGGCCATGCCCAACGTTTCCCCCTCAGGCCCCCCGATGGCCGCGAGCCCCCTCACCGTCGCCGTGCTCGAAATCGACGAGTACATCTCCGGCCTCGGCTGGGACCAGCCGGCCCGGCTCTTCGCTCTCGTCGACACCGCCCGGCTGCGGGCCCAGGAGCCCGGCCTCGCCGCCCAGCTCGGTCTCGACGCCTCCGACTCCCCGACCGCCTCACTCACCCCCATCGAGCAGGAGGAGCTCCCGCCCGGCACCGCCCTGGACGAATTCCTCGCCACGATCGCCTGGCCCGACGCGGTGATCGGATGCGCTATGACGGTGGAGCGGCTGATGCTGCCGCCGTCCGCCGAGGCCTCCGTACCGGAGGGGCTCAGCGATGCCCAGCTGACCAAGTGGGTCGCCAAGCACCCGGAGCGCCAGGAGGTGCGGATGACGGTGGCCGCCCTCAGGGACGGCACGCGCGAGGCCGCCGTACGGCTGCGCGAGAAGGACTCCCCGAGCGAGGTGCGGACCGGCGCCGGCCTGGTGCCCGGACTGGCCGACGCACTGGCCGCGACCTTCGAGGCCTGACTCCGCCGCGCCCCACCGAGGGCCTGTCCGGCCTTGATCGGCCGGACAGGCCCTGACGCGCACGGTCAGCCCGTCGAGCAGCTCGGCAGGCCGGCCGTGTCCCCTGCCCGGATCTTCTCCAGCGACTTCTTCGCGTCGTCGATCGTCTTCACCTTCACCAGCGTGAGTCCGCTCGGGGTGTCGGAGGCTGCGGCCTTGCAGTTCTCGTCCGGCGTCAGGAAGTACCGGGCGCCCGCGTCGCGCGCGCCGACCAGCTTCATGTTGATGCCGCCGATCGGGCCGACCTTGCCCTTGTCGTCGATCGTGCCGGTGCCCGCGACGAACTTCCCGCCGGTGAGGTCGGTGGGTGTCAGCTTGTCGATGATGCCCAGGGAGAACATGAGACCGGCGCTCGGGCCGCCGACGTCGGCGAGCTTGATGTCGATCCGGAACGGGAACGTGTGGTCCGTCCCGGCCTGGATGCCGACGATCGCGCGGTTCTCCTTGGGGGCCTTCGCGGTGGTGATGACGATCTTCCGGGTGCCCTCGGGCTCCTTGCCGGCCTTCTCTGCCTCCTGTGCCGTCTTCGCCGGGATGATCGTGAACGTGACGTCCTCGCCGGGCTTGTGGCGAGTGACGAGCTTCGCGACGTCCTCGGGCTGCTTGACCGCCGTGCCGTCGACCTGCTTGATCACATCGCCGGCGTGCAGCTTGCCCTGGGCGGGGCTGCCCTTGATGACCGTGGAGACCACGACGCGCGACGACACCGGGATGCCCAGCTCGGTCAGGGCGGCGACCTTGGCGCTCTCCTGGGACTGGCTGAACTCCTCGGCGTTCTCCTGCGTCGACTGCTGCTCGGTCTTGCCCCCGGGGTAGAGGGTGTCGTGCGGTACGACCACGCTGTCGTGATCCAGCCAGCCGTAGACGGCCTCGACGAGGTTCATCCTGTAGTCGGCGCCGGTGACCCTGACCGTCGTCATATTGAGGTTGCCGGATGTCGGGTACGTCTTGTGTCCGGAAACCTGCAGGACCGGCTCGCCTTCGACCTTGCCGAGGGTGTTCACGGTCGGCCCGGGAGACATCTTCGAATACGGCACTGGAATCAGCACGCCTGCGCAGAGCAGCGCGATGAGGATCAGCGTGGAGGCGAGCAGCGTCGCGGTGCGGCGTGGCATGGAACGACAGTACGGGAAGGGTCTGTCAGTGCACCGTCGGGGCCGGTCCGTGCGGGGCGGGAAATGGGGGATGGCGCCGTGCCGGAAGGCGTCGGCAGTCGGCGCCGCGATGCGGATTGGCGACTGCGTACGTTCGCTGAAAAGTCAGAGGACATCGGAACCGGAGTGCGACTTCTCCATCGCCTCACGGAACCGGGCGTATCCGGCCAGTGTTGAAACATCACCGGCCGTACGATTACGGGTGGCCCAGCTTCCCCATATCGCAGCGCCGAACGCAGCAAAAAGCGGAATCAACAACCAGGCGAGTGCTGCCATCACGACCTCCCTACCCCGTGAGCGACCGCAACTTACCTATCAGCAGATTAACCATCTGCACGACCAACGCTCACGGCAGGGGTGCGGTTACGCAAATCGGGGCCGACGACCACCCGATCGGCTTGCACTCAGCAGGCGCCGACCCACTCCTCGGTGCCGTCCGAGAACCGCTGGTGCTTCCAGATCGGAACCTCGTGCTTGAGGTCGTCGATGAGCTTGCGGCATGCCTCGAACGCCTCCGCACGGTGCGGGCAGGAGACGGCGACGACGACGGCGAGGTCGCCCACTCGGAGGTCACCCACACGATGGACGGCGGCCAGTGCCCGCACCGGGAAGTCCGCGGCGACCTTCTCGGCCACCCGGCGCAATTCGTCCTGCGCCGAGGGGTGGCAGGAGTACCCGAGCGCACCGACGTCCTGACCGCCGTCGTGGTTGCGCACCGTGCCGACGAAGAGCGCCGTGCCGCCCGCGGCGTCGTCCCCGACGGCCCGGAAGATCTCGTCGACCGACAGCGGCGTCTCTCGAATCGCCAGCAGTCGGATGGGATCGGTCGCCGCCCGCTCGCCGGGGTGGTCGTGGGTGGGAGCCATGGGCCCATGGTGCCGTACGGCACCGACATCGTGGAATAGCGTTTTCCACCGGCGCACCGCCCCTGCTCTTGGAGCCTCCTACAGACGTCCCGCGATCCGCGGACGTCCGCGGTTCGCCTGGACCCTAGCTAGTGCCGTGACCGGCAATGTTTGCCCCGTAAGGAGCGTCGTCCGGTGCGTGCGATCGCAAGGCGGCCGGAAGTCCTTGTAGCGGAGCTACCAGGGCTTTTGGCCAACGCGGCGAGCGTGCGTGCTGGGCGGCGCGACGGGGCAAAGCTTGCCGGGAGGGGCACTAGTGCCGTGACCGGCAAAGCTTGCCGGGAGGGGCACTAGATGCGGCGGCGGGCCTTGCGGGCCCGGCGGACCAGGGCGGCGGTGCCGAGCAGCGCCACGGTCGCACCGGCGGCACCTGCCGCGGTCGCGTCCTTGCGGCCGAGACGGCGTCCGGCGACGGTGTGCCGGCCTTCCACCTCTTCGAGGAGCGCCGCGAGCACCTCCTCGTTGGTCCAGCCCGGGCGCCAGCCCGCGTCGTGCAGCCGGCTCACACTGACCACCCAGGGGTGCATCGTGTACGCGAGATCACCCGCCGGGGACGGGGTGAGGCCGATCCGGTGGAGCCGGGCGGCGGCACCGAGGGCCACGGCGGAGGGCAGCTCCATCCGGCGGACGCCGCTGAGCTCCTCGACCTCCTCCTGTTCCAGCCAGCCGTCGCAGCCGACCGCGAACTCGCCGTCGATCTTCTCCAGTGCGGCGTACTCCAGGGCCGTGACCAGGTCCTCGACATGGCAGAACTGCCAGGCGGGGCGCGATCCGGCGACGACCAGGAGGCGCGGCGACTCGAAGTAGCGGGTCAGCGCGGTGTCCGTACCGCCGACCAGAACGGTCGGCCGGACCACGGTCACGTTGAGTCCGGGGTGAGCGCGGGGCGCGCGGCGGCCGAGCCGCTCGATCTCCAGGAGGTCGCCGACGCCGGTGGCCTCGGCCGTGGCGCGCAGCTCGGCGTCCTCGGCGAGCGGGATGTCGTTGTCGGGCAGCGCCCCGTAGACCATGGCCGAGGTGCACAGGACGACCCGGTGGACCCCCACGGCCGCGGCAGCCGTCAGCACGGTCTGGGTACCGCGCACGTTGTAGGCGGTGCGGGCTGCGGGGTCGGTCTCCAGGTCGAGATCGAGTGCCAGGTGCACGACGACATCCGCGCCGCGCAGTTTCTCCGCGATGGCGGGGTCCCGGACGTCGAGGATGCGCCAGGTCGCCTCGGAGACCTCTCCGCGGCGCTCATCGATGGCGATGACCTGCTTGATCTCCTCGGATGCCGCGAGGCGTGCGGTGAGCAGCTCACCGACGCCCCCCGCGGCTCCGGTGACCGCGACGACGGGGCCACGGCTCCTGGAGCGGTTTTTTGCGGGCTTGTTCTCGGTCGAGGGGTCGGACAGGTTTCGCGCTGCGCGAACCTGAGGATCTGGGGAACTCACCGGGCGTCTCCAGCGGTTGTCTTCAGTACGTACCCGAATGACGCGTACGTACCAGGTGGCGTCCATCCTGCCGCAGGCCGGGAGCCGGCGGAGCACTGAGGCCCAAGCGGACTTTTGGTGTCTACGCTGGATGGTGATGTCGGGCAGTCGCCGTCGGTTCGAGCCGGCGGCCCTACGAGCCGAGGAAACCCGTGAGTGACACCCCATTCGGATTCGGCCTTCCGCCGGAGGAGCCGGAGAACGGCGACGAGGGCAAGAAGAAGGACCCCACCGGAGGTGGGCAGGGTTCGGGCGGGCCGGCGAACCCGTTCGGCTTCGGGCCCGGCGCAGGCGGGGACAACCCGTTCGCGGCGATGTTCGGCACGATGAACCCCAACGACCTGGGGGCGGCCTTCCAGCAGCTCGGCCAGATGCTGAGCTATGAGGGCGGTCCTGTGAACTGGGACATGGCCAAGCAGATCGCCCGCCAGACGGTCTCACAGGGCACGCCGGACGGCACCAAGGACGCGAGCGTCGGCCCGTCCGAGCGGTCCGCGGTCGACGAGGCGCTGCGGCTGGCCGATCTCTGGCTGGACGGGGTGACGTCGCTGCCTTCCGGTTCGGTCTCGACCGTGGCGTGGAGCCGTGCGGAGTGGGTCGAGGCGTCCCTCCCCGCCTGGCAGAAGCTGGTCGACCCGGTGGCCGAGCGCGTCGGTCTGGCCATGGGTGACGTGCTGCCCGAGGAGATGCAGGCGATGGCGGGCCCGCTGATCGGCATGATGCGGTCGATGGGCGGCGCGATGTTCGGCCAGCAGATCGGGCAGGCCGTCGGTGTGCTGGCGGGCGAGGTGGTCGGTTCGACCGATATCGGGCTGCCGCTCGGCCCGGCGGGCAAGGCCGCGCTCCTTCCGCTGAACGTCGAGATGTTCGGCAAGGACCTGAGCGTGCCGCAGGAGGAGGTGCGGCTTTATCTCGCCCTGCGCGAGGCCGCCCACCAGCGGCTCTTCGCCCATGTTCCGTGGCTGCGCTCGCATCTGTTCGGCGCCGTCGAGGGGTATGCGCGCGGCATCAAGGTCGACACCAGCAAGCTGGAGGACGTGGTCGGCCAGTTCGACCCGTCGCAGCCCGAGCAGCTGCAGGACGCACTTCAGCAGGGCATGTTCCAGCCGGAGGACACCCCGGAGCAGAAGGCCGCCCTGGCCAGGCTGGAGACGGCGCTCGCACTGGTCGAGGGCTGGGTGGACGCCGTGGTGCACGAGGCCGCGAAGTCCCGTCTGACCTCGGCCGACGCGCTGCGCGAGACCATGCGCAGGCGCCGCGCCTCCGGCGGGCCGGCCGAGCAGACGTTCGCCACGCTCATCGGCCTCCAGTTGCGTCCGCGGCGGCTGCGGGACGCCTCGCGCCTGTGGGCGTTGCTCACGGACGCCCGCGGTCTCGACGGCCGCGACGCCCTGTGGGAGCACCCCGACATGCTGCCGACCGCCCAGGACCTGGACGATCCGGACGGCTTCGTGCACCACGAGCAGCTGGACTTCTCCGAGCTGGACAAGATGCTCGGCGAGGCCGCGAAGGGTCCGCAGAAGCCCGAGGCCACAGCGGGCGGCACGAGCGAGCCGGGGTCCGGAGGAACGGACGACAGAAAGAGCGACGGCGACGGCAAGGGCGACACCGACCAGTGAGCGTGTACGACGACGCCGTTCTCGTACTGAAGGGGTACGAGAACCCGGTGGACCCGGCCCAGGAGGAACTGCGCCAGGTCTATCTGGATCATCTGGCTCAGCATTCCGACGGCATGTGGAAGGCCTGCGAAGCCGGACACCTGACGGCCAGCGCGCTGGTCATCGATCCGGATCGGGGCCGGGTTCTGCTCACCCTGCACCGCAAGCTGCAGATGTGGCTGCAGATGGGCGGCCACTGCGAACCGCAGGACCCGACGCTGGCCGCCGCTGCCCTGCGGGAGGCCACCGAGGAGTCCGGCATCAGCGGCCTGACCCTGCTCGCGGGCGGACCGGTGACGCTGGACCGCCACCGGATCCCCGCGCCCTGTCACTGGCACCTGGACGTGCAGTACGCGGCGCTGGCGCCGTCGGGCGCGACGGAGCAGATCAGTGACGAGTCGCTGGACCTGCGCTGGTTCGCGTACGACGAGGTCGCGTCGGTGGCCGACACATCGGTCGTACACCTGATGACGCGCGCCCGCGCCGCGCTGGAACAGCGCCGGTAGGCACGACATGAGGCATGGGCGAGGGGCGGTCTGCGTGGAGACCGCCCCTCGCCCGTGCCGGTGCGTCGTGGTCAGTTCCAGGCGTTGTTCTGGTTCTGACCGTGGGCGCCCTGCTGGCCCATCCCGTACTGCGCACGGATTCCCTGGCCGATCTGGGCGTTCTGCGGCGGCAGCACCTCGCTCGGCTGGACCAGGGCGAAGCCCTGGCCGAGGAAGCTGAGCTCCCAGCCCTCGCCGGTGTCGCCACGCCGCCGCCAGACGCCCGAGGAGTGCGTCTGGGCCTGCATCTGCACGCGCAGCGAGCTGGACCAGGCGACGATCGCGTCGGCGTCGGCGTTGACGTACTTGTCCGGCGTGACCTGCATCATCAGCGGCTGACCGGAAGTCATCAGGGCGACCTTGCCGGTGCCGGAGATGTTGAGCTGGTACTTGCCGGTGCCGGAGATGCCGTACTGGCTGTCCACCGCGATGACCTCGTGATGCAGCCCGGAGTCCAGTGCGAGCACATAGGCGCTGTCGACGGTCAGCCCGTCGTGGTCGACATCCACCACGTGCACGTACTGCGCGAGATTGGCGAGGAAGACGGTGCCCTGGCCGGAGCACCGCATGAGGTCGAGGCCTTCACCGGTGTGGGCGCGGGAGCGGCCCTGGCCCCGCGACTGGTACTCGCCGTCGAACTCGACCAGTCCCTGGTACGCGACCATGCTGCCCTTGCGGGCCAGGATGTCGTCGTGACCGCCCAGCGTCACCCGGAGCATCTGCGCGTTCTGCAGGACGTAGCGGTCCGCGGACTGCTGTTCGGTGTGGTGGAAAAGCGGACTCTGCATGGTGTCTTCTCGCTCCCCTCAGCCCCGGGCCCGCAGGCGGTCGGTGCTGTCCTCGCTCGGTTGTACGACGACGATGCCCTGACCGGAAAAGGCCATCTGATATGCCTCGCCGCTGCCGCGGCCGATCAAGGAGGCCGCCTTGAAGCTGCGCTTTCCCTTCACCTTGAGGTTCGGGGACCAGGCCACGAGAGCGTCTGGGTCGACATACGTCTCGTCCTCGCCGCTTCCACAGTTGACGACAACAGGCGTTCCGCGCGAGGTCAGGGCGACCCAGCCGGTGCCCGAGACGGACACGTTCCACAGGCCCTGGCCGGCGAACTTGGCCATCCCTTTGACACGCTCGACGCCCCACTGGAGCTGAGCGTCGAAGGCGAGGACGTTCGTGCCGTTGACCGAGAGCGCCTCATTGTTGAGGTGAACGACGACGACATGGGCACCGTAGTCGGCCAAGTACAGCAGTCCGTCCCCGCTGCACTTCATGAGCGGGGCGCCTTCACCAGTGATCCAGTCACGGGCGATCTGGCGTACGGCGGGCGGATTCGGTTCGTACTGGATGAATCCCTCGTACGCGACCATCGAGCCCACCCGCGCGAGGAGGTCCTGCCCCGTGGCCATCGCCACCTTCAGCATGGCGCTGCCGTGGTTCTCCATACGGGCTGTGACGGGTGCGGGGGCGTACCCCGCGAGCTGCTGGTTCATTCCTCGGCTTCCTCAGACCTCGTACGGCTGGACGACGATGAAGTTGCCCGGGGCGCCCCGGAACTGAAGGTTCACCGACTCCCCGCTGTGCCCCGGGTAGGCGTTGTAGCGCAGCCGCACCTGGCTGGAGACGATGACCTGCGATGCGGCGGACCAGGCCACGATCGCGTCGCTGTCGGCGAAGGTCGTGGGCGTCACGGGCAGGACGACCGGAGTGCCGTGCGTCATCACCACGACCGTGCCGGTTCCCTGGAAGAGCATCGTGAACAGCGCGCCGCCCGGGATGCCGTGCCCTTCGATCCTCCGTACCTCGTACTGAAGGGACTCGTCGAAGGCGAGGACACGCTCGGCGGAGACACAGATGCTGTCGCCCTGCAACTCGATGGGGTGCAGATGGGCGCTGTCCTCCGCGAGGAAGATCTGGCCGCGGCCGGTGCAGCGCATCAGCTGCATCTCCTGGCCCGTGGCGTTCCCCACGATCCGGCCGGCGAAGCCCGCCCCCTTGTAGCCGAAGTCGACCTTGCCCTGGTACATGACCATGCTGCCCTGACGGGCCAGGACGGGGGCACCGTCCTCCCCTAGGTCGACACGCACCAGTTGCTTGTTCTGCGCGGTCCAGCGCCGGCCCGTCGGCACCTCCTTGTAGAGGTTGACGGCCGCCTGAAGTCCACCACCGGACTGCGGCACACCTTGCGGAACCCCCGGGGCCATGCCGGGAGGCTGCTGCCCGTAGGGAGCCGGAGCCTGCTGTCCGTAGGGCGCGGGCTGACCGTACGGGGCGGGAGCCTGCTGGCCATAGGGGGCTGCGGGCGCGGGCTGGCCGGGGATCTGACCGAACTGCGGCTGCTGGCCCGGTTGTCCGTACGGCGCGGGCGCGGGTGGCGGAACGGTGCCGCCCTGCGGTGCCATGGGGGCCATCGGCGCCGCAATCGTCGGCGCGTTGTGGATCTGCTGCTGCGGGGCGGGGGCGCCGAAGGACGGGGCCGGCTGCGGGGCTTGGGGCGCCTGCGGCGCGGCCGGGGCGCCGAAGGACGGGGCCGGCTGCGGGGCTTGGGGCGCCTGCGGCGCGGCCGGGGCGCCGAAGGACGGGGCCGGCGCCGGTGCGGCGGTCTGCGTGGGCGGCGCGAACGACGGGATGGCGGCCTGCGGCTGAGGTGTGGCCGGCTCCTCCTCGGCGACCTCACCGCCGAAGTTCTTCAGCAGCGCTTCCAGACCACCGTCGAAACCCTGCCCCACGGCGGCGAAGCGCCAGACGTCCTTCAGATAGAAGTCACCCAGCATCACCGCACGCTCGGTGGTGAACTCCGAACCGTCGAAGGCGTACCTGACGACTTCTTCGCCACCCGCGACAATCCGGATGTAGCCGGGGCCGACCTGGGACATCTGCCCGGCGCCGTCGACCGTCGCGGTGAACGACAGCTTGTGAATGTTCGCCGGAATGCGGTCCAGCGTGACGCGGAACGACTCGGTGTCACCGGCCTGGGCACCGAGGAGCTGAATGGACTCCTCGGGCGATTTAGGCTGATTGAAGAAGACGAAATACCGGTCGTCGGAAAGCTGCTCATTGGCATCGAGGCCGAAGCAGCTGATGTCAAAGGTCAGTCCCGGGCCGGCGATCTGCACACCTACGTACAGGTCCGTCCCCGGTGTGAGATCGCTGATCTTGGCCTTGTGGCCGCGTTGGAATTCCCTGGCCATGCGTAACGACCGTCCCCCATCCCGAATGTGAATGCGTCGCGCCAGGCTAACCGCAAACTCCGACATCGAGCTAAGTCGGTACAGACCCGGTACAGAACCGCTGACCGTCACTCACCGCGCGCGGCGGGCAGATGCGGCAGCCGGTCGGCCGCCACCACACCCTCCAGGTATCCCCTGGCCCGTTCGGTGCGGGGATATGCCTCCAGCAGCCGCCAGAAACGCGGACCGTGGCCGGGGACGAGCAGATGGGCCAGCTCATGGACCAGTACGTAATCGACGACGTACTCGGGCATGCCCTGGAGCCGGTGCGACAGGCGAATGCTGCCCTCCGCCGGGGTGCAGGACCCCCATCGGGTGTTCTGATTGGTCACCCATCGCACGGACGCGGGTCTGGCCCGGCCCTCGAAATACTGCGCGGACAACCGCTCGGCACGCTCGGTCAGTTCGCTGTCGCCGAGGATGCGCTTGCTCTCCTGGGCCGCGAGCTTGTCGAGCATCACGGTCACCCAACGCTGCTCCTCGGCCTCGGACATCCGGGCGGGGATGAGCACGATAGTGCGGTCACCCTCCCGGTACGCGGAGACCGTTCTGCTGCGGCGGGTGCTCCTGCGGACCTCGACCGCGCTCGTTGCCGAGGCGCGGGGCGAACGGTCCACCGCGCTGCGCTGAGGGGTTCCGGCACTGCGCGCGGGGGTCTCCCCGGCAAGTCCGGGTGACGGGTCGGCGGGCACGCCATGACGTTACCCGGTGTCAGTGCGGGAAGTCCCGCCTCCGGGACGGTTCGCGCGCGATCCACTCCACGCCATGCACTATTTGAACGACTAATACCCCATGCCTGTGGATAACTTTCTGCACGCTTCGCCGCCGACCTGCATTCTGACAACGGATCTCGCGGAGATCCGGGCCACAGCCCACGCACAGAGATCAAGGAACACAGACCGGGGGAAGACGTGTATCCGATGTTGAAGCCCGCACTGCGCCGCGCGTGGTGCGGACAGGGCACCGTGCAATTCGGGGTGACTGCCGCTCATGCGGTGAAGCTCGGCCCGATGGATATCGCCATGGGCTGTTTTCTGGAACTGCTCGACGGTACGCGCGGCCTGCCGCTGCTCCGTGAAGAGGCCCGGGCGCTGGATCTGTCGGACCATCAAGTGGACACACTGCTCGCCCGGTTGATGGACGCCGGCCTGATCGACGATGTGCGGGCCGCCGGCCCGGAGGCCGATGTGTTACGGAACCGGCCCGATGCCATGGAGCGGCACCGCCCTGATCTGGCGTCGCTCTCAGTCGTCCATCCAGAGCCGGGTGGCGGGATGCGGCGGTTGGCGGCCCGCCGGGCGATGCGGGTACAGGTACGGGGCGCCGGGCGGGTCGGGGCCACGATCGCGGCGGTGCTGTCCGGATCCGGGGTGGGCCGGGTGGAGGTCCTGGACGGCGGGTGCACCGAGCCGTGGGACGTCTCACCCGGTGGGCTTCCACCGGCAGCCGTAGGGGAGCGCAGGGCCACCGCGGCCCGGCAGTTGGTGCGCAGATCCGCTGCCGGTTCGGCTCCTCGGACGGCGGAGACGGCGGAGGCCTCTGCGGGTGGCGAGCCGGGGCTCTCGCTGATCGTGGTCGCCCCTCGTGACGGTCTCGCGGTGTACGCCCCCGACCCGCGCCCGGCGGAACCGTGGATCGCTTCGGGGACTCCCCACCTCTATGCCGGAGTGATGGAGGCGACTGGAGTGGTCGGGCCCCTGGTTTTGCCCGGGGGCACGGCGTGCGCGGGGTGTCTGGCGCTGAAGCGTGCGGAGCGGGACAAGGACTGGTCCAGAATGCTCTCGCAGTGGCAGTCCGGGCGGCGCACCGTCGTCCAGGCCTGCGACCTGGCGCTGGCGACGGCGGTGGCCGGTCTGGCGGCCGCCCACGCGCTGTCCTTTCTGGACGGGGAGCTGCCGGCCAGTACGGGGACCCGCTGGGAGACCGCGCTGCCGCTGTTGGACTGGCGGTCCGAGCGGCTCTGGGCGCATCTCGGCTGCTACTGCGGAGCGGCTGGGCACACTGAGGGTGAGCGCGCCTCCGTGGCCGACGCGGTACACGACACAATGGCCGGGTAACCGTCGCACGCGGTACGCAGTCTGGGATTTGGAGGGGCTCATGTCTGATCTACCCCGGAAAGCGGTCACCCGTACCGCCAAGTTGGCTGCCCTGCCACTGGGTTTCGCAGGCCGCGCCACGTGGGGCCTGGGCAAGCGGATCGGCGGGAAGTCCGCGGAATTGGTCGCCCGGGAGGTCCAGCAGCGCACCGCGGATCAGCTTTTCAAGGTCCTGGGGGAGTTGAAGGGCGGGGCGATGAAACTGGGTCAGGCCCTGTCCGTCTTCGAGTCGGCACTGCCCGAGGAGGTCGCCGGACCGTACCGGGCGGCGCTCACCAAACTGCAGGAAGCGGCGCCTCCCCTGCCCAGCGGCACGGTGCACGCGGTGCTGGAGGAGCGGCTCGGCGAGGACTGGCGGGAGCTGTTCATCGAATTCGATGACAAGCCGTCGGCCGCTGCCTCGATCGGTCAGGTCCACCGGGCGGTGTGGCACGACGGGCGGGACGTCGCGGTGAAGGTGCAGTACCCGGGCGCCGGAGAGGCGCTGCTCTCGGATCTGACCCAGCTCAGCAGGTTCGCCCGGCTGCTCGGCCCGTTGATCCCGGGAATGGACATCAAGCCGCTCATCACGGAGCTGCGTGACCGGGTCTCGGAGGAGCTGGACTACGAACAGGAGGCACGGTCGCAGCGGGTCCATGCGGAGGAGTTCGCGGCAGATCCGGATGTCGTGATCCCCGGTGTCGTGCACCAGTCCGACCAGGTGCTGGTGACGGAGTGGATGGATGGTGTTCCGCTGGCCGATGTGATTGCGGAGGGCACGCCGGAACAGCGTGACCGGGCCGGTCAGTTGCTGGCGCGTTTCCTTTTCTCGGGGCCGGTGCGCACCGGGTTGCTGCACGCGGACCCGCATCCGGGCAACTTCCGGCTGCTGTCCCCGGACGACGAGACCGGCGAAATCGGTGAGACGGGCGTGACCGACGAGGCCGGCGAGGCCGGGCAGTGGCGGCTCGGGGTGCTGGACTTCGGCACGGTGGACCGGCTGCCGGGTGGTCTGCCGCAGACCATCGGTGATTCCTTGCGGATGGCGCTGGCAGGTGACGCGGAGGCAGTGTACGAGCTGCTGCGCGAGGAGGGGTTCGTCAAGGAATCGATCGACCTCGACCCTGATGCGGTGCTCGACTATCTCCTCCCGATCATCGAACCGGCGCAGGTGGAGAAGTTCACCTTCACTCGGAGTTGGATGCGCAATCAGGCGGCGCGGATCGCGGATCCCCGCTCGCCTGCTCATCAGCTGGGCAAGCAGTTGAATCTGCCGCCCGCCTATCTGCTGATACACCGGGTAACGCTGAGCACGATCGGGGTGCTGTGCCAGTTGGGTGCGACGGTGCGGCTTCGCGACGAACTCGAATCCTGGGTACCGGGGTTCCTTTCGGCGCATGAGCAGGAACCCGTGGTACAGGAGTTGGCGGGCGACGCGGCCACCGGCGCATAGGCAGCCGGCCTTCAGGCCTCGGTACCCGTCACGCCCAAACCCTCATACCCCGGGTTACGTCCCGGGCCGTTACGTCGCGGGCCGTCACACCCGGACGTCACACCCGGGGCCTCACCACCAGGCGGAGTCGAGACGGCTCTCGATCGCCCTGATATGGGTGCGGGCGCACTCTTCGCAGAAGTACTGGTGTCTGCCGTTCTCCACGGAACAGATCCAGGTCGGCGGTGCGGTCTCACTGTCGGCGGAGGTGCCGCACAGGGCACACGCGACCACTGCGGCGTCCCTCTGCGGGGGTTGCTGAATCCGGTGATGAGTCTCCTCGTTCACCTTGTGACGATAACTCCGTCGCTGCCGTGCCGCGCGGCACCACACGACACGACCGCACAGCACGACCGCGGGGCCGGTCCGTTCGGACCGGCCCCGCGGAAGGGGTACTCGCCATGCGTACTGATTACTCCCGGGCAGAGCGGCTGCCCGGCAGCGGGTGCTGCTGGTGTCCGGCCTGACTAGTGCATGACCGCCATGGCCAGCGCACGGCGAGCGCGCATCGAGGCGCGCTCGGCCCGGCGCTGCATCCGGCGCGCGCTGACCAGGCGGACGGCCTGGCGTTGCATGTCGGCTTCCCTCAGGCGGTCGTGCATATGCGCACGAGCCAGGGCTTCTGGGATGAGTTGCATCTCGCGGGTCCTGTTCTGACGCGAGTCGTTCGCGCCGATGATCGTGACGTTCGGTGTTGCGGAGCCGACGGGCTCATTCGTGGGGACGGTCATTGGAGCCTGATTTCGGGGATCGTGGGTGTGGGGACGGTCGATGGTTCCGGGGCGCTTCATGGGTTTGGGGGCCGTGACCCCCAGCACGGCGGTCACGCCGCGACCGGGTTCTTGCGCGGACGACCACGCGGCCGCTTGCGAGCCACGACGACGCCCTGGATGAAGAGCTCACCGCCCCAGACACCCCACGGCTCGCGCCGCTCCTTGGCGCCGGCGAGGCAGGCCTCCACGAGCGGGCAGGTGCGGCAGAGGGACTTGGCGTACTCGACATCGGCCGGCGACTCGGCGAAGAAGACCTCCGGGTCATAGGAGCGGCAGGGGACGGGCACGCCGAGGTTCTCGATGGCGTCGTCGAGCGCGGTGAGCGCGGTGAGGGGGATCAAGGCGGAGTCCTCCGTGAGGCCGGGCGGCGGGATCGTGTCGGAAGGCGGTACGGACGGGGCGTGCGCTTCGAGTTGCACGGTGGGTGGTGTCCTCGTCTGGTCGTTCCGGCCTGTTGGCCGGGGGGCGGCTGGTACCGGGTGCTGCTTGTCCCGAGGCTCCTTCGGGTGTCTCGTCCGTTTGGACAAAACAAAAGGGCCGCGGATCCCGAGTGGGGTTCCGCGGCCCTGAAGGCGCCGGCCTGATGGTGAATCAGGCTGGATCACTCCAGGGTTCAGGCCCACGGAAGGCCCACATCGTGTGATGGTGCGTCATCTGCTTCTTGGCGCCGGATTCCGCTCCCGCACCGACGGCCGCAAAGGCATAGGCCTGGGCCTGTCCCTTCGCTACTGCTGCTGCCGGTGCCTGGGTCGGTCGCTCATTGCGCTCCTGCACGGGGAGGCTCGCCAGGGACAGCGGGCTGACGGCGGAAATGCCGGACATACCGGTGCCACGGAGCGAGGACTCGGAAGAGCAGGCGAGGCCGAGCGAGCAGGCGGAGACGACCGAGAGATCGGTCACTTTGTTGGTCTTGATGATGCTGATCACTTCAATCGCCTCCTCTCGGCGTCTCGGGGGGACCGGCGAACCGGTCCTTAGTATTCGGATAAGTACAGCACAGGGCGAGGGCTTCAGAGAAGTCGCTGTTCCCGTGGTTAAGAACCTATGGTGATGACTGGGGCGGGCGCAAACTATTTTTTCGACGAGTTTTTCTCACACCTCGTCAACAGCGCCCCCGCCCCCTTCCCCCACCGTCTCACCTGCACAAATGGCAAGTACCGCGGTCCCGAACCGGTCCAGCTTCCGCGCGCCGACCCCGGAGATCCCGGCCAACTCGCCCGCGCTGCCCGGCACCGCCTCGGCGATCGCCATCAGCGTCTTGTCCGTGAAGACGCAGAACGCGGGCTGACCGATCTCCTTCGCCCGGACCGCCCGCCAGTCGCGCAGCCGCTCGTACAGCGCCTCGTCCATGTCTGAGGGACAGTCGTCACAGCGCATCAGCTTCATCTCGCCCGCATCGGTGAGAGTCTTGCCGCAGACCCGGCACCGGGCAGGGCCGCGCATGCCGCGTCTGGCGACCGGCCCGAGGCCCCGCTCGATCCCGCCGCCGCCACCAGTCGCGCTACGCACGCCGAGGGCCACCGAGCCGGGACGCAGTCCGTTCAGGAACCGGCTCGGACGGCGTCCGGCGCGGCCACCGGGCGAGCGGGACAGCGACCACGACAGCGAGAGGTGGAGGCGCGCCCGGGTGACACCGACGTACAGCAGCCGGCGCTCCTCCTCGATCTGCTCGTCGGTCTTGGCGTAGGTGATCGGCATCATGCCCTCGGTGAGACCGACCAGGAACACGGCGTCCCACTCAAGGCCCTTCGCCGAGTGCAGCGAGGCAAGAGTGACCCCCTGGACGGTGGGGGCGTGCTGGGCGGCGGCCCGCTCGTCGAGCTCCGCCACCAGGTCGGAGAGCGTCGCGCCCGGCTTGGCTTGTTCGAAGTCCTCGGCGAGCCGGACCAGGGCGGCCAGGGATTCCCAGCGGTCGCGCACCGCACCGGAGCCCGCGGGCGGTTCCGTGGTCCACCCCTTGGTGGAGAGCACCGCACGCACCTCCGCCGACAGCCCCTCCGCGTCGTCGAGCAGGGAGTCGTTGCCCCCCGCGCGGGCCGCGCCGCGCAGGGCGACGCCCGCCTCCCGTACCTCTGCCCGTTCGAAGAAGCGCTCGGCGCCGCGCAGCTGGTAGGGCACGCCCGCGTCGGCCAGGGCCTGTTCGTAGACCTCGGACTGGGAGTTGACCCGGTAGAGCACGGCGATCTCGCCGGCCGGGACGCCCGCGCTGATCAGATCGCGGATGCGGCGGGCGGTGCCCTCGGCCTCCGCGGGCTCGTCCGCGTACTCCGTATGGACGGGCTCGGGGCCGGGCTCGCGCTGCGAGACCAGTTCGAGCCGGTGCTCGGCGGCGCGGCCGCGGGCCTGGCCGAGCAGCCCGTTGGCCAGATGGACGACCTGGGGAGTGGAGCGGTAGTCCCGGACCAGCTTGACCACCGTCGCGTTGGGGTGGCGGGTGCGGAAGTTCAGCAGGTGGTCGGGGGTGGCTCCGGTGAAGGAGTAGATCGTCTGGCCGGCGTCGCCGACGACGCACAGGGTGTCCCGGTCTCCGAGCCAGAGATCGAGCAGCCGCTGCTGGAGCGGGCTGACGTCCTGGTACTCGTCGACGACGAAGTGCTGGTACTGGCGGCGGACATGGTCGGCGATGTCATGGCGGTCCTGAAGGATGGCGACGGTGAGAAGCAGCACATCCTCGAAGTCGATCAACGAGCGGTCGCGCTTCAGCTGCTCGTACATCGCATAGATCTGGGAGATCTCGGCCGGGTCGCGCGGGGCGTCGCGCTGGGTCTTGGCGACCACGGCCGGGTAGTCGGCGGGCACGGTCTGGGTGACCTTGGACCACTCGATCTCGCTGGTGACATCGCGCAACTCGTTGCGGTCGAGGCGGATGCGGCAGCGGGCCGCGGCCTCGGCGACCAGCTGGACCTTGCGCTCGACCAGCCTCGGCAGGTCACCGCCGACCGCTTTCGGCCAGAAGTACTGGAGCTGGCGCAGGGCGGCGGAGTGGAACGTCCGCGCCTGCACCCCGCCCGCGCCGAGCTGGCGCAGCCGTCCCCGCATCTCGCCGGCGGCCCGGTTGGTGAAGGTGACGGCGAGCACGCTCGTCGGCTGGAGTATTCCGGCGCGCACCCCGTAGGCGATGCGATGCGTGATCGCGCGCGTCTTGCCCGTACCGGCTCCGGCCAGCACACACACCGGGCCGTGCAGGGCCGTGGCGACCTCGCGCTGCTCGGGGTCCAGGCCGTCGAGCACGGCGTCGGCCGACTCGGGGACCTGCGGGAATAGGGAGGAATGCGTTGCTGCTGTCACCCCGCCATGCTGCCAGGTCGGAGGAGGTCGGTGCGGAGGTTGTCCACAGGGGGGCCGCATCTGTCGTACTAACGACCTCCCGGGAGCCCGTTCCCTATCGTGGGGGAGGTCGTAAGAGGCCGCGCACATAGGTGGGGCGGCCTCTGATGCGGGGGTGGCGGTCCGATGCGGGGGTGGCGGCCTGCCGCCCGATACGGGGGTGGTCGCGGGAATGGTGCTTGCCTCACGTACGTTCCCATTCCGTGCGGTGACGCACTTTCCAGCTTCTCCGCATGACGGATGAGACGGATGAGACAGACTGACGAGACAGAGGAGCGCGAAGACATGCCGGGCACTGTGACGATGTACAGCACCACCTGGTGCGGCTACTGCCGTCGGCTCAAGGGCCAGATGGACCGCGAGGGCATCGCGTACAACGAGATCAACATCGAGCAGGACCCGGAGTCCGCAGCCTTCGTCGAGAAGGCCAACGGGGGCAACCAGACCGTTCCCACCGTCCTGGTGGTCGGCTCCACGGGTGTCGAGGCCGTCATGACGAACCCGTCCCTGGCCCAGGTGAAGCAGGCGCTCGCCGTCTGATCCGGCAGCTCCCGCGGTACGCGAACGCCCTCTCCGGTACTCGACCGGAGAGGGCGTTCGCGTACGGCGTGGGCCGTATGCCGTGAGGGGTCAGCCGACCGTGCCCGGCTTCGGGAGCGGCTTGCCGTACCAGAGCTCGATCAGGCGGGAAGCGATCGAGATGCCGAACGGCGGCATGACCTCGCCCGACTCGAAGGCCGCCGTCAGGTCCTCGCGGGAGAACCAGCGGGCCTCCTCGATCTCCTCACCGTCCACGTCGATCTCCGACGAGGTCGCGCGTGCCATGAAGCCGAGCATCAGGCTGGACGGGAACGGCCAGGGCTGGCTGGCGATGTACTCGACCTCGCCGACCGTGATGCCCGCCTCCTCGAAGACCTCGCGGGCCACGGACTGCTCGATCGACTCCCCCGGTTCGACGAAACCGGCGAGCGTCGAGAAGCGGCCCTCGGGCCAGTGCACCTGGCGGCCCAGCAGCGCGCGGTCCTGGTCGTCCGTCACCAGCATGATGACTGCCGGGTCGGTACGCGGGTAGTGCTCGGCGCCGCAGGCCGGGCAGCGGCGGATGTGGCCGGCCGCCGCGATGACAGTGCGTTCGCCGCAGCGCGAGCAGAAGCGGTGCAGGCGCTGCCAGTTCTCCAGGGCCACCGCGTGCACCATCAGGCCGGCGTCGCGGGGGCCGAGCAGCAGCCCGGCCTCGCGCAGGCCGGCCGGACGGGCCGGCTGGTCCATGCGGCCGGGCAGGGAGTCCTTCTGGAGCGCGAAGTAGCTGATGCCGTCCTCGTCCGTACCGAGGAAGTAGCGGTGGGTCTCGGTGACCGGGGCCTCGAAGGCCGGGGTCATGACGATCTCCGTACCGCCGTCGGCCGTGTCGTCGATCAGCACCTGTCCGCCGGAGACGACGAACACACGGGTGGTCGGGTGGCTCCACGCGGCGGACAGCCAGGCCTCGTCGAGGCGGTGGTGCGCCGCCCGGTCGATGCCGCTGGGCGCCGTGAGACCGATGGGCCGGTCTGTGGTCGCGTTGTCGAAGGTGCTCACAGGTGCTTCCTACTCCCCCGGATGGATCGGGTGTTCAGAGGATTCAGCGGAGTGCGGCGGCCAGTTCGCCCCAGAGGTGGGCCGCTGTCTCCACGCCCTTGAACAGAAGGCCGAGTTCGACCTTCTCATTGGGCGCGTGCCAGCCGTCGGACGGAACGGAGATGCCCAGGAAGAGGACCGGTGCGCCGAGCACGTCCTGCAGGTCGGCGGCGGGCCCCGAGCCTCCTTCGCGGGTGAAGAGGATCTTCTGGCCGAAGGCCCGTCCCATGGCGCGGGCCACGGCCTGCAGGGCGGGGTGGTCCAGCGGCGTCAGGCAGGGGCGGGTGGCGGGCGCGAAGGTGATCCGGTGCCGGACACCGGCCGGAACCTGCGCCTCGGCCCAGGCCCGGACGGCCTGCTGGACTTGGTCGGGGTCCTGGCCCGCGACCAGCCGGAAGCTGATCTTCACCAGGGCGGAGGACGGGATGATCGTCTTGCTGCCGGCGCCCTGGTAGCCGCCGCCGATGCCGTTGACCTCCGCGGTCGGGCGGGCCCAGATGCGTTCCAGCGTGGAGTAGCCGGCCTCGCCCGACGCCGCTCGGGACTTGGCGGTACGCAGCCAGGTCGCCTCGTCGAAGGGCAGTTCGGCGAAGAGCGCGCGCTCGGTGTCGGTGAGTTCGGTCACGCCGTCGTAGAAACCGGGGATCGAGACCCGGCCGTCCGCGTCGTGCAGTGCGGCGACGAGTCGGGCCACGGCCGTCGCCGGGTTGGGGACCGCACCTCCGAACGATCCGGAGTGGATGTCCTGTTCGGGGCCGTGCAACTCGATCTCGCACTCGGCGAGACCGCGCATGCCCGTGCAGACCGTGGGGGTCGTCTCGTCCCACATGCCGGTGTCGGAGACGATCACGGCGTCGGCGGTGAGCCGGGCGGCCCGCTCCTCGACCAGGGCGCGGAAGTTCGGGGAACCTGACTCCTCCTCACCCTCGATCAGCAGCTTGAGGTTGACGGCGGGGGCGGTGCGGCCGGTGGCGGCGAGGTGGGCCCGGACGCCGAGGGTGTGGAAGAACACCTGCCCCTTGTCGTCTGCGGCGCCCCGCCCGTACATGCGGCCGTCGCGGATCACCGGCTCGAACGGGTCGGTGTCCCAGCCGTCCTCGCGGGCGGCGGGCTGCACGTCGTGGTGCCCGTAGACGAGGACGGTCGGGGCGTCCGGGTCGTCGGACGGCCACTCGGCGAAGACCGCGGGAGCGCCGGGCGTCTCCCAGATCTCGGTGACCGGGAATCCGGTCTCCTTGAGCTTGGCGGACAGCCACTCGGCGCTGCGTCGTACGTCCCCGTCGTGGACCGGCTGGGCGGATACGGACGGGATGCGCAGCCAGTCGGCGAGGTCGTCGAGGAAGGCTGCGCGGTGCTGTTCGGTGTACGTACGGACGGCGCTGTCCGGGGTCTCGCTCATGGCCTTGAGCCTAGTGCCCCGTGGGAGGTGGCTCGTCCAGCAGGAGCCGCTCCAGCTCCGCCCGGCCCGGGAGGCGGGTGGGGTGGACGGTCTCTCCGCTGCGTACGTACAGGAACGTGGCGGTGACGGCGCTGAGCGGCAGGTCGTGCAGCTCGGCCCAGGCCAGGCGGTACACGGCGAGCTGGAGGGGGTCGGCAGTGTTGGTGCGGGTGGTCTTCCAGTCGACGATCTCGTACGTGTCCCCGGTGCGGTACACCGCGTCGATACGGCCCCGGATCACCCGGCCGGCCAGCGTGATCTGGAACGGCGTCTCCACGCGGTACGGGGTGCGGCGGGCGTAGGGGGTGCGCTCGAAGGCCTCCTTGAGTGCGGCGAGGTCGCGCTCGTCGGCGATCTCGGCATCGCTCTCGTCCCCGCCCGGCAGTTCGTCCGGCCCGAGCATGGGCAGCGGCAGCTCCTCGAAACGGGACTCCACCCAGGCGTGGAAACGGGTGCCTCTTCGGGCCGCGGGCTGCGGGGGCCGCGGCATCGGGCGGGCCAGCTCCTGGGCGAAGCCGTCGGGATCGTCGGCGAGACGCAGCAACTGGGTGGCGGAGAGCGAGGCGGGTACGAGAACGTCGCGCACGGTGGCGCGGGCGCGGCGCAGTTCGCCGGTGAGGGCGTCGAGATCACGGTCCCAGGAGGCGAGCGTGCGGGACTCCTCGGGGGTGAGGCCGTCCCCGGGGGACTCGGGGGCGCGGGCGGCCGGGACGTGTGGTGCGGGGGCGGGGGGCTGAGCGGGGGCGGGAATGGGGAGATGAGCAGGGTCGGGGACCGGGACAGGACTCCGTGGGGGCTCCGTCGACAGTGCGTCCCAGTCGTCGGCGTCGTCGGGGAACGCCTCGTTGTCGGGGAACGGAGCGTCGTCGGAGAACAGCTCGTCGTCGTACGGGCCGTCATACGGATCCGGGGCGCCGGAGGGCGCTTCGTACGCATCCGACACACCCCCTGACGCGGCCAGGGCCTCCAAATGCTCCATCACCGTGTCTGCGGCGGACCGCCGCCGGGTCAGCGCGATGCCGTCCAGCGGAAGCGGCCACGCCCGGTCGGCCTCCTTCTCGGCGAGCGCCGGGTTCTCCTCGTCCTCGGCCGGTTCGTCCGCCCAGGCCTCGATCTCGCCGTGTCCGGCCGCGCAGTGCTCGTACAGCGCGTGCAGGAAGTCGGACGGGCCGCGCGGCTTCTTCTGGCTCGGGCCCCACCAGTGGCCGGAGCCGAGCAGCAGGGTGCGGGGCCGGGTGAAGGTGACGTATCCAAGGCGGAGTTCCTCGGTGTGCTGGTGCTCCTTCATCTCCTCCTTGAAGCCCTTGAGCCCCTTGGCGTCCCAGGAGTGGATGACGGGGAGGGTGGCCGTGTCCCCGCGCAGGGCGTGCGGGAGGACCTTGGACTGGGACGTCCAGGCGTCGCGGGACTGGCTGCTGGGGAACTGGCCGGTGACCAGGCCGGGCACCGCGACGACATCCCACTCCAGGCCCTTGGACTTGTGCGCGGTGAGGACCTTGACGGTGTTCTCGCCGCCGGGCAGGGCGTTGTCCAGGCCCTTCTCGTACTGGACGGCCGTCCGCAGGAAGCCCAGGAAGGCGAGGAGGGTGGCCTCGCCCTCGACGGCGGCGAAGCGGGCCGCGACATCGAGGAAGTTGGCGAGGGTCTCGCGGCGGCGTGCGGCCAGGGCGTGCGGCGACGCGGAGAGCTCGACCTCAAGGCCGGTGGTGGCGAGGACGCGGTGCAGCACGTCCATCAGGGGGTCGGCCAGTGAACGGCGCAGGTCGCGCAGTTCGGCGGCCAGGCGGGCGAAGCGGATGCGGGCCTCGGCGGAGAACGGAAGCCCGTCGTCCACGCCGCCGCCCGATTCGAGGAAGGTGTCCAGCGCGTCGGCGAGCGAGATCACCTCGGCCGGGTCGATGCCCTCGACGGCCTCGGCGAGGCGGCGGTCCGGGTCGGCGTCGTCCGCGTCGCCGTGAGCCGCACGGTGTACGAGAAGGCGGGCGCGGCGGCCGAGGAGCGCCAGGTCACGGGGGCCGATCCGCCAGCGGGGGCCGGTGAGCAGCCGGACCAGGGAGGCGTTGGCACCGGGGTCCTGGAGGACCTCGCAGACCGCGACGAGGTCGGCGACCTCGGGCAGGTGCAGCAGCCCGGACAGGCCGACGACCTCGACCGGGATGTCACGGGCCACCAGCGCCGCCTGGATCTCCGGGAAGTCGCCCGCGGTGCGGCACAGGACGGCGATCTCGCCAGGCGCCATGCCGGTCGTGACGAGGTGGGCGATCGAGTCGGCCAGCCAGTCGATCTCTTCGGTGTGGGTACGCAGCAGGGCACAGCGGACGATGCCGTCGCGCTCGGCACCAGGGCCGTGGCGCAGGGCCTCGACGCCCTCGTGCATGGCGCGCAGGGGTGCCGCGAGGCCATTGGCGAGGTGAAGGAGCCGGCCGCCGCTGCGGCGGTTCTCGCTGAGGGAGTAGCGGGTGGCTGGGGTGCCGTCGGCGTGCGGGAAGTGGCGCGGGAAGTCGTCGAGGTTGGCCACGGAGGCGCCACGCCAGCCGTAGATCGCCTGACAGGGGTCGCCGACGGCGGTGACGGCGTGCCCGGTGGCCGCCGCGCCTTCGGAGCCACCGCCTTCCGGACCGGTGTCTTCCGGCCCGCGGCCGAAGAGTGCGGAGAGCAGCAGGCGTTGGGCGACCGAGGTGTCCTGGTACTCGTCGAGCAGCACGACGCGGAACTCGTCGCGCAGGATCGCGCCGACCTCCGGGCGGGTGAGGGCCAGCTCGGCGGAGAGCGCGATCTGGTCGCCGAAGTCGAGGAGGTCGCGGCTCTTCTTGGCCTCGCGGTAGCGGCGGGTCAGTTGCAGCAGCTCTCGGCGGGCCTGGGCCGTCTCGGGGATCTTGCGCAGCTCGGCGTTGGTGAGCCGGGCCGATTCGAGCGTACGGAGCAGGTCACTGTCGTACTCCGCGAGCTGTTCGGGGCGTACGAGATGTTCGGCCAGCTCGGCGTCGAGGGCCAGCAGATCGCTGACCAGGGTGGGGAATGACCTGGTCAGGGCAGGGTAGGGGCCGGGCGCCTCGCGCAGTACCCGGGCGGCGAGCTGGTAGCGGGTGGCGTCGGCGAGGAGGCGGGTGGTGGGTTCGAGGCCGATGCGCAGTCCGTGCTCGGTGAGGAGCCGGCCGGCGAAGGCGTGGTACGTGGAGATGCCGGGCTCGCCCGGCGGGTTGTCCGGGTCGATGGCGTCCGGATCGGCGACCCCGGCCGCGACCAGGGCCTTGCGGACGCGCTCGGCGAGCTCGCCCGCCGCCTTGTTGGTGAAGGTGAGTCCGAGGACCTGCTCGGGGGCCACCTGCCCCGTCCCCACCAGCCACACCACGCGCGCCGCCATCACCGTGGTCTTCCCCGACCCGGCTCCGGCCACGATCACCTGCGGGGCGGGCGGCGCTGTGATGCAGGCCGTCTGCTCCGGGGTGAACGGGATCCCGAGGAGCTCCTTCAGCTGCTCGGGATCGGTGATACGTGAGGACACCCGACCGAGGCTAACCGGACGCACTGACAACCCGACGGGGCGGACGGCACGGCCACCGGCGACGTCACCGCCGAAGACGAGCCGCAGCGAATGTCTCACTCCAGGATGTGCCGACCCTCCGGCTGTGCGCTGCACGAGGCACGGAAGGCGCAGTGCGTGCAGTGCTGGCCGGTCGTGGGCGTGAACCGTTCGTCCAGGACCCGTCCGGCGGCCGTGGCCAGCAGGTCGGGGACCCACTCACCGGAGAGAGGCTCCTGGGCCTGCACCTTGGGAAGGGTGTCGCCGCCCTCCTTCTTGGGGGCGGGCTGGCGCAGCTGTACGAGTTCGGCGCCGCCGGGCACGGGGCGTCGCCCGTCGAAGATCTCGTCGACCGCCCCTTCCCGTACGGCCAACTGGTACACGGCGAGCTGGGGATGGCGGGTGACCTCGTCCTTGGTCGGGGACTGTTTGCCGGTCTTGAAGTCGACGACGTACGCGCGGCCATCGGCGTCCTGTTCGACGCGGTCCATGGAGCCCCGGATGCGTACCTCGTACTCCCCCGCCTCCAGCGTCACGTCGAAGTCGTGCTCACTGGCGGCCGGGGTGCGCCCGGAGCGGTCCATGACGTGCCAGCGCAGGAAACGTTCGAGGGCGATCCTGGCCTGTTCCTTCTCCTGCTGGGACTTCCAGGGGGCGTCGAAGACGAGGCCGTCCCAGACCGAGTCGAGCCGCTCCATCAGGACGGCCAGATCGGCGGGGGTGCGTCCGGATGCCACCTCGTCGGCCAGGACGTGGACGACGTTGCCGAAGCCCTGGGCGGCCGTCGCCGGGGCGTCCGCCTTCACTTCGCGGCCGAGGAACCACTGGAGCGCGCAGGTGTTGGCGAGCTGGTCGAGCGCGCTGCCGGACAGGGCCACGGGCTGGTCCCGGTCGCGGAGCGGGACAGTGGAGCGGGTCGGCTCGTACAGGCCCCACCAGCGGTAGGGGTGGGCCGCGGGCACGAGCGGCTGGCCCTCGTCGTCGGTGAGCGCGGCGAGGCGGGCGAGGCGGTGGGCGGCTTCCTCGCGCAGGGCGTCGGAGGCGTCGGGGTCGACGGTGGTGGCGCGGAGTTCGGCGACGAGCGCGGCGACGGCGAGCGGGCGGCGCGGCCGGCCGGTGACGTCGCGCGGTTCGACGCCGAGCTCCGTGAGGAAGCGGGACGGCTGATCGCCGTCGTCGGCGGGTGCCTTGACCGCGGTGACGACGAGACGTTCGCGGGCCCGGGTCGCCGCGACGTAGAAGAGGCGGCGTTCCTCGGCGAGGAGGGCACCCGGGGTGAGCGGTTCGGCCAGGCCGTCGCGGCCGATCCGGTCCGCTTCGAGCAGCGAACCGCGGCGGCGCAGGTCCGGCCAGAGCCCCTCCTGCACGCCTGCGACGACGACGAGGCGCCATTCCAGGCCCTTGGAACGGTGCGCGGTCATCAGCCGTACGGCCTCGGGGCGCACCGCGCGCCTGGACAGGGTGTCGGCGGCGATGTCCTGGGCGTCGACCTCCTCCAGGAAGTTGAGCGCGCCGCGTCCGCCGGTACGTTCCTCGGCGCGGGCCGCGGTGTCGAAGAGCGCGCAGACGGCGTCGAGGTCGCGGTCGGCGTTGCGGCCGCCCGCGCCCCCGCGCAGTGCGGCACGCTCCAGCCGCCCCGGCCACGGGGTGCCGGCCCACAGCTCCCACAGAGCCTCCTCCGCGGTGCCGCCGCCTTCGAGGAGCTCGCGCGCCTTGCGCAGGAGCGCGCCGAGGCGCTGGGCACCGCGGGCGTACGCCGGATCGTGCGCGACGAGCCGTTCGGGCTCGGCAAGCGCACGCGCCAGCAGGTCGCCGGAGGGCGCCGGTACGCGATTCCCGGCGGCCCGCTCCTCGTCACGCAGGGCCCGACCGAGCCGGCGCAGGTCGGCCGCGTCCATGGAGCCGAGAGGGGAGGTGAGGAGGGTCAGGGCGGTCTCGGTGTCCAGCCAGGAGAACGCTTCGGGGGCGGGCGGTTCCTCGGTGGGCCTGCCGGGTTCCCGGTCGGGTTCCTCGTCGAGATCGCGGTCGGGTTCCTGGTCCGGTTCCTGGTCGGGAACGGGAGCCTCCGTGCCCGGTGCACTCCGGCACAGGGCCGCCGTGGCGACCGCGCGAAGGGCTGTAAGGAGCGGGGCCACCGCCGGTTCATGCCGCAGGGGAAGGTCGTCGCCGTCGACCTCCAGGGGGACGCCCGCCGACGTCAGGGCCCGGCGCACGGAGGGGATCACGCGGCCTCCGGCCCGTACGAGCACCGCCATCTCGTGCCACGGGACGCCGTCCTCCAGATGCGCCCGGCGCAGCAGATCGGCGATGTTTTCCAGCTCGGCGGAGGCGGTCGGATAGGTGTACGCCTCCACGCTGCCGACCTCGCGGACCGCGGCGAGCTCCCGGTGGGCGCGGACCTTCGCGGAGGGCAGCCGGGTCAACGGCATCCGGCGGGTGAGCAGTCGGGTGGCGGCCAGCAGCTGTCCGCCGGAACGGCGCGAGGTGGTGAGGACGCCGACCGGGGCCGGGGCGCCGTCCGCCCGCCGGAACATGTCCGGGAAGTCGAGGATGCCGTTCACATCGGCGCCCCGGAACGCGTAGATCGACTGGTCCGGGTCACCGAAGGCGATCAGATCCCGGCCGCCCCCGGCGCCCGCAGCGCTCCCCCGGTTGCCGGCCAGCGCACGCAGCAGCCGTACCTGCGCCGGGTCCGTGTCCTGGTACTCGTCCACGAACACCGCGTCGTACCGCCCGGCCAGCAGCTCCGACACCTCGGGGCGCTCCGCGAGCAGGACGGCCCGGTGCACCAGCTCCGCGTAGTCCAGCACCCCCTGCGCGTCCAGCACATCCAGGTACTCGGCGAGGAATGCGGCGGCGGCGGCCCAGTCCGGCCGGCCGGTGCGGCGAGCGAAGTCGGCCAGCGCGTCCGGGCCCAGGCCCAGCTCGCGGCTGCGGGCGAGCACCGCCCGTACCTCGTCGGCGAAACCGCGCGTGGTCAGGCAGGCCCGCAACTCGTCGGGCCAGCGGATGTGCGGGAAGCCGTCCCGTTCCAGTTCGAGCTGGCCGGCGAGCAGCTCGCGGACGGTGACGTCCTGCTCCGGCCCGGAGAGCAGCCGCGTCGGTTCGGCGAAGAGGTCGGCGTCCTGATGGGCGCGGACCAGCGCGTAACAGAAGGAGTGGAACGTGGTGGCCTGCGGACCGCGGGCGGCACCGAGCCGGGCGGCCATCCGGTCGCGCAGCTCCACGGCGGCCTTGCGGCTGAACGTGAGGACCAGGATGCGGGCCGGGTCGGCGCCCGAGCTCACACGTGTGGCGACCGCCTCGACGAGCGTGGTCGTCTTGCCGGTGCCGGGTCCGGCGAGCACCAGGAGCGGGCCACCGGGGTGATCAACCACCGCGCGTTGCGCCGCGTCCAGGAGAGGGGGGTCCACGGAGCCCGGCGGGGTGCGCACCAGTCGGTACGCGCCCGCGGTCCGCTGCCGTGCCTGACGGTGCGGACTGTGCCGGGTGGTGGAGGAGGAGCTCACGTGGGTCGCCGGTCCTGGTGGGTGTACTGGGTGTACGTGTCGGGTGTACTGGATGTACGTGGGTTGTGCGTGCGTGTACTGGGTGTACTGGTGATGAGAGTGCGGTGCGTGCTGGGGACTGACGACGCTACGGCAGCGGGAGCGCGGTACGGGGCGAGTCCGCTGCGTGCCTCGTCACGTTCCGGCTCACGGGTGTCGCAGGTGCCACGGATATCGCAGGTGCCACACGCGTCGCAGGTGCCACACGTCTCGCTGGTACCACCCGTCTCGGGGGTGCCGTCGCGCAACGCGTCGTGTTCCGCATCACGCCCCGGGCCCGGCGCCGCGCATTGGGCACCCGAATGGCCGAAGCTGTCAGATATGCGCACCTCCGCCCCTGTCCCTGTCCGCGTCGACGTCCGCGACCGCGCGACCGGTGACGCCGTCCCACCGCGCCCGCTTCATGTCGAGGCGCGGCAGATGGCCCTCCGCACTGCGCGACGCCTCGCGCAGCGGGGTGCTCTCCTCGCGGTAATGGTCCAGCGCCCGCAGTTCGTGGCCGGGCAGCAGCGCCCCGTCGGCGCGCACCACACGCCACCACGGCACCGCGGCCCCGTACAGCGCCATGACCCGGCCGACCTGGCGCGGGCCGCCGTCACCGAGCCACTCGGCGACATCTCCGTACGTCATGACACGGCCGGGCGGGATCAGCTCGGCGACATCGAGGACCCGCTCCGCGTACTCCGGCAACTCGTCGATCGCCCGGTCGTCGCTCGTCCCGTTGCCACTCGTCCGGTGTTGACTCATCCGACCCATCCTGCCGTACACCACCGACAGCCCGGCCCGGTCCGCGGGCGCCCGTCCATGGGGCGTGCGTGCGGAAGCAAAGGAGCGTATCTTGCGCTTCGCGTGTCCGCGCAGTGCACCCTGATGCCCTCCTCTGTCGCCGGGCCGTGCCACCATCGTGCGGGCGGTGACCGGTGATACGAGAACACGAAGAACAGCCAGAGGCGACGAAGGAGCAGGGCGTGCAGCCACCGAAGGCGGCGGACGCCCCTGCCGCCGAGCCGTACTCGGACGTGTCGGACGGGCCCGCCGAAAAGCCCGGTGCGGAACAAGGAGAGCCCGGCGCGGAGCAAGGTACGCCAGGTGCGGAGCAGGCAAAGCCCGGCACCGAGCAAGCTGAGCGAGACGCATCCGGCGCGCAGCAGACAACGCCCGCTGCCGGGCGGCAGGACGTCCCTGAGCACCTGACCGGCTCGACGCTCTCCACCGCCGCCGCGGAACAGGCCGAGCGCGTCTCGGGTGACGAGCCGCTGCTCCCCGCCCGGGTGCACCGCCCCTCCGATCTCATGCGGCTCCTCATCGGCGTCCTGGCGATCGTCATCCTGCTCTCGATCGCCGCGTTCGCCCACGGCACGACCACCGGCCTCGAACAGGACATCAACAAGGGCACCGGGCAGGCGCCCGACATGCTGATCAAGATGGCCGGACTGGTATCCAGCATCGCCGTGCTGCTCGTACCGGTCGCCTTCGCCATCGAGCGGCTGATCAAACGCGACGGGCTACGGATCGCGGACGGCGTGCTCGCCGCCGTACTGGCGCACGGTGTCACGCTCGCCGCCGACCTCTGGGTGGCCAAGTCCGCCCCCGGCACCATCCAGGACGCCCTGACCCAGCCGCAGCCCGGTGACGCGCTCACCGATCCCGTACACGGCTATCTCGCCCCCGTGATCGCCTATATGACGGCCGTAGGGATGGCGAGACGGCCGCGCTGGCGGGTCGTGCTGTGGGTGGTGCTGCTGCTCGACGCGTTCGCCATGCTGGTCGGCGGCTACACGACCCCGTTCTCGATCGTCCTCACCGTGCTGATCGGCTGGACCGTGGCGTACGGCACGTTGTACACGGTCGGCTCGCCCAACGTACGGCCCACCGGTCAGCACCTGATGGCCGGTCTGCGCCATGTCGGCTTCCACCCGGTCACCGCGATGCGCGCCGAGGACGCGCCCGACTCAGGCGACCAGAACGACCGGGGGCGCCGCTATCTGGCCACCCTGGAGGACGGGCCACCGCTCGACGTGACGGTCGTCGACCGCGAGCAGCAGGCCCAGGGCTTCTTCTACCGGTTGTGGCGCAGGCTCACGTTGCGCGGCATCACCCAGCGCCGATCCATCCAGTCGCTGCGCCAGGCGCTGGAGCAGGAAGCGCTGCTCGCGTACGCGGCGATCGCCGCCGGAGCCAACGCACCCAAGCTGATCGCCACCTCCGAACTCGGGCCCGACGCCGTGATGCTCGTGTACGAGCACATCGGCGGCCGTTCCCTGGACGCACTGGAGGACTCGGAGATCACCGACGAGCTGGTGCGCGGCGCCTGGCGTCAGGTGAAGGCACTCCAGTCGCGGCGGATCGCGCACCGCAGGCTCACCGGTGACGCCATCCTGGTGGATGGTTCCGGCAAGGTGTTCGTCACCGATCTGCGCGGCGGCGAGATCGCGGCCGGGGATCTGGTCCTGCGGATGGACGTCGCCCAGCTGCTGACCACCACGGGTCTGCGGGTGGGCGCCGAGCGGGCCGTGGCCGGTGCGCTGGAGGTGCTGGGGCCCGATGTCGTAGCGGACTGTCTGCCGTTGCTCCAGCCGATCGCGCTGAGCCGCTCCACCCGGGCGACCCTGCGCCGGCTCGCCCGGGAACGCTCGCAGCGCGAGCGCGAGGCGGTGCTCGATGCATCGGACGCGGCCAAGCGGGCCAGGGCACTCGAACACGGGGCGGCGGCTCAGGAGCCCGCCACCGCCGCCGCGGGTACCGACCACAAGGCCGCCCGCAAGTCGCTCCGCATCCAGAAGCAGGCCGAGAAGCGGGCCATGGAGGACGCGCTGGAAGAGGCGCGCGAGGAGGATCTGCTCTCCCAGATGCGGCAGCAGGTGCTGCTGATCCGGCCGCAGGCACCGGTCGAACCGGTCCGGCTGGAGCGGATCAAGGCGCGCACCCTGGTCAGCTGCATCGCCGGCGCGATCGCCGCGTACTTCCTCATCTCGCAGTTCACCCAGGCAGACTTCGGTGCGGTCGTCGAGCAGGCGGAGTGGGGCTGGGTTGCGGCCGCGGTCGGCTTCTCGGCCCTCAGCTATGTCGCGGCGGCGATGAGCCTGTTGGGCTTCGTACCGGAGCGGGTGCCGTTCGGCAAGACCGTGCTGGCGCAGGTCGCCGGGTCCTTCGTGAAGATCGTCGCCCCGGCCGCGGTCGGCGGTGTCGCGCTGAACACTCGCTTCCTCCAACGTGCCGGCGTACGCCCGGGGCTCGCCGTGGCGAGTGTCGGCGCCTCGCAGCTGTTCGGTCTCGGCTGCCACATCCTGCTGCTGGCGGCGTTCGGCTATCTGACCGGTACCGAGAAGACCCCGTCCTCGCTCACGCCTTCCAGGACCGTGATCGCCGGGCTGCTGACGGTCGCCGTGCTGGTGCTGGTGGTGACGGCGGTTCCGTTCCTGCGGAAGTTCGTGGTGACACGGGTGCGGTCGCTGTTCGCCGGAGTCGTACCGCGCATGCTCGACGTCGTGCAGCGACCGCAGAAGCTGCTGACGGGCATCGGCGGGATGCTGCTGCTGACCGGCGTGTTCGTGATGTGTCTGGACGCGTCGGTCCGGGCGTTCAGCGGCCCGGATGTGCCGCATCTCAGTTACGCGAGCATCGCGGTGGTCTTCCTGGCCGGTAACGCGCTGGGGTCGGCGGCGCCCACACCGGGCGGAATGGGTGCGGTCGAGGGCGCGCTGACACTCGGGCTGATCGCGGTCGGCCTGCCGAAGGAGGTCGCGGCACCGGCCGTTCTGCTCTACCGGCTGCTGACGCTGTGGCTGCCGGTGCTTCCCGGCTGGCTCTGCTTCAACCATCTGACCCGCAAAGGCGAGCTCTGACACACAGGACGAAGACGGACTCCGACGCACGTACGGCCGCGGGCGAGTCCTGACGGGTCCTCAGCCGTCCTGCGAGCTCGTCCTCGGGCCGGCCGCCCGTGAGACCGGTCACCCGAACGCAAGGCCGGTCGGGCGAACCGGGCGACCCCCGGCCACCCACTTGGACCGGTACCCGTGCAGCGGTCCGGTTCCCGCCGCACGATGGGGCCATGAGGACCTCCCCCGCCCTGCGTGCCGCCGCTCTCGCCGCCACCGTCACCGTGCTCCTTCCCCTCACCGCCTGCTCGGAGAGCAGCGACAAGGACGGGCCGCGGAGCTCCCCGCTCGCCGCGAACGCCGCCGAGGCGAGCAGCAGCTCCGGCGGCCTCGCCTCCCAGAAGCTGACGTGGAAGCCCTGCCCCGCCCCGTCGCCCGAGCAGGGCAGCGGTAAGGCGCCGTCGCCCCTGCCCGGTGGCACGCCCTGGGAGTGCTCCTTCATGAAGGCCCCGCTCGACTACGCGAAGCCCGGCGGCGAGACGATCGAGCTGGCGCTCATCCGGGCCAGAGCCAGAAACCTGGACAAACGGATTGGCTCCCTCATCTTCAACTTCGGCGGTCCCGGCGCCTCCGGCGTCGCCACCCTGCCCGCCTTCGGCACCGACTACGACAAGCTCCGCACCCGCTACGACCTGGTCAGCTTCGATCCGCGCGGGGTCGGCCGCAGCGCGGGCGTGGAGTGCGAGACCGACCGTCAGCTCGACGCCCGCTACGAGACCGACGGCACCCCGGACACCAGCGCCGAGGTGAACGCCTTCGTCAAAAACACCAAGACGTTCGCACTGGCCTGCAAGAAGAGCTCCGGCAAGGAACTCCCCCACCTCGGCACCACCAACGCCGCCCGCGACATGGACCTGATGCGTCAGGTGCTCGGCGACGAGAAGCTGTACTACTTCGGCATCTCGTACGGCACCGCGCTGGGCGGCGTCTACGCCCATCTGTTCCCGAAGAACGTCGGCAGGTCGGTGCTGGACGCGGTCGTCGACCCGACCCTGGACGCCGAACACTCCTCGCTCGGCCAGGCCAGGGGGTTCCAGCTCGCGCTGGACAACTTCACCAAGGACTGCGCGAACCGCGGCGCCGCCTGCAAGCTTCCCGGTTCCACCGGGAAGGAGGTCGAACAGGGGATCTCCGGCCTTCTCGCCCGGCTGGAGAAGAAGGCGATCCCTGGGCTCGGGACCCGGCAGCTGACGCAGACCCTGGCCACCACCGGCATCGCGGCCGCCCTCTACTCCAAGGAAACCTGGCCTCTGCTGGAGCAGGGAGTGGACGAGGCCGACGGCGGGAACGGCGCGCTGCTCCTCGCCCTCGCGGACTCACTGAACGGCCGTTCCGAAGACGGCCGCTACAACAACCTCATGGCCGCCAACATCGCCATCAACTGCGCCGACTCCAAGGAGCGGTTCACTGTCGACCAGACCCGGGCGAAACTCCCGGAGTTCCGGTCCGCCTCCAAGGTCTTCGGTGACTATCTGGGCTGGGGCCTGATGACCTGCACCGGCTGGCCGGTGGCGGGCGCCTGGAAGACCCCGGACGTCAGCGCCCCGGGCGCGGCCCCCGTCCTCGTCATCGGCAACACCGGCGACCCGGCGACCCCGTACGCGGGCGCGAAGGCGATGGCCGACGCGCTGGGCAAGGGCGTCGGTGTGCAGATGACGTACGAGGGGCAGGGGCATGGCGCGTACAACAGTGGCAACGCCTGTGTACAGAAGGCCGTGGGCGGCTATCTGCTGGACGGCAAGGTTCCGGCGGCCGGAACCGTCTGCAAGTAGAGACCGCCCACGGAGGCCCTAGCATGGGCGCACTTTCTGTACGTCGTAGTACGTACAGGTACATGGGGAGGACGTACACGTGGTAGGAAACGCACGCGCCGGGGCACTGGCCGGCGCCGCACTACTGCTGACGGGGCTGCTCGCCGGCTGTGACAGTGGTACGGACGACAAACCGGCCGACAGGACGGACCGCGGTGCCGCGTCCTCGCCCGGCAAGTCCGCCACGACGGGCGGGCAGCCCGGCACACCCGCCCAGCCCTCCGCGCTCACCTCCCAGCGGCCGGACTGGAACAGTTGCAAGGCCCCCGCGGGCGGCAGCGCTCCCGGTGCCGGCTGGCGGTGCGCGACCGTCGAGGTACCGCTGGACTACGCGAAGCCGGACGGCGACACCATCCGGATCGCGCTGATCCGCAAGGAGGCCCGGGACAAGGGCCGGCGGCTCGGCTCGATGCTGTTCAACTTCGGCGGCCCCGGCGGTTCGGGGGTCTCGATACTGCCGCGCGCCGCCGGTTCGTACGAAAAGCTCAACACCCGGTACGACCTGGTGAGCTTCGACCCGCGCGGGGTCGCGGCCAGCGCGGGGGTGCACTGCCGCACCGACAAGGAGGCGGAGGACGCCTACCGGAAGGTCGACATGACTCCGGACACAGCGGCGGAGGAGGCCGCGTTCATGAAGGACGGCGCGGACTTCGGTGCCGGCTGCGAGCGCCGCTCCGGCAAGCTCCTGCCGTACGTCGGTACGACGAACGCCGCCCGGGACATGGACCTGATCCGCGAGGTGCTCGGCGACAAGAAACTCACCTATTTCGGCATGTCGTACGGCACGGAGCTGGGCGGCACCTATGCGCACCTCTTCCCGAAGAAGGCGGGCCGCACCGTCCTGGATGCCGTCGTCGACCCGACCGCGGACGCGATCGGGCACGCCCGCAACCAGGCGACCGGATTCCAGCGGGCGCTGGAGAACTACCTCAAGGACCGCGGCCAGGACCCGAAGGCGGGCACGGAACGCATCGTCCGGCTGCTGGAGCGGATCGACAAGAAGCCGTTGCCGACCGCCTCGGGCCGTGAGCTCAACCAGTCGCTGGCCATCACCGGCATCGTCATGCCGCTCTACTCCAAGAGCAGCTGGCCGTATCTGACCCAGGCGCTGGACGAGGCCGAGAAGAGGGGCACCGGCACGATGCTGCTGCAGATGGCCGACGCGTACAACGGCCGGGACGAGAAGGGCCACTACGACACCCAGAACCACTCGCAGCGCGCCATCTCCTGCGCGGACAGCAAGCTCCGGCCGACGGCGGCCGAGGCCCGGGCCATGCTGCCCGAGTTCCGGCAGCTGTCCCCGGTGTTCGGACCGTTCCTGGCATGGGACACGGCCGGCTGGTGTGCGCAGTGGCCGGTGAAGGGCGAGCACGACAACCCGGAGGCGAGCGCTCCGGGCGCCGGTCCGATCCTGGTCATCGGTACGACCGGCGACCCGGCGACGCCCTACGAGGGTGCGCGGAAGATGGCGGACGAACTGGGCAAGGGCGTCGGCGTCATGCTCACCAACAAGGGCGAGGGGCACGGCTCGTACGGCGAGGGCGCGTGCGTGACGTCGACGGTGGACGCGTACTTCCTCGACGGAAAGGTCCCGGCGGACGGCAAGACCTGCTCGTAACGCGGATCCGGGCGGACCCCGGGGGTCTGGGACCCCGGGGGACGCCGAAGGGGCCGGTCCGCAGCACGCGGACCGGCCCCTTCGAAGCGTTCGCACTCGGTACACCAACGGCTCAGTACACCGTTCAGTACACCGGCTTCTCGGGCTCGATCTGGTTGACCCAGCCGATCACGCCGCCGCCCACGTGCACCGCGTCGGCGAAGCCCGCCGACTTGAGGACCGCGAGGACCTCGGCGCTGCGGACACCGGTCTTGCAGTGCAGGACGATGCGCTTGTCCTGCGGGAGGTCCTGGAGGGCGTTGCCCATCAGGAACTCGTTCTTCGGGATCAGCCGGGCGCCGGGGATCGAGACGATCTCGAACTCGTTCGGCTCACGGACGTCGATGATCTCGATCTTCTCGTCCGCGTCGATCCACTCCTTGAGCTGCTTGGGAGTGATCGTGGAGCCGAGCGCCGCCTCCTGGGCCTCCTCGGACACCACGCCGCAGAAGGCCTCGTAGTCGATGAGCTCGGTGACGGTCGGGTTCTCGCCGCAGACCGCGCAGTCGGGGTCCTTGCGGACCTTGACCTGGCGGTACTGCATCTCCAGGGCGTCGTAGATCATCAGCCGGCCGACCAGCGGGTCGCCGATACCGGCGAGCAGCTTGATGGCCTCGGTGACCTGGATGGAGCCGACGGAGGCGCAGAGCACCCCGAGCACGCCGCCCTCGGCGCACGAGGGAACCATGCCCGGCGGGGGCGGTTCCGGGTAGAGGCAGCGGTAGCAGGGGCCGTGCTCGGACCAGAAGACGGACGCCTGGCCGTCGAACCGGTAGATCGAGCCCCAGATGTACGGCTTGTTCAGCAGTACGGCTGCGTCGTTGACCAGATAGCGGGTGGCGAAGTTGTCCGTGCCGTCCACGATCAGGTCGTACTGGGCAAAGATGTCCATCACGTTGTCGGCTTCGAGCCGCTCCTCGTGGAGGACCACGTTCACGTACGGGTTGATGCCCAGCACCGAGTCCTTGGCGGACTCGGCCTTGGAACGGCCGATGTCGGCCTGACTGTGGATGATCTGGCGCTGCAGGTTCGACTCGTCGACCTCGTCGAACTCCACGATGCCGAGCGTGCCGACACCGGCGGCGGCCAGGTACATCAGGGCCGGCGAACCGAGACCGCCCGCGCCGACACAGAGCACCTTCGCGTTCTTCAGCCGCTTCTGCCCGTCCATCCCCACATCCGGGATGATCAGGTGGCGGGAGTACCTGCGGACCTCGTCGACGGTGAGCTCAGCAGCTGGCTCGACCAGGGGTGGCAGCGACACAGGAACCTCAACAATGCAGGTGGTCGGTTTCTACGTACTTCAGCTACGTACGGTTGTTCTTGCCGTAACACTGCCACGCCCCTTCTCATTCCGAGATACCCGGTCCGATCCGCGAGACGATTTCGTCCCAGTACCCGGGCAGCGCCGCGAAAGGATCGGTCTGTCCGTGCCGTCCGTCCCGCCCGTGCTGTCCGTCCCGGTCCGTGAAGAAGATCGTGCCCGCGCCCTGCCAGCGGGCGATGCGCATGGCCTCTTCGAGATGGGTGCGCGGAACGCCGTGGACGAAGTGCGCGAACCGCTCCGGCGGATAGGCGGCGGTCCACTCCGCCACCTGTGACCAGCGGTAGTCGGTCCAGGGGCCGGAGAAGGTGACCAGCTGGTCGGCGGCCTCGGCATAGCCCGGATGCGGATGGGTGCCCAGCCCCAGCACCAGCGGACCGTGCCCCTCCCCGCCTTCGTCGTGTTCGAGGAGCGCGGCGAGTGTGCTGGTGAGACGGCGAACGGCCGGGAGTTCGGCACGGCCGGCCGGACACCGGCCGAGATAGAAGCCGTCGACGCGGTACCAGTCGAGGAAGGACTGCGCGTCGGCGATCAGCTCTCCGAAGGGGCGGCTGCCGAAGGCCAGATCGAGATGGCCGAGCAGTCGGCCGCCCGCGGCCCGGGCGGAGTCCTGCGGGGTCCCGCCGTGCAGGGCCCGTTCCCGGGCATTGCGGAGCCGGCCCGCGGCCTCCAGACAGTGCGGGTCGGGGCAGGCACCCGGCCCGTCGTCGATGTTGAGGACCGCCCAGTGCAGCAGGGTGCCGGGGCGGGTGAGCTCGGCCCACTCGGTGCGGGCGAGCAGCGGATGCGCGTAACCGGGGACGCCGAAGCCGAGTCGTTCGGCGCCGCCGGTCCGGCGGGCGGTGCCGGTGGAGGTCAGATACGGCACGCCGCCTCCATCCAGATGTCGGCCAGGGACTCCTCCAGATTGATCCGGGGGCGCCAGCCGAGCCGGTCCCTGGCGGTGCGCACATCGGCCTGCTGCCAGGCGCCGCAGCCGTCCGGGTAGGGGGACGGGGTCGCCGAGAGGTGCTCGATGACCGACTCGGTCGAGGACCGCGGGGCGCCGATGGGCAGCCGGGGCGGGGGCGCGTCGAGTTCGTGGAGTGCGCCCGCGTATCCGGCGACCCTGGCGAGGACGGCGGCCGCGTCCCGGAGCCGCACGGCGCGGCCGGTGCCGATGTTGACGACGCCCTGCGCCGCGGACAGCGAGGCGGCGTGCACGGCGCGCGCGACATCGCGTACGTCGACGAAGTCGCGCTGCACGCCGAGGCCGCTGAGCTTCAGTTCGCCGTCACCGGACTGCATGGCCCTGCGCATCGCCTCGGCGAGCCTGCCGAGCGGGGAACCGGCCGGGGTGCCGGGGCCGACCGGCGAGAAGACGCGCAGCACGACCGCGTCGAGGCCGGAGCCGAGGACGAGTTCGGTAGCGGCGAGCTTGCTGACGCCGTACGGGCCGCCGGGGCGCGGAATCGCGTCCTCCGCGGTCGATGAGCCGGGCTGCGAGGGCCCGTACTCCGACGAACAGCCGACCTGGACGAGCCGGGCCGTGCAGCCGCTGCGTCGCATCGCCTCGCAGACGGTGGCGACGGCAACGGTGTTGTGGCGGGTCAGATCGCGGGCTCCGCCGCGGGTGGCGCCCGCGCAGTTGACGACGACGCCGGGGTGGACGGCGTCCAGGAAGCGGGTCAGCGCGCCGGGGCTGCCGCCGGCGAGGTCGAACCGCACGTCGGCGTCGTCGCCACGGCCGAGCGCCGTGAGATGCACGGCGGGGTCGGCGAGCAGGCGGTCGGCCACGAACCGGCCGAGGAATCCATTGGCTCCGAGCAGCAGCACCCTCATCGCGCGCCCCCTCGGTGCCGACGGCGGGCTGCCGGTGCGGGGGATTGGGGGGTCATGTCCGGTATCTCCTTGAGGAAGTGACGTGTGGTGCGGTACAGGGAAGGGACCCGCGGGCCGGCTCCGCGGGGCATGTGGGTGGTTCTTGTGCGGGGTCGCTCTTATGGGGGGTTCTTATGTGGGGGGGTTCTTATGCGGGGGGCTTACAGGGGAGCGGTGGAGCGGCTTCGGTCACCCGTTGCTACGGGTTCGTCGTCGGGCTGGGCTCGGGCGTGGGCGGATGCCCTGGACAGGACGACGGCGGCGGTGATCAGCAGGCCGAGCGCGGCCGCGCCACAGGCGAGGGCTGGTACGGCTCCGGTGCCTTCCGCCATGACCAGGGCGTCGACGGGGCGGGCGAGGAAGTGCAGGCCGGGCAGCCGCCCGGTCAGGACCAGGGCGGGTGCCAGTGCTTCGACGGCGCAGGCGGCGGCGAGTCCGACGGTCGCGGGTTCGGGGAAGCCGTGCACGGTCAGCAGCCGGGCCAGCAGGAGCAGCACACCGAGCGCGGCCGCCCCCACGAAAGGGCCGCCGCCCCCGTATCCCAGGTGCGCGAGGTAGAGCAGTCCGGCGAGCGCACACAGGTGGAGCGCGACGGCTCCGAACAGCAGCGGGCGCACACCTGCGGCGAACTCCTCCAGCGCGCGGCTTCCGATCAGTTTGCGGTGTGCGTGTACGGAGAAGAAGTGCGCGCACCAGGCGGCCGGGGCGACGGAGAGCGCCAGCCCCAGCAGCGGTGCGGGGGTGACCGTCCAGGAGCCTTCGGGGCCTCCGCTGAGCACCTGGTCGAGGAGCGCGTCGCCGTACAGGACATAACCGAGGAGCCAGCAGCCGTACACATGGGCTGTCCCCGAGGAGCCGCCCACGGCGTGCAGGGGGCCGCTGCGCAGGCTGAGGATGAGGCCGCCTAGCGCGACAAGCGCTCCGGTGAGGGCGATCGCGAGCCGTCCCTGACCGTCGAGAGTCCCCTCGGTGAGTCTCAGAGCACCTGCGGTCGCGATACAGGCGGCGCCCGGCACCAGTGCGCGGAGCGACCAGGCGGCGCGTGTCCCGGTGTCGTGGTCCGGCGCGCGGAGACCTGTATCGGGCTCCCCCGCCACGGCGGGCACCCGGGCGAAGAGTTCCTCGGCGAGCGAGAAGACATCGCGGTGCCGATAGCGGGCGGCGGCGCGGTCGGTGACGCCATGGGCTTCGAGCCCGGCGGCGATCTCCAGGGGATCGACGGCGCGCTCGCACAGCTCGCGGTGGCGGTGCATCAGCGATCTCACGGGGTCGGCGGGACCGCGGCGCGAGGCGTTGAGTTTGTGCGCCGGAGCGGCGCGCGCGATCTCGGGGGCCCGGGGCGCGGCCGTCCGCGCTTCGGCGGCGCTCCCTGTGGCGGCCCGCTCCTTGGAGGCTTCGTCCTTGGCGGCGCGCTCCTCGACGGCCCTCTCCTCGGGGGCTCGGCCCGTTCCGGTCCGTTCCGTGGTGGCGGGCTCGGCCTGTTCCGTGGCGACTTCCTCTGCGGCGGTGTCCTCTACTACGGTCCCGGAGGGGAAGCTCCCGGAGACCAGGGCCCGGGAGCGAAGGTCCCAGCTCCCGCCGTTGGACGGTGGGGTGGGCGCGTCGGACACCTCGGCCGGGCTGCCCATCGCCTCTCCTCCTTGATCGTCGCCGACTGCGTCGGACCGTCCCGCTCCGCCACCGCGGCCCGGCCGGTCCGTTCCCTGTTCACGCATCGCCGCCCCCCGCTCCCGGCGCTCCCGCGCAGACGGCCGGGGGCTCGGCGGCCCAGTCGGATGTGCGGTCGACCAGCCGTGCCGCGCCGGCGCCCAAGGCCGTCCACGGGCCCAGGACATGCGCCTCCGGCGGGGTGGCGAAGGGGCGCGGTTCGCCGTCGGCGTCCACCGCGTCGGCCTCCCTGCGCACCGGGGCGTGCGAGATCAGCTCCAGGTAGATGCCGCGATATGCCGCGAGGTTCTGTTCGACGGTGAAAAGTTCGAGCGCGCGTGCGCGCGCCGCCGCTCCGAGCCGCGCCCGGCGCTCGGGATCGCGCAGCAGCGCGAGGCAGGCGTCGGCGAGCGCCTTCGGATTGCGCGGGGGCACCACGAGCCCGGTGCCGCCGATGACTTCGACCACCGCGCCGACGTCCGTCGACACCGTGGCCCGTCCGCAGAACATCGCCTCGACGAGACCGGTGGGGAAACCCTCGACCACGCTGGACAGGACGACGACCCCGCCCGCCCCATACGCCTCCGGCAGACCCGGCACCTCGGCCCCGCCGATCTCTTCGAAGGAGACCGGGTTGTCGCCGACGGCATGCGCGTCCGTGGCCTCATCGGGGAACAGCTGGGTGGCGAGCGCCTGGCAGTGCGCGAGATACGTGGCCCCCTCCGGACCCTGCGCCGCCGCGCCGATGATCCGCAGCCGGGCGTCCGGTTCGGCCTTCCGTACCGCCGCGAAGGCGTGCAGCAGCGCGATCAGGTCCTTGTCGGGCTCGACCCGGCCGACCCAGACCAGGGTGTCGTCGGGACCGCTGTCGCCGCTCTCCCCCAGCACCGTGAACCGGTCCGATTCCATGCCGGGGTGGATGGTGCGCAGCTTCTCGCGCTCGGCACCGCACCGTTCCTGCCAGCGGCGGGCGTGCGTGTCACCGGGGGCGAGGATCGCGGCCTGCCGGTACACCTCGGTGGCGAGCCGTCCGTGGAAGCCGGCGAGCAGGGCGCGTACCGGCGCACTCAGAGGCGTGTCGGTGGCGGCGAGGTAGTGCGCCCGCAGTCGCACGTCGTGCTCGGTGACCAGCAGCGGGACCCCGAGGAAGCGTTTGGCCAGCAGACCCGGCAGAGCGGCGGCGCCGCCGGATGCGGCGTGGCACAGGTCGACCGCGCCGAGGCTCTCCTCGTCGTACCAGTCGAGGGAGAGCGGGCGCAGCACCCGGTCGAGCTCCCCGGCGAAGGCGAGCAGGTCGGGGACGGTGGCGGTCTGGACGGTGCCCCTGGCGCCCGGGGCGCGGCAAGCGGCTTCGAGTACCCGTACGGCGGTTTCGGAGCGGAGCGCCGCGGGAAGTCCCCCGTGTTCGCGGGCCAGTTCGGCGAGCCCGTACAGCCCCTCCGTGAACTGCGCGTCCGCCGCAGTACCGGCGGCCGTGAGCCCCGCACGCCCTTCTCCACTCGATTCGCAGGGAACCGCGCCCCTGCTCGCGCCTTCGTCATCGTGCGTCGCGGGCACCGCCCCCAGCACACGCGCCTCACCCGTCGCGCCCGTCGCACCCGCCACACAGACCGAGGTCGCGAGAGCCGTGAAGTGCGCCGTGAAGCGCCGTCGTTCGCGCCGCCCGTACGAGCGTCCGCCGCCGCCCGTCATCATGCGGGCGAGCAGGCCCTTGGGGGCGCGAATGCCCGGGATGCCCTCGGCGGCCGTCCACAGCGGCACCGTCCGCACCCGGCTGACCTGTGTGGGGAGCGGGACCCAGCCCTGCTCTTCCTGCTCGGCGGAGCGGCTGAGCGCGAAGAGATCGAACTCGTGCTGCGCGAGTCCACGCACCAGACGGTCGCACCAGAGCCTGGACTCACCGGTCGCATACGGATAACCATCGTCGGTGAGGAGTCCGATCCGCATTGAGTGCACCCCCGATCTCCCTTGTGGGCGGCCGCCGTCGGAATGGCGACTCGCAGCGGGACGACCGTAAGCGGATACGCCGGTGGTGCGACGGACGGTTGTCCGTCGCACCACCGAAAGGGGTGAACCGTCGTAACTTTCCCGCCCCGATGGCGTTCTGTCGCGCTATGGGAGCGGCCCGTCACGCAGCGTCAGACAGCGGCCAGCTCCTTGCAGGCTGCGCGGCGCACCGCCGCGAGTGCCGGATCGAGCGCGGGTACGGCCGCCAGGAGCTGCCTGGCGTACGGGTTCTGGGGGTCTCCGCACACCTGGTCCACGGCGCCCCAACTCAGCTCAACAGCGCGGATCCGTGGAGACAGTTGATGTCAGAGCGATCCAAAGAAGCGATTCCCCGAGGCGCCCCCTCACTGGATCACGAATGGATCAGCGCCCAGGGGTGTTCGACACGCAATGAGACACCGATCTCACTATGTGGACATCCTGCGGGCGCGATCGTCCTGGTCCGGAAGCCACCGGCAGAGCCCGTCCCGATTCAGGAGACGGCCCGGCACCCCGCGAGCCCTTCCCTTTCGATTCAACTACCGGGGTGCACCCAGGCGTTGGGGCGGCACTTGATCCCGTCGATGTCCAGGGACTTCGTCTGCTGCTGCATCACCGGAGCGAGCGCTCCCGGCGTGCGGCAACTCACATGGTTGTGACCCAGCCGGTGACCGACCTCATGGTTGATCAGCATCTGGCGGTAGGCGAAGAGTTCGTCCGGGCCGAACGTCGACGACCCCTGCGCCCAGCGGTAGGCGTTGATCATCACGCGCTCGGTCGCCGCGGAGTCGCACGAGACGTTGTCCTCGGTCGTGTCCAGACCCGACTTCCGGCACCAGTCGCCGGTGGTCCCGGGACTGGCCAGGGTGATCACGAAATCGGGGGCGCCGGAGGAGATGCGCTCGAACGTCATGGCGCCGTCGTGCGCCCAGCTGCGGTCGTCGTTGAGCGTCTCCTGGACGGCCCGGGCGAAGAGCGCGGCGTCGAGGCCGAGGCCCTTCTCGACATCGATCCGGTAGCGGTACTTGTGCCCCTTGCCGGGTGCCTTCGCCGCCCCCGGAACCGCCTCGAACTTTCCGGAGCCATGGAGTTCCGGGGAGAGCGGGTAGGCCTTGGCCATCTTCTCCGCGTACGACAGGGGCTGGGTCTGCGCCGCCTTCGGGTCCGGCCGGCCGTCCGAGCGGGAGGCGCCGTCGATGCCGTCCCGGTCGACGCCCGTGGGCTGTGCGGCGCTGGTCCCGCCGCCGTCGTGGGCGACCTGCCCGGCCACGACCACCGCAAGCACGGTGGTCACCGCGGCGGCCGCGATGCCCGTGAACGTACGGCCCCGGGTGCCCTTGCCCTCCCGGCCGTTCTCGGTGGGCGTCGGCGCGGCGGCGCCGCCGCGCGGCTGCTCGGCCCACTCGCCGACCGAGCTGTTCGGATCGGCCGGCCGGGCCGGCGGGACGGCAGGCCCACGAGGCGCGGGCGGAGCGGGTGGCGCGTCGAACGCCTCGACGAACTCGCGCCGCGGCCCGGGTATCAGCGGCCGGGTGCCGACCGGTGGTTGACGCCGGGACACCATCTGCTGCGGCCCGGTCCCCCAGCCGCCGCCGGGCTCACGCTGCTCGGGGTGGCCGCCGCGGACGTGGCCCGTCTGCTGGAACGAGATGTGCCCGTCGGCGCCGGCCGGTGCGTCGGTCGCCCGTCGGCGTCGCCCGCTGCCGGGCCCCGGGTGGACGCTCTCGCGGCCGCCGCCCTCGTTCGCGAGAGCGGCCTCGATATCGGGGCCCGCGGGTTCGGGGCCTTTCCGGCTATGTCGTCCCACGCCCCGGATCAGCTCCTGCCGCGTTCGTCGAGCAGTTCCCGGAACGCCTGGGCGACCGCCTCCGGGTACTCCATCATCGCCACGTGCCCCGCGTCGGGCAGTGTCAGCAGCCGCGAGTCACGGAACGCCGCGGACGCCCTGCGTGCCATCCGGTACGAGACGAGCTGGTCCCGTCCGCCGTACACGAGCTGGGTCGGTGCGAGCACCCGCTCGGCCTGGCGCCACAGTCCGTGCTGACCGCCGAGCGTGTACGCGTCGACGATGCCACGTGCCGAGCGGGCCATCGCGTCCCAGAAGTACGGCAGTTCCAGCCGGTGCTCCATTTCGGCCACCGCTTCACGGAAGCCGGACTCGGAGACGCGCGCCGGATCGCCGTAACAGAGTGCCATGACGCCACGCGTGCGCTCCTCCGCGGTCCAGTCCCTGGTCATCCGGGCGAACAGCGACGCGACGCCCGGAACGGCGAGCAGTGCGGTCGGGGCGGCCGACCGCTGCACCCGGATCTCGGGGAGCGCGGGTGAGATGAGGGTGAGGGTGCGCACCAGGTCGGGACGGACCGCGGCGACGCGGGTGGCCACGGCACCGCCCAGCGAATTGCCGAACAGATGGACGGGCCCGCGCTCCGCCGCGTCGAGGAACCGGATCACGGCGCGGGCGTGGCCGGTGACCGAGTAGTTGCCGTCGTCCGGCGGCGGCGAATCACCAAAACCGGGCAGGTCCACCGCCTCGCCGTCCACCACGTCCTGGAGCAGCGGCATCAGCGCCGACCAGTTGCGCGAGGAGCCGCCGAGCCCGTGGACGTAGAGAGTGGGCGGCAGCCCGGTACGCTCCGGCGGCCGGCCCCGGACGGTCAGCGTCAGCCCGGGCAGCGCGACGGAGCGCAGCTCCTCCCCCTCCGCGACCCTCACGGTGCTCACCGTCGGGCCCACTGCGGCGGCGGCACGGACTCCCGGCAGCTCGGTCGAAGACATGCGGCAATGTTACGAGACGATCACACCGCGGTTCATGTGTTCGCGGTCACAGACCGCATAGCGGCTTGAGGGCCCAGCTCCTAGGCTCGAAGCAAGGAAGGGAGTCACGATGTCGGTCGACCCCAGTGACCCGGAGACCTTCGAGGACATCCAGCCGGACGAACCGGACGAGGAGACGCCCAGGGTGGACGCCGCCGAGCAGCGGACCGATCTCCAGCAGCGACGCGACGAACCGCTCACCCACATCGACCGCGACCGTGCCAATGTGGCGGATGCGGCCGAGCAGGCTCGTGTTGTCACACAGGATGAAGACGATTACCGCTAGTACGCCCCACTTTGCCCCACCGGTCGACGAATCTGTGGCTACCGCAGCCGTCCGGTACGTGAAATTCTGCGTCCGCGCCGCGCGCACCCGGGTTACCCGAAAGTACGATGGCTGTGTGGCGCAGCGTGCACGGAAAGGCTGTGTCCGATCACAAATTTGGGAGGCGGCGTGACAGCCATCGAGCAGACCGAGGCGGCGCGCCCGCGAGGCACTCGACTGCCTCGCCGCGCCCGACGCAACCAGCTGCTGGGCGCCGCGCAGGAAGTATTCGTGGCGCAGGGGTACCACTCGGCCGCGATGGACGACATCGCGGAACGCGCCGGGGTCAGCAAGCCGGTGCTCTACCAGCACTTCCCGGGCAAGCTGGAGCTCTATCTGGCTCTGCTCGACCAGCACTGCGAGTCGCTGCTCCAGGCGGTTCGTACGGCACTGGCGTCGACGACCGACAACAAGCTGCGCGTCGCCGCGACGATGGACGCGTACTTCGCGTACGTCGAGGACGAGGGCGGCGCCTTCCGGCTGGTCTTCGAGTCGGACCTGACCAACGAGCCCGCGGTGCGCGAGCGCGTCGACCGGGTCTCGCTCCAGTGCGCGGAGGCCATCTCCGACGTCATCGCCGGTGACACGGGACTGTCCAAGGACGAGTCCATGCTGCTCGCGGTCGGTCTGGGCGGTGTCTCCCAGGTCGTCGCGCGCTACTGGCTGTCCAGCCGGTCCGCGATCCCGCGCGACACGGCGGTGCAGCTGCTCACCTCGCTGGCCTGGCGGGGCATCGCGGGCTTCCCGCTGCACGGCATCGATCAGCACTGACGGAGCCGGCCGGGCACCCGTGTTCGCTGCGGGCGTTGCCCACCGGCCCCTGACGGCTCCCCTCAGCGGGCTAATGTGTGCTGCGTACGGCGCGGCTCACCGCGCAGGGACTGACCGTCGGAGGGACATAGCCGTGGAGGTCAAGATCGGGGTGCAGCACACGCCCCGGGAGATCGTTCTGGAGAGCGGGCTTTCCGCCGAAGAGGTCGAGAGCACGGTCGCCGAGGCGCTCACCGGTAAGGCGCCGCTGCTCAGCCTCACGGACGAGAAGGGCCGCAAGGTTCTGGTGCCGGCCGACCGGATCGCGTACGTGGAGATCGGCGAGCCCAGCACGCGGCGCGTGGGCTTCGGCGCGCTGTAGGCGACACGCTCGACGCAGTGATCGTGTGAGCGGCCCGGTGGGAAACCCCCACCGGGCCGCTTTCCGTTCCGGTGGGTTGCGTCGGCCGGGTCCCGTCGGCCGCCTCCGTCGGGCGGGTATGCGTCGGCCGGGCGATTCCCGTGCAAAGCCGGTCGGAGGAGGGTTGCATTCCGCATCCCTCGGGTAGTACCGCTATCGACCGATCTACCCGCCCCGCAACACGCGAGGTGATCATCTGTGATCTTGGAACCTCTCGGCTCCGTCGTGCTCGGACTCGCCCTCGCCTGGGTGGCGCTCCGCTCGCTGGCGGACCGGCTTCCGTCCCGCCGTGCCGTCCTCACCACCGGCGCTCTGGGAGCCCTGTTCGGCGCCTTTCTCATGCACTCGGTGCTGGGCCCGGGCCACCTCGTGGCCACGCTGATCGGCGCGGCGCTGATCGGCGTCGTGACGCTCTCGTTGCTGGTCCGCCCCCGCGATCGTCACCTGAGCCGCTCAGCGGCGGCCTGAGACCGTCCGGGGCCCGCCCGTGGGGGCGGACGACCGGACGGCCCGGGTGGACGACCGGACGGCCCGGGTGGACCGGCTACGCCGCCAGTCCCAGCGCGGCCATTCGCTTGGTGTGCGCCTCGGTGATCCGCGAGAACATCCGCCCGACCTCCGCCAGGTCGAACCCGTCCGCCACACCCCCGACGAGCATCGTCGACAGCGCGTCGCGGTCGGCCACCACCCGCTGGGCCTGCGAGAGCGCCTCGCCCATCAGCCGCCGCGCCCACAGCGCGAGCCGGCCGCCGACCCGCGGGTCGGCCTCGATCGCCGCGCGCACCTTCTCCACGGCGAAGTTGCCGTGTCCGGTGTCGTCGAGCACGGCAAGGACGAGGAAGCGGGTGTCCGAGTCGAGCCGGGCGGCGACCTCGCGGTAGAAGTCACTGGCGATCGAGTCGCCCACGTACGCCTTGACCAGACCCTCCAGCCAGTCCGACGGCGCGGTCTGGCGGTGGAAGTCGTCGAGCGCCTTGGCGAACGGCTCCATCGCGCCCGTCGGTTCCACATCGATCGCGGTCAGCCGGTCCGTCAGCCGCTCGAAGTGATGGAATTCGGCGGAGGCCATCTTTGCCAGCTCCGCCTTGTCGGCCAGCGTCGGCGCGAGTTTGGCGTCCTCGGCGAGCCGCTCGAAGGCCGCCAGCTCTCCGTACGCGAGTGCTCCCAGCAGGTCCACCACCGCTGCCCGGTACTGCGGCTCCACGGATGCGGTGACCCAGTCCTGCGCGGCGATACCCGTGTGCTCGCTCTCTGCCACGGCGCAACCTTTCCTATATTTCAGCGGAGCATCGCATGCGGCTGATACTTTCCTGCCACGCATGATGCGCCGGGCAGGGCTTGTCCGTCATGAGACTGCTTCGCAGTCGAGTGAGAAGCCCCTCGGGGAGGAGTCACGAAGCGCAGAATAGCCCGCGCTTGGCACCAGGAAAGCCCCCGTCCAGCGCTGCTGGGCGGGGTCCTTTGCGATGCACCCAGCACGGATGCGCGAATCCGGGGTACAGTGGTATTGCGTCTACTGAGTATTTTGGATGTACCGGTGACGCGAAATTGAATGAGGATGCCCGGTCGGTGGCCCGATCGGCTCCGACCCGACAGCCCTCCACGCGAGGCGTACGCCACGTACGACCGCAGATGAGGGGCCCCCTCAGCGGCACGAGCGCTCGAGCGACGGCAGTGGTCCCGCGCCACCCGGCCCATCCACGGCCGGATGACCAACCCCGGCACGGTACGACCCCCAGCGTTCGCCTCGGACCGCGTCTCACAGAAGAGGCAGCACCCTGACTACGTTCCGAGAACTCGGGATTCTTCCCGAGACGGCCGAGGCCCTTGAGGCCGTCGGCATTGTGTCCCCCTTTCCCATCCAGGAGATGACGCTCCCCGTCGCACTCTCCGGCTCCGATGTCATCGGCCAGGCCAAGACCGGTACCGGCAAGACGCTCGGTTTCGGTCTTCCGCTGCTGGAGCGCGTCACCGTCCCCGCGGACGTCGAGGCGGGCCGGGCCAAGCCCGAGCAGCTGACCGAGGCGCCGCAGGCGCTGGTCGTCGTCCCCACGCGTGAGCTGTGTCAGCAGGTCACCAACGACCTGCTGACCGCCGGCAAGGTGCGAAACGTCCGCGTTCTCGCCATCTACGGCGGCCGTGCTTACGAACCACAGGTCGAGGCCCTGAAGAAGGGTGTCGACGTGATCGTCGGCACCCCGGGCCGCCTGCTCGACCTGGCCGGCCAGCGCAAGCTCGACCTCTCGCACGTGCGTGCCCTCGTCCTCGACGAGGCCGACGAGATGCTCGACCTGGGCTTCCTGCCCGACGTCGAGAAGATCATCACCATGCTTCCGCCGAAGCGCCAGACGATGCTGTTCTCGGCAACCATGCCGGGCGCCGTCATCGGCCTCGCGCGCCGCTACATGTCGCAGCCGACGCACATCCGCGCCACCTCGCCCGATGGTGAGGGCGCGACCGTCGCGAACATCTCGCAGCACGTCTTCCGGGCCCACTCGATGGACAAGCCCGAGATGGTCTCCCGCATACTGCAGGCCAACGGCCGCGGTCTCGCGATGATCTTCTGCCGTACGAAGCGCACCGCCGCCGACATCGCCGAGCAGCTGGAGAAGCGCGGCTTCGCGTCCGGCGCGGTCCACGGCGACCTGGGCCAGGGCGCGCGTGAGCAGGCGCTGCGCGCGTTCCGTAACGGCAAGGTGGATGTGCTCGTCTGCACCGACGTCGCGGCCCGCGGTATCGATGTCGAGGGTGTGACCCACGTCATCAACTACCAGTCGCCGGAGGACGAGAAGACGTACCTCCACCGCATCGGCCGCACCGGCCGTGCCGGCGCCAAGGGCATCGCGATCACGCTGGTCGACTGGGACGACATCCCGCGCTGGCAGCTCATCAACAAGGCGCTCGACCTGAAGTTCAACGACCCGGTCGAGACGTACTCCACGTCGCCGCACCTCTTCGAGGAGCTCGACATCCCGGCCGGCACCAAGGGTGTCCTGCCGCGTTCCGAGCGGACCCGTGCGGGTCTGCGCGCCGAGGAGGTCGAGGACCTCGGCGAGACGGGCGGCCGCGGCCGCAAGTCCGCCGCATCGTCGGCGCCCGCCGTCCGCGAGGAGCGTGCGCCGCGAACGCCGCGTCAGCGCCGTCGTACGCGGGGCGGCTCCGCCGTCTCCACCGTCGAGGAGACCACCGCCACGGTTCCCGCACCGTCCACCGAGGTGGCCGAGGACACCGCGCCGGAGCCGCGTACGCCGCGCCGCCGTCGCCGCACCCGCGTCGGTGCCGCGGACGTCACGGCCGAGGCCGCGGTGAGCACGGTGGAGGCTCCGGCCGCCGCCGTGGCGACGAAGACCGAGGTCAAGGCCGAGGCCGAGATCAAGGCCGAGCCCGCGACCGAGGCCAAGCCGCGTCGCCGCCGCGCCCGGAGCACCGTGGCGACGCCGGTCGCGGAGGAGGTCGACTTCCAGATCGCCCCCATCGCCGATCCGGTGCCCGAGGCGAAGACGGTGACGAAGCCGCGTCGCCGCACCCGCGTCGTCAAGCCGGTCGAGGACGAGGTCGACTTCCAGATCGCGCCGATCTCCGAGCCCACCCCGGAGACCAAGCCGCGCCGCCGCACCCGTGCGGCTGCCAAGCCGAAGACGGAGACCGCGGCGCAGGCCCCGGCCGCCGAGGGCGAGGCGAAGCCGCGAAGGCGGCGGGCACCGCGTGCGACTGCCGTCAAGACCGAGGGCTGAGTGCGCTTGATTTCGCGGGACGGGCTTGAGGACATCCTCAAGCCCGTCCGGCGTTTCACGGCTTAACCTCGTCCCATGAGTCGGCCGCACACCTTCACTCCGCCCCCCTGCGCCCAAGCCCACCAGCTCCGCACCGCGCGCGGGGACTTCGCCGTACTGGACGCCTCGCCGAGCACCGTGTCGCGTGGCACCGCCCTCCTGCTACCCGGGTACACAGGCAGCAAGGAGGACTTCATCGCACTCCTCGAACCACTCTCGGCGGCCGGGTACCGCACCGTCGCCGTGGACGGTCGCGGGCAGTACGAAACCGATGGGACGGACCGTCAGGAGACTTACGCACAGGGCGAGTTGGCCCGCGACGTGCTCGCGCAGGCCGCCGCACTCGGCGCCCCCGACGACGGCACCGTACATCTGGTCGGGCACTCGCTCGGCGGGCAGATCGCCCGCGCCGCCGTGCTGCTCGACGCCGCACCGTTCCGTTCACTGACCCTCATGTCGTCCGGACCCGCCCAGGTCGCCGAGGCCCAGCAGCTCAAGGTGAAGGTGCTCAGCGATGCGCTCACGGCGCTGACCATGGCCGAGGTGTGGGAGGCGATGCGCGCGCTCGACCCGCCCGAGGAAGCGGCGACCGACGGCGAGGCCCTGCGCCGGCGCTGGCTGCGCCACCGGCCCGCCCAGCTGATCGCCACCGGCCGCCAGTTGGCGACCGAGCCGGACCGGGTGGCCGAACTCGCCGCCGTACCACTTCCGGTCCATGTGCTCTCCGGCGAACGCGACGACACCTGGCCGGTACCGCTCCTCGACGAGATGGCACAGCGGCTGGGTGCGCGCCGTACCCGGATCGCGGGCGCCGAGCACTCCCCCAACACGGACCGCCCCGGGGAGACGGCGGCCGCGCTCGTCGCCTTCTGGAACAGCCTGTAGCCGACAAGCGCGAGCGGGCTCAGTACTGCGCCTGGAGGTGCTGCCAGAAGCCGTCGCGCAGGGCCCGCCGCAGATGCGCGTGGCCGCGCAGCGAGTGCTGCAACAGCCGCTCGGCCTCGACCAGCAGGTCCTGGTCGACCGAGCCCGGCAGGTACGGATGTCCGGGCAGCAGATCGGCGAGGGAGTCCCGGCCCCGGGCGGCCAGCCAGGCCGCGGCGATCTGCGCACCGACGAAGCGGACATCTTCGCGCGAGGGCGCGGGGGTGTCCTCCTCGTAGGTGGTGACGGGGCGTCTGGTGACATACGGGCGGCAGAAGTCCAGGTCGAAGGTGCGCTGGCTGTCGACCTCCCAGAGCAGCGGTTCGGCCTGGTTGCGCCCCTCCCCCGCCTCGATGCCCCACAGGTGAACCCGGGCCCCGTACCCCTGCGCCGCCTCGACCGCGGACACCAGGTCCTCGTCGCCGCCGACCAGTGCCGCGTCGCTGATGGCGCGGTGCCGGGCGAGCGATTCGAGGTCGGTGCGGATCAGCGAATCGACGCCCTTCTGCTGGTTGTTGGCATTGAGGTTGCCGAGTCTGACCTTGACGTCGGGGAGTTCGGCGATGGACTGCTGCTCGACGGTATGGATGCGCCGCCTGGCTCCGTCGTACCAGTAGACGCGCAGCAGCCTGCTGTCCGCGAAGATCGTGCGGGCCTTGTCGATGAAGGCCTCGATCAGTCCCTCCGCGTCGAGGTCGAAGGAGCGGCGGTCCTCGGTGCCGGTGACGAGCAGTCCGGCCGCGGCGTACACATAGCCCGCGTCCACGAAGATCGCATGGGTCGAGGGCGTCTTCGACACCTCGGCGAGCACGCGCTGGAGCAGCTCGTTGGTGCGGTCCAGGCGCTCGCGGATCTCTGCCTCGTTCATTCGGGCCTCGTCGTAGGCCTCATCGTGGACCTCGTCGGCGCATGCTCGGTGAGCTGATACTTAGACATCCAAAAAATTTCCTTAGCGTAGGGAATGTTTGCGGTTGGCAAGCCGTTGTACATCTCGTGGAGCGCAGGACAGCGGTGTCGGGCGCTCTCGTCCTTGTGGACGGGTCACCCGTCCTCCCAGTAGTTCTCCAGCAGGAGGATCAGACGAAGGGAAGCCTTGTGCGCTTCGAGATCATGCGACTCGACGATGTCGACGGTACCGCCGTGGACAGCACCGTCGTGGACGCCGCCTCCGTCAACCGGATCGTGCAGCAGGCCGCAGCCATAGGCCAGCGCATCTATATCCGCCCGGCCGAAACCTCGGCTTCGTAACGCATAACGACGCTCAAAGACGAAGCGCCCCCGCACGGAATTCTTCCGTACGGGGGCGCTGTGATGTCCGCGAGCGCCGTCAGGTGTTCTGGATGACCTGGGTGACGCCGTTGATGATCTGCTGTACGGCGATGGCGGAGAGCATCATTCCGGCGAGCCTGGTCACCAGTACCACACCGCCGTCCTTGATGACCCGGATGATCAGCAGCGAGTAGCGCATGGCCAGCCAGAGCACGATGTGCATGGCGATGATCGCCGTCCAGACCGCGAGCTGGCTTCCCACGCTGTCGGCATGCTGCACCGCGAGGATCACCGACACGATCGCACCGGGCCCGGCGAGCAGCGGCATGCCGAGCGGTACGAGCGCCACATTGACGTCCTTCGTCTGCGTCGGCTCGTCGGTCTTGCCGGTGAGCAGATCGAGCGCGATCAGCAGCAGCAGGAGTCCGCCCGCGATCATCAGGGCGGGCACGGAGACATGCAGATAGTCGAGGATCTGCTGGCCGAGCACGCCGAAGACGGCGATCACACCGAAGGCGACGGCCACGGCCTGCAGCGCCATCCTGCGCTGCATCTTGGCGGGTCGGCCGGCGGTGAGGGCGAGAAAGATCGGGGTGATCCCGGGCGGATCCATAATCACAAAAAGCGTGAGAAAAAGGGATCCGAAGACAGCGACGTCGAACACAGTGAGCCTTGCGAGAAGAGAGCGGGTTACGGCCTGAAGGAGCGCGCCCCGAAGCCATGACGGCGGCCTGACGGCCGGGTGCGCGGAAGTGGAACGTGGAGGTGGGGGCGCGGGACGCGCGGATGGAACGGGTGGTGCTACGCGGTCCGACCGCGGGGCGGGGCGGTCCAGGGCCTCACGCCCCGGCCCCGACGCGGACCTACGCGTGCGTGGTCATGTGTGCGTGGTCACGCCTGCGTCGTCGTTACACGGGGCAGGATCCACCGGCGCCCGGCACCGGGAAGGCTCCCGTGGCGCGCCGGGTGATCTCGCCGTAGATCTCGGGGTCGGTGGTGTACTCGCCGAGCCCGACGGTCTTGTGGCTGCCGTGGTAGTCGCTGGACCCGGTCGTCAGCAACCCCAGCTCCCGGGCGAGCCCGCGCAGCCTGGCCCTGGTCACCTCGTCATGGTCCATGTGGTCCACCTCGATGCCGTCGAGGCCCGCGGCGGCGAGCCGGGCGATCGACGACTCCGGCACCACCTCACCGCGCTTGACGGCGAGCGGGTGGGCGAAGACGGTGACGCCACCGGCGGCCTTGACCAGCCGGATCGCGTCGAAGGGGTCGAGTTCGTGCTTCTCGGCGTACGCGCGTCCGCCGTTGGCGAGCCATGCGGGCGTGAAGGCATCGGACACCGTCCCGACGACGCCGAGCTCGACGAGCGCGGCGGCGATGTGCGGCCGGCCGACCGATCCGTCCCCGGCGATCCTCGCGACCTGCTCCCACTCGATCGGAACGCCGAGCGCCCGGAGCTTGCCCACCATCGTCCGGGCGCGCGGCACCCGGTCGTCCCGTACCAGCTCGCGTTCGCGGGCCAGCTCGGGCTCGTAGGGGTCGAAGAGGTACGCCAGCATGTGCAGGCTCACACCGTCGATCCGGCAGGAGAGCTCCGCGCCGGTGACGAGGGTGAGCCCCTCGGGTAGTGCGGCGATCGCCTCGGCGTGCCCGCGCACGGTGTCGTGATCGGTGAGGGCGACGACGTCGAGGCCCTCGGCCGCGGCCTTGCGCACCAGCTCGGCGGGGCTGTCCGTGCCGTCCGAAGCGGTGGAGTGGGTGTGCAGGTCGATGCGCACGACGCGTACTCCAGTGCTCGGGGCCGGACAGGGGGGACGTTCCAGGATAACCGGCATTCGAGCGGTACCCGGACGGGCCCGATGACCCTCGGCGCCAGGTCCCGCGCAGCGCCCCGATCCGGTCGGTCTCAGTTGATCAGGCGCGGGGTGAGCGCCCCGCACGGCACCAGGTCCATCTCTCCCCCGGCCTCGCGCAGATCGGCGAGCACCAGCTCGTCGTACATCAGGAGTCCGGACTGCTCGGGCCAGACGATCGCCCAGAGCCACAGCCCGCGCGCCTCACCCGCGAAGACCGCACGGTCCTCCGGCGCCCCCTTGACGTGCCAGAGCGGGGTAGGGCGTCCGGCGGCGAGCATCTTGACGTCCGGCGGGCCGTCGACGTCCAGATGCGGGCCGGGGTCGGGGCCGTCGATGCCCGCGTAGCGCGCCCCGAGTCCGACGCCGAGTTCCTCGGTGACGAGCAGCAGCTCGCCGATGCCGCCGACCGGACCGGGACCGGAGCAGGCGACGACGGTGGCGCGACCGCCGCTGCGGTCGTCACCCGCGCTCGCCACACCGGTGAACAGCCAGCCCACCGGCAGCGGCCAGGGCATCCACACCGGCACCTCGGCCCGGCGCACCACCGCCCCCAGCGCCTCGACGCTGGGCGGGATGGCCGGCTGCAACGGTTGCACGCTGCCGTGCACGGAGCACTGCCAGGTGTCGGCAAAGAGACCGGGCGCCCTCACCCGGCCTCCACACTTCGGGCAACTGGGTTCGCCCCTCATAGCGACCAACGGTCCTCCTCGACCGTCGCCGCGTCAAGGATGATCACCCGTCCGCAGTGTGGCCCCCACCTGCCCATTTAGATGTAACTTGCATTCATTAGACCCTCTAACTTATTCTGTGTACACCGCAACGATCTAGTGGAGAGCGAGAAGCGCATGCAAGGAGAGGATCCGTTCGATCAGGGAGCGGGCAGCATCCTGCGCCAGCCGAAGGCCGTCTGGGCCACGGCGGGCGCCTCTGTTGTCGCGTTCATGGGAATCGGTCTGGTGGACCCGATTCTGCCGTCCATCGCCAAGGGCCTGGAGGCGACGCCGAGCCAGGTGTCGCTGCTCTTCACCTCGTACTTCCTGATCACCGCCGTCGCGATGCTCGTCACCGGCTTCGTGTCCAGCCGGATCGGCGGCCGCAAGACGCTGCTGACCGGCCTCGCGCTCGTCGTCGTCTTCGCCGCGCTCTCCGGCACCTCGTCGTCCGTCGCCGAACTCGTCGGCTTCCGGGCCGGCTGGGGTCTGGGCAACGCGCTCTTCGTATCGACCGCACTCGCCGTGATCGTCGGTGCGGCGGCCGGTGGCAGCGCGGCGGCGATCCTGCTGTACGAGTCGGCGCTCGGCCTCGGCATGGCCTGCGGACCGCTGCTCGGCGCCCTGCTCGGCGACGCCAGCTGGCGCTACCCGTTCTTCGGCACGGCCGCGCTGATGGCGATCGGCTTCATCTGCATCACGCTGTTCCTGAAGGAACAGCCCAAGCCCGCCAAGAAGACCTCGCTGCTCGACCCGATCAAGGCGCTCGGCCACGGTGGCCTGGCCTCCGTCGCGACATCGGCGTTCTTCTACAACTACGCGTTCTTCACGATCCTGGCGTTCACGCCGTTCGTGCTGAACATGACGCCGTACAAGTCGGGCGCGGTCTTCTTCGCCTGGGGCCTGCTGCTCGCGGTCTTCTCGGTGCTCGTCGCCCCGCGGCTGCAGAAGCGCTTCGGATCGCTGAAGGTGCTCGGCGCCTCGCTGGTGCTGCTCGCCGCCGACCTGGTGATCCTGGGATACGGCAACCACACCGCCGCCATCATCTGCACGATCGTCTCCGGCGCCTTCATCGGCATGAACAACACCGTCTACACGGAGCTGGCGCTCGGGGTGTCGGACGCGCCGCGCCCGGTGGCGAGTGCCGGCTACAACTTCGTCCGCTGGTTCGCCGCCGCCGCCGCTCCGTACCTCGCCCCGAAGATCGAGGAGTGGAGCAACATCCACATCCCGTTCGTGGTCGCCGCGATCGCGGCCGTGGTCGGTGCGGTCGTCGTCTGGATCCGGCGTACGGCGCTGAGCCACGAGGCGGAGGAGCTGCAGCCGAAGCACGCCACCGAGGACGGTGTCACCGTCTTCGCCAACTGACCACCGCCCCAACCCGGTTCTGCCCCGCCCGCGGCTCCCCCTCCTGGCCGCGCGGCGGGGCTTCCCGTATGCCCGACCCGCGATGAGGTGCGTCTCAGAGCCTGTCGGGTGACCTTCGATCGGAGAGCGGACGTCACCCGACAGGCTCTCAGTCCAGGTCCACGGAGCCGCGCAGCGGATCTCGCAGATCCGTGCCGTGCGACAGCCACCGCTCCTGGAGCTCCTGCGCGCCCCGGACCCGCTTCCACGCGGCCTCGTTGCGCGTCATCGGCAGCAGCGGCAGGAACCGCACCGGCTCCATGGGCCCGCCCGTCTCCCGGCCACCGCCGCTCACGGAGCCGCTGCGCGGCGCAGGCTCATTCAGCTCCAGGTCCTCGACCAGTCCGCCCGGCTCGGCGACCAGTACGGAGCTGAACGGAGCCCCGGGCCACAGCGGTTCGCCCACCTCCAGCGAGGCGCCGGGGGCCACGATCACCCCCTCGACCTGCGGGGAGGCCGCCAGCACGGCCAGCGGGCGCAGCACCTTGTCGGTGTCCGCGAGTCCGGCGCGCAAGGAGAGGATCAGCTCGGCGCGCGGCCCCTTCACCGGGTCCGCGAGGGTCGCGGTCGGGTCGGCCATCGGCTGTGCGGACATGCCGAGCGTGGCGTAGCGCACCACGTCACCATCGACGAAGCGGAGCACCTCGATGCGGTCCGTTCCGAGGAACGTCACCGCCGCGCGCGCGTCGGGTTCACCGAGGGCCGTGAGCAGCCGGGCCTCGACCAGAGCAAGAATTTCTCCCATCCCGCGAGCATAGGACGCGTATGGAACGGGCAAAGTAAGGGATTGGCCCTCAGTCGGCTGATAGTCTTGGCCGCTGGTCGGGGCAGCACGCAGAAGCGTCGCTCTCAGCCCCGACGACACGTCATCCCCCACGGGGGACCGGCTGGAGGAGGTGGGGCTGCCATGGATCGAAGTCGACCGTGCAGTACCAACCGCTCTTCCGTATCTCACCTCTCTTCGGTGATCTGAAGCCTTCTCGGTCAAGGCCCAAGGCATTGCGCACGGCGGAAGAGCACCCCCCCCCCTTTGCCTGTCTGTAGCGAATTTGCCTGTCTGTAGCGAACGCCGTCATCGTGCCGCTGCGGTGCCGCCCGCTTTGCGGACGTGAGCACACGTCCCCATTCCGGGCTGTTCCACGTGCCCGACGACGGCCCTCCGTGAAGGAGCCAGCCATGTCGATGATCCGCGACCTGCGCGCCGCCGTGCGCCCGTCCCTGCGCAAGAGCAACGCCCTGCACAACAGTTACGACACCACCCGTGACCCGTCCGCCTCCAGCGCGGTAGTCGACTGCGCGGTCTACCGCGACGGACGGCGCGTGGAGAGCGGCTCCTGCCGCACGCCGCACGAGGCGATGCTCGAGGTGCGGGAGGAGGGCGGCTTCGCCTGGATCGGCCTGCACGAGCCGACCGAGGAGGAATTCGCCGGTATCGCCCGGGAGTTCGGTCTCCACCCGCTCGCCGTCGAGGACGCCGTCCACGCCCACCAGCGGCCGAAGCTGGAGCGGTACGACGACACGCTGTTCACCGTCTTCAAGACCATCCACTACGTCGAGCACGCCGAACTCACCGCGACCAGCGAGGTCGTGGAGACCGGCGAGGTGATGTGCTTCACCGGCCGGGACTTCGTCATCACCGTGCGGCACGGCGGCCACGGCTCGCTGCGCGCGCTGCGGCACCGGCTGCAGGACGACCCCGAGCTGCTGGCCAAGGGGCCCTCCGCGGTGCTGCACTCCATCGCCGACCATGTGGTCGACGGTTACATCGCGGTGGCGGGCGCCGTCCAGGACGACATCGACGAGGTGGAGATCGAGGTCTTCTCCACTCCCGCGAAGGGCAGCCCGCGCGGCTCGGACGCGGGCCGGATCTACCAGCTCAAGCGTGAGGTCCTGGAGTTCAAGCGGGCCGTATCACCGCTGCTGCGGCCGATGCAGCTGCTGAGCGAGCGGCCGATGCGACTGATCGACCCCGACATCCAGAAGTACTTCCGTGACGTCGCCGACCACCTGGCGCGGGTGCACGAAGAGGTCATCGGCTTCGACGAACTGCTGAACTCGATCCTCCAGGCCAACCTGGCGCAGGCGACCGTCGCGCAGAACGAGGACATGCGCAAGATCACGTCCTGGGCGGCCATCGTCGCCGTACCGACGATGATCTGCGGCGTCTACGGCATGAACTTCAAGCACATGCCCGAGCTGGGCTGGCGGTACGGCTACCCGATGGTGTTGGGCGTCATCGGAGTGGTCTGCTTCTCCATCCACCGCACGCTCAAGCGCAACGGCTGGCTCTAATAGAGTTCAGGTATGACTGCTGCTGCCGCTGACGTGCCGCTGGGCCGGGCCCTGGTCGAGGAGGCCACGAAGAAGTCCGGCCTCATCTGGGTGCGGGGTGCCGGCCCCGCGCGGGCCCTGTGGCACGTATGGCACGAGGGCGCGGCGCATCTGGTCGGCGACGGCCCCGGTGAGCAGCCGCTGCCGGCCGGTCTCGCCGACGGGTCCGCCGCCGAGGTGACCGTGCGCAGCAAGGACAAGGGGGGCCGGCTGATCGCCTGGACGGCTGCCGTGTCGGAGCTCGCGCCGCACTCCGAGGAGTGGGAGGCCGCGGTCGCCGAGCTCAAGGGCAAGCGGCTGAACGCGCCGGACGCCGAGCAGATGACGGAGCGGTGGGCGCGCGAGTGCCGGGTGCTGCGGCTGACCCCCGGCGAATTCCGTACGGAGCTGCCGGACGGCTCACTGGCGGCACCGCCGCTCCCGACATCCGCGACCACACGGCGGCCGGTGCCGGCCGGGCTGCCGCGACTGCTGAAGCGGGGCCGCAAGGGCTGACGGGGCGAAACCTGCCGCCCGCGATCCGCCGGGCGACGCCCCGGGCCGTGCGGTCCGCGGCTCGTGCGGGCTGCTCTCAGGAGGACGTCTTGGGCAGCTGTTGTCCGTAGTCGACCGTGTCGCCCTTCGCCGGGGCCTCCAGCGGGAACTCCCTGCCCCAGTCCGACAGCGTCACGATCCCGCCGCCGCCGCCGCGCGCGAAGCGCAGGGGATACGGTGTGCCCTCCAGCGAGACGTCGAGCGTGCCGCCCTCGCCCTTGCCGCCCGTGATCTGCACGGTCCGGGTCGCTCCGACCTTCTCCCGGTCGCCCTTGTTGAGGGTGCCGTGCAGGGCGAGCAGCCCGTCGAGCAGGGTCTTCTTGTCCGTGAAGCCGCGCAGCTGCTTGTACGTGGGGTCGTCCTCGGGCACCTTCACGTACTTGTCCTCGAGCTTGTCCGCGGCCGCTCCGCCCGCGTCGCTGTCGGCCTCGGACTTCTCGCCGGACGTCTCGTCGTGGCTCCAGAACCCGGCGTCCGCCTTCAGATAGAGCTCGTCACCGATGCGCAGCAGCTCGAAGGTGCTGTCCTTCGAGGTGACGGAGCCGGTGCCGCCCTTCTCCCTGAGCTGCATATTGAGCTTGTACGTGCCGCCCTTGCTGACCAGCGTCCCGGCCAGGTGGACCGCGTCGGCAGAGGCTGCGGCGGCCTGCGCCTTCTTCTCGATCTCCGTGGCGGCGAGCTTGCCGACGCCGTTGGTCCCCTGGTCCGGATCCTCGCCTCCGCACGCCGTGAGGGTGGCGGTCAGCCCCGCGCAGAGCACAACGGCGAGGGCGGTCCGGCGGCGACGGAACCGGACGGGCGGGGCGGAAGAGGTCACGGGCGCACTGCCTCTCGTCTGCGGGGCGGGGGTGGCAGACGGCAGCGTACCTGTGCCGTGCACGCCGTCCGGCAGAGAGCCGTACGGACGGGTCCACCGGGGCAGCCCGGAGCGGTACGGGCTAGCCTGATCCCGTCATAACGGTTAATTAGCTGTCAAACGGACCGGACAGAAAAGTCGTACCCGGAAGAAGGAGGCGCACCATGGCTGCAGGCGCCCCCCGGGTCTTCGTCTCGCATCTCGCCGGCGCCCCGGTCTTCGACCCCAACGGCGATCAGGTGGGCCGCCTCCGCGACCTGGTGGCAATGTTGCGGGTCGGCGGCCGGCCGCCCCGGCTGCTCGGCCTGGTCGTCGAAGTGCTCAGCCGCCGCCGGATCTTCCTCCCGATCACCCGGGTCACGGGGATCGAGTCCGGTCAGGTCATCACCACCGGTGTGGTCAACATGAGGCGCTTCGAACAGCGGCCGACCGAACGCCTGGTGCTCGGCGAGTTCCTCGACCGGCGCGTACGCCTCGTGGAGACCGGCGAGGAGGTCACCGTCCTCGATGTCGCCATCCAGCAGCTCCCGGCCCGCCGCGACTGGGAGATCGACAAGTACTTTGTACGCAGGGGCAAGGGCGGTGCGCTCCGGCGCAAGGGCGAGACGCTGACGGTGGAGTGGTCGGCGGTCAGCGGGTTCTCGCTGGAGGAGGGCGGGCAGGGCGCCGAGTCCCTGGTCGCCACGTTCGAGCGGCTGCGCCCGACGGACGTGGCCAACGCGCTGCACCATCTGTCGCCGAAGCGGCGGGCCGAGGTCGCCGCCGCGCTCGACGACGACCGGCTCGCCGATGTCCTGGAGGAGCTCCCCGAGGACGACCAGGTGGAGATCATCGGCAAGCTCAAGGAGGAGCGCGCCGCCGATGTCCTGGAGGCCATGGACCCGGACGACGCCGCCGATCTGCTGTCCGGACTCCCCGAGGAGGACAAGGAGCGGCTGCTGACGCTGATGCGGCCGGACGACGCGGCGGATGTGCGGCGCCTCATGTCGTACGAGGAACGGACCGCGGGCGGTCTGATGACCACCGAGCCGATCATTCTGCGGCCGGACGCGACGGTCGCCGACGCGCTCGCGCGGGTCCGGCAGGCGGACCTGTCCCCGGCGCTCGCCGCCCAGGTGTACGTGTGCCGCTCCCCCGACGAGACACCGACCGGCAAGTACCTGGGCACCGTGCACTTCCAGCGACTGCTGCGGGATCCGCCGTACGCCCTGGTCAGCTCGATCGTCGACAGCGATCTCGTCCCCCTCACACCGGACACTCCGCTGCCGGACGTGACGAGCTATCTGGCCGCGTACAACCTGGTATCCGTGCCGGTCGTGGACGAGAGCGGATCACTGCTCGGCGCGGTGACCGTCGACGACGTGCTCGACCACCTGCTGCCCGAGGACTGGCGGGAGACCGACTTCCACGGTGAGGAGGAGATCGCGCGTGGCCGGTGAGGACCGCTCGAAGGGGGCGCCGGCGGGTGCCTCGGGCATCGCACGCCCGCCCCGTTACCGGCTGGACCAGCCGAAGGCCCCGCGGCGGCGGCTGCTGCCCCATTACGACCCCGAGTCGTTCGGTCGGCTCTCCGAGCGGATCGCCCGGTTCCTGGGCACCTGGCGCTTCATCCTCTGGATGACACTGTTCATCATCACCTGGCTGGCGTGGAACATCTCCGCGCCCGTGGGGTGGCGGTTCGACGGGTACCCGTTCATCTTCCTGACGCTGATGCTGTCGCTCCAGGCCTCGTACGCGGCCCCGCTCATCCTGCTCGCGCAGAACCGGCAGGCCGACCGCGACCGGGTCACCTACGAGCAGGACCGCAAGCAGAACGAGCGCTCCATCGCGGACACCGAGTACCTCACCCGGGAGATCGCGTCGCTGCGAATGGGTCTCGGCGAGGTCGCCACTCGCGACTGGATCCGCTCCGAACTGGAGGACCTCGCGAGGGACCTGCACGACCGGCGGGCCCTGTACCCGCCCGAGAGTGACGAAGACCGCTGACGGGTGCTACTCGCGCGTAGCACCAGGCGCCGTAACGCCCTCCCGCCGCCCGCCACCACCCTTGCAACGAGCGCTGCGCGCACCCGTACTATCGACAGTATGGCTACCGAAGACGCGGTGCGCGAAGCACTGGCGACAGTGAACGACCCCGAGATCCACCGTCCGATCACCGAACTCGGCATGGTGAAGTCGGTCGAGATCGACGCTGACGGTGCAGTCGCTGTCACGGTCTATCTCACGGTCTCCGGCTGCCCGATGCGCGAGACGATCACCAAGAACGTGACCGAAGCGGTGGCGAAGGTCGAAGGCGTCAGCCGCGTCGACGTCACGCTCGACGTGATGAGCGACGAACAGCGCAAGGAGCTCACGTCGTCGCTGCGCGGCGGTACGGCGGAGCGCGAGGTGCCGTTCGCCAAGCCCGGCTCGCTGACCCGGGTGTACGCGGTGGCGTCCGGCAAGGGCGGCGTCGGCAAGTCGTCGGTGACGGTGAACCTGGCGGCCGCGATGGCGGCCGACGGCCTCAAGGTCGGTGTCGTGGACGCGGACATCTATGGGCACAGCGTGCCCCGGATGCTCGGCGCGGACGGCAAGCCGACCCAGGTCGAGAACATGATCATGCCGCCGTCGGCGCACGGCGTGAAGGTCATCTCCATCGGCATGTTCACCCCGGGCAACACCCCGGTGGTGTGGCGCGGACCGATGCTGCACCGAGCGCTGCAGCAGTTCCTCGCCGATGTGTACTGGGGCGATCTGGATGTCCTGCTGCTCGACCTGCCCCCGGGCACCGGTGACATCGCGATCTCGGTGGCGCAGCTTGTACCGAACGCCGAGATCCTGGTCGTCACGACCCCGCAGCAGGCGGCGGCCGAGGTGGCCGAGCGGGCCGGTGCGATCGCCGTGCAGACCCACCAGAAGATCGTCGGCGTCGTCGAGAACATGTCGGGCCTGCCGTGCCCGCACTGCGACGAGATGGTCGACGTGTTCGGTACCGGTGGTGGCAAGAAGGTCGCCGAGGGCCTGACGAGGACGGTCGGCGCGGAGGTGCCGGTGCTCGGCTCCATCCCGATCGACGTACGGCTGCGCGAGGGCGGCGACGAGGGCAAGCCGGTCGTCCTGTCCGACCCCGACTCCCCGGCCGGCAAGGCGCTGCGCACCATCGCGGACAAGCTGGGGGGCCGTCAGCGCGGCCTGTCGGGCATGTCGCTGGGAATCACCCCGCGCAACAAGTTCTGAGGCGGGGACTGCTCTCGATCGCCGGACGGGCGTGACGTGTCGGGCTCGTCCGGCGCAACCGGGCCCGGTCGGCGATCGAGGTCGCCTTCAAGCCCGGTCGGCGACCGAGGTCGACGCGGCAACCAGCCTCGGCCGGTCACCGCCGTCCCCCTCGGCTACGCGTACGTCGCGATGTCGCCGACGACAGAGAACCCCAGCCCGTACGCGCTCATCCCCCGCCCGTACGCCCCGATGTGCACCCCGCCGTCCGCCGACCCCGCCAACACCCAGCCGAACTCGGACTCGCGGTAGTGGAACGGCACGGGGACGCCGTCCACGGGCAGTGACAGCGCCGACCACGCGGGGCCGTCCAGATCGTCGGCGAGTTCGAACGCCGTCTCCGTCTGCTGGTCCAGCCAGTCGTCGCGCAGCGAGTGGTCCAACTGCGGGGGCCATGTACAGGCGAGCAGACCGGACCCGGCCAGCCAGGCCGCCGAGGAGACCGTGATCGCGTCCAGCACCCCCGTACCGTCACCGCTGCGCCGCACCGGACTGCTGCCCACCGTCACGACGACGGCGAATCGTTGCTTCTCGGTCCCCGCGTCGGCCCGTACCGACGGCTCGTCACCGTGCCCGAGGGAACCGTGCTGCACGGTGCCGTCCGCAGCAGTGCCCACCTGCATCAGCCAACGGGGTCCGGTGAAGGCCTCGTCCAGTGCGTACCAGGGAAACGGAGCTGCCAGATAACCGTCGACGACAGTCCGGGCCGCCGACACCCCTTCTGCGGCGACTGTGCCCGGCGCGTCTTCCGCGCCCACCCGACTGGTCGTCTCCATATGCCCGGCCCGCCTCCTCGATCCGTTGGGTCCGGAGCGGCCCGCCCCCCACGGGCGTCCTCACAACCGGACAGATGGAGAATAGCCATACCGCCCGGACGACTCGGGATTGACTGCCCTCAGGTGGCGTCTGCGTCGAACGGCGGGTGGTCGTCCTTCGCGGGCTGTGCACCCTTCTTCAGCAGGTCCGGAGTACCGCCGGAGCCGTTGGCGGCAGTGATCGCCGAGCCGCTCGACACGCCGCCGCCGGAGTCCGCGGACTCCACGGCCGCGCTCTCCCGGCCGTTCACCGCGTCGGTGACCTCGGCCAGGTCCTTGCGCAGATCGAAGCTCTCGCGGATCTCCTTCAACCCCAGATCGTCGTTGCCGTCCATGAGCTGCTTGCGGACGAACGTCTTGGGGTTGAGGTCCTCGAACTCGAAGTCCTTGAACTCCGGACCGAGCTCCGTACGGATGTCCTCCTTGGCGCTCTCCGAGAACTCGCGGATCTTGCGGATGAAGCGCGAGGCGTCCTGGATGACCTTGGGCAGCTTGTCCGGGCCGAAGATCAGCACACCCAGGATCGCGAGCGTCACCAGCTCGAGTGCGCCTATGTCATTGAACACCCTGTTGCTCCTCGTGTTCTCCGAGACCGTGTCGGTCGAGGTCCGGACCCGGCCCACGGTACCCGTCGAAACTGTCCGCGCGGTAGCGTCCCGTGACCGTCACGTGCCGGTTGCCGACCCGAGGGTCAAAGAGATGGACAGGTCTTTACCACCTCGGGTCAGACCGAGGTCCAGCCGGTCGCCGGGCCGGTGCGCGCGGATCTTCACGATCAGCTCCTCACCGCTGTGCACCCGCTGACCGTCGACCTCGGTGATGATGTCGCCGGGCTTGATCCCGGCCTTGGCCCCGGGTCCGTCCGGAGTCACCGCGGGCTTGCCGGCCGCCCCCTGTGTGCCGACCTTGGCACCGTCCCCCGTGTACTTCATGTCGAGCGTGACGCCGATCACCGGGTGGGTGGCCTTCCCGGTGTTGATCAGCTCCTCGGCGACCCGCTTGCCCTGGTTGATCGGGATGGCGAAGCCGAGACCGATGGACCCCGCCTGCCCGCCCTCGGCGCTCGAACCGCTGTCGGCGGCACGGATGGCGCTGTTGATGCCTATGACATGGGCATCGGTGTCGACGAGCGGTCCGCCGGAGTTGCCCGGGTTGATCGGGGCATCGGTCTGCAGCGCGTCGACGTAGCTGACGTCGCTGCCGTCGCCCTTCTCGCCACCCGCGGTGATCGGCCGGTCCTTGGCGCTGATGATGCCGGAGGTCACGGTGTTGGACAGGTCGAAGGGGGCGCCGATGGCCACCACGGGGTCACCGACCCGCACATTGTCGGAGTTGCCCAGCGGCAGCGGCTTGAGGCCGGAGACGCCGGTGACCCTGACCACGGCCAGGTCGTAGCCACTGTCCTTGCCGATGACCTCGGCGCGCGCGGTCTCGCCACCGCTGAACGTCACGGTGATCTCGCCGGAGGATCCGGCCGGGGCGACGACGTGGTTGTTGGTGAGGATGTGGCCGGAGTTGTCCAGCACGAAGCCGGTACCGGTGCCGGATTCCGTGGTGCCGCTGACATGGAGGGTGACCACGCTGGGCAGCGCGCTGGCGGCGATGCCCGCGACGCTGTCGGGGGCGCGGCCCCCGCTGTTCCGGCTGGTCTGCGGAAGCTCGACCTGAGTGAGGCCGCCGTTGCGCTCGATGTAGGCGCCGATGCCGCCGCCGATACCTCCCGCCACCAGTGCGAGCAGCACGGCGCCGATGAGGAGGGAACCGCGGCGGTTCTTCTTATGGCCGGTGTCGGCCCCGAGCGGCGGGCCGGGGTTCGTCAGCGGCTGCCGGGGCGCCCCCCAGGGGTCGTACTGGAGCCACTGCGTCGACCGGGGCTGCGGGAGCGAGGGAGAGGGCGTGGACGTAGGCATGGGTGTGAAGCCGGGGGCGGCGGGGTGGGTGGGTGCGTCGGGCGCGGTGGGGCCGGTGGGGATGCCTGCGCCATTCGTCCCGGTGTACTGCGCGGGTACGGGGGTGCCGTGCGCGGGGGTCGGGACCGGTCGCTGCACGGGTGGTGCTGGTGCCCAGGGGCCGGGTCCGCCGTAGGGCGGGGTGCTGTACTCGTCGGGCTGGTGCAGCGGCGCCGGTGGCCGCGCGGCCGGTACGGGCGCCGTGGGCTCGGGCGTAGGCGCTTCCGTCATGTCTGTCACGGCCGTCTTGTCCGTCGTATCGGCCGTGGGTGCCACGTCCTCTGCGGGGGACGGCTCGTCCGGCGCTGAGCGGGTGGTGCGTCCCGGCGCGGGCCGGCTCCACCATTTCGCCTTCGGCCCGGTGGACTTCCCGTCTTCCATGTTCTCCCCGCAACTGCCGCAACTGGCCTCTGCACGCCCCCGCAGGGGCGTCACTCCCGGAACTGCTCCCGGAATTCAACCAGGTTTGCGAATGTCTGCGCAGACCTGAGGTCAGCGCCGGGAGGAAAGCGGCAGACCACGGTCGGCGGGGGTGGGGAGGGCCGAGGCCGGCGGCGGCGCCCAGGACGGCGGCGCGGACGGGGCGGGGGGCTGCGAGGCGAGCTGCCCGAGCACCCGTGCGAAGAGCGGGGACGTGCCGGTCGGGCGTATCAGCGGTGGCGCGGACATATTGGTCAGGACCGGGACGCCGAAGGTGTTCCCCGCGAGGGTTCCGGATGCCAGGGTTCCCGGCGCGAGGGTCCCGGACGCGAGGTTTCCGGACGCAAGGTTTCCGGAGGAGAGGAGCATGGGTGCCGTGGACGGCGCCACCGGTGTGACCTCCGGCACGGACGGCGGGGCGGCGGCGATCGAGCGGTCGCCCGCCTCCGTCGCGGCGAGCGCGCCCTGACTGCCACCGTTGCGACGGCTCACCGAGCCGTTGCTCTCCCCGCGCGAAGCGGCGTCGAGCGGAGTCACCGCGTTTCCGGCGCCCGCGGCGCCGGCCGACGTGTTGGAACCCGCGCCCGTCGGCAGCGCACCGCCCAGGGCGATGGCCGCCAGCGAAACGGCGCTGGCCGCGGCGAAGGCGAATCTCCGGCCGCGCCACGGCGACCGGTCCGGCTCGCGGCCCACCTCATGGATCCGGAAGCCCGACCGGGAGGACGGCCCACCCGGCAGTACGGCGGTCGAGCCGTGCGGGGCCGGGGTGAAGCCGAAACTCCCCAGCGGTGAACTCCCCGGCGAATCGGTGCGGCTGCCGGGCTGCTGAATCACCGGGAAGAGCCCGTCGGCGAAACGCCCGGAGCCGCCGAATGGTCTTCCCTCGCTGTCGTCGTCACTCCCCGGCCCCCCGGGAAGGCCCTGCAGCCGGGCGAGGAACCCCTCGGACGGCGAAGGCGGGGCGGACTGCGCGAAGACGCTCTTCAGGCGCCGCTGTGCGGCTGCCTCGGCCTTGCACTTGGCGCAGGTCGCGAGGTGGGCGAGCACCCGCTCACGGGCGTCGTGTTTCAACTCGCCGTCGACAAGCGCGGCGAGCCGGTCCCCCAAGTGCTGCTCCGCGGGGGTCGGGCATTTGCCACTCACGCCGTTCCGCCCTCCCCTGCCAGGATCGCGCCCGCCAGCGAGCGCTGCTCGGCACGGGCCTCGGGCGAACGGTGCTGCAGCGCCTTGCGCAGGTGCGAGCGACCGCGGTGGATACGGCTGCGCACGGTGCCGAGCTTCACGCCCAGCGTCGCGGCGATCTCCTCGTACGAGAGGCCCTCGATGTCACAGAGCACGACGGCGGCACGGAATTCGGGCGCGAGGGTGTCCAGCGCCTGCTGCACGTCCGCGTCGAAGTGCGTGTCGTTGAAGACCTGCTGCGGGGACGGCTCACGGCTCGGCAGCCGCTCGGCGGCGTCGTCGCCGAGGGAGTCGAAGCGGATCCGCTGCTTACGACGGACCATGTCCAGGAACAGGTTGGTCGTGATGCGGTGCAGCCAGCCCTCGAAGGTGCCCGGCGTATAGGTGGACAGCGACCGGAACACGCGGACGAAGACCTCCTGCGTGAGGTCCTCCGCATCGTGCTGGTTGCCCGTCAGCCGGTAGGCGAGGCGGTAGACACGGCCGCTGTGCGTGCTGACGATCTCTCCCCATGAGGGCGGCGTCCACGCCTGGGAGTCCGCATCAGAGGCGAAGGTCGCGGTCAGTGCGTTGGAAGAACGGTCAGCGATGTTGGTCACGGATTTCGGCTCACCCGCCGACCTGAGGAAGCGCCACAGCACTCCTCTCCGATCCACAGGCGCAGCCGCACCTCCCCTATCGGCTCTGGTGGTGTCCAGCGGAGCCCCTACCATAGCCACCTCGCCCGTTAGCTCCGGATAAGCCTTTTTCCTGCTGGGGCCGGGGATCACCCCGGAACCTCCGGCCCATGGCCCCCGGACCCGATCCGCGGGCCGATTCCATGCGCTTTCCCCTGCCCTTGCATAACGCCCGGTCCCATCTGCGGGTTCCCGGGTGCAGCGGATACAGTCACCGTTGCGCCAACTACGGGGACAGGAGAGGGTCATTACCGCCAACCGGCAGACGAGCTGGGCGTTCGCCGACGCCTTTGTCGCCGAGGACGAAGCATTGCGCTGGGCCCGGGACCGGGCCCGGGAGGCAGGGCTTCGCTCGGTGTCGCCAGGTACCGGCGCCGCGCTGCGCTTGCTCGCTGCCACGACGGACGCCAAAGCGGTGGCCGAAATCGGCACGGGGACCGGCGTGTCCGGGCTCCACCTACTGCACGGCATGCGGCCCGACGGGGTACTGACCACGGTCGACCCCGAGCCCGAACGCCAGCAGTTCGCCCGGGAGGCGTTCCGGGCCGCGGGGTTCGCCGCCAATCGGGCCCGCTTCATTCCCGGCCGCGCCCTGGACGTACTGCCGCGGCTCGCGGACGGCGGATACGACCTCGTGTTCTGCGACGGCGACCGGCTGGAGAGCCTTGACTGTCTCGCTGAATCGTTGCGCCTGCTGCGGCCCGGCGGTCTGGTCTGCTTCGAGGGGGTCTTCGCGGACGGCCGTACGGTCGACTCCGCGGCGCAGCCCGCGGAGGTGCTGCGGCTGCGGGAGCTGCTGCGGGCGGTACGGGAGAGCCAGGAGCTGATGTCGACGCTGCTGCCGGTGGGCGACGGCTTGCTGTGTGCGGTGCGGAGGGGCTGACGCTCCCGGGAACGGGGTCGGGGGCGTGCCCCTGTCCGGGCGGCACCGGCGGTGTCCTCAACCGCCGGACGGGCTTGATCCACGGGTCCGGTTCCCCGGGCGCACCGGCTGCGGACGCATCACTGCCCCGGCACGGGCACCGTGTCGGGGCAGCGAGAAGTGTGGGCGCCTCTGCTCAGCCGACGACCTTCTTGAGGGCATCGCCGAGTGCATCGGCCTCGTCCGGAGTCAGCTCCACGACAAGCCGACCGCCGCCTTCGAGCGGAACGCGCATGACGATGCCCCGCCCCTCCTTTGTCACCTCGAGCGGGCCGTCGCCCGTCCGCGGCTTCATGGCCGCCATGCTCGTTCCCCTTCCTGAAACCAGCTCATCGCAACCGGCGGCCCCATGACAGGCGCTGTGTCACCGGCATCGAACACATTGCTTCATGGCCATTATCCCGCATCACAGACCCCGATGACCAACATCGGTCGGCATCGCTTGCGCAACGCGCTCTCTCAAAACCACCCAATTCGGCGATCGAGCTGCGATACTCCGCCCCCCGCGCCCCTCCATCGGAGCGCAATTGTTAGACGCAGGTCACATGTTCGCTCCGGCCCGAGTCGGCCATGCTTGCCTCGACAGGCATTGCCCGAGGTGCAGAGGGGACAGCGAAATGGCCGACCAGATGGCGGACAGCGTGCTCTATGAAGTGAGCGACGGACTCGCGACGATCACGATCAACCGTCCCGACGCGATGAACGCCATGAACACCGAGGCCAAGGTGGCGCTCCGTGACGCGCTGAAGTCCGCGGCGGCCGACACCGCCGTACGGGCCGTTCTGCTCACCGCGACCGGGCGCGCCTTCTGCGTCGGCCAGGATCTGAAGGAGCACGTCGGCAAGCTCGCCGAGGCCCGTGAGTCCGGCGGCGGCAATGCGCTGAGCACCGTACAGGAGCACTACAACCCGATCGTGCGCACCATCACCGAGATGCCCAAGCCGGTCGTCGCCGGGGTGAACGGTGTCGCGGCCGGTGCCGGTTTCGGGTTCGCGCTGGCCTGCGACTACCGGGTGGTCGCCGACACCGCCTCGTTCAACACGTCCTTCGCCGGGGTTGCCCTGACCGCCGACTCGGGCGTCTCCTGGACGCTGCCCCGCCTGATCGGGCAGAGTCGCGCCGCCGATCTGCTGCTCTTCCCCCGGTCGATCTCCGCGCGGGACGCGCACGATCTGGGCATCGTGAACAAGCTGGTGCCCGCCGCCGACCTGGCCGCCGAGGCCGCCGACGTGGCCCGCGCCCTGGCGTCCGGTCCCACGGTCGCATACGCCGCGCTCAAGGAGTCCCTGGCCTACGGCGCCGCTCACACACTGGGCGAGGCGCTGGAGAAGGAGGAAGAACTCCAGACGAAGGCGGGCGCGTCCGAGGACCACGCGATCGCGGTGCAGGCGTTCCTGAACAAGGAGAAGCCGAAGTACCTCGGGCGGTAGCCGCTCCCGACCGCGTCTACGCCCCCGCCCCGCGCGCCACGCAGTCGGCCAGGTGGTCATCGACCAGGCCGCAGGCCTGCATCAGGGCGTAGGCCGTCGTGGGTCCGACGAACCGCAGCCCGCGCTTCTTGAGTTCCTTGGCCAGCGCCGTGGACTCCGGAGTGACCGCGGCGACGTCCTCGACGGTTCGCGGGGCCGGCCGGCCGGCCGGGTCGGGGGCGTGGGACCAGATCAGGTCGTCCAGCTCGTCCGGGCGCCAGTCGGCCAGGACCTTGGCGTTGGCGAGGGTCGCCTCGATCTTCGCCCGGTTGCGGATGATCCCGGCGTCGGCGAGGAGCCGCTCCTTGTCGGCGTCGGTGAACTCCGCCACGGCGGGGATCTTGAACCCGGCGAAGGCGGACCGGAAGCCCTCGCGGCGGCGCAGGATCGTCAGCCAGGAGAGGCCGGACTGGAACGCCTCCAGGCAGAGCCGTTCGAACAGGGCGTCGTCGCCGTGGACGGGCTTGCCCCATTCGGTGTCGTGGTACGCGAGGTAGTCCTCGGTGGAGAGCCCCCATGGGCAGCGCAGTCCGCCGTCCGGGGCCGTTTGTGCGCCGCCGCTCATCGCCGGGGCTCCTCTCCGGGTCGCTGGGTCCGGGTTTGCCGCAGATCGGGCCGGGGGGCCTGCCAGGGGTCCCGCTGCGGCGCCTGCCAGGGGTCCCGCTGCGGATCAGGCCGGATGTCCTGCCAGGGGCCCTGTCCGGGTTCCTGCCGGGGTTCCTGTCCGGGTTCCTGCCGGGGTTCCTGCCGGGGTTCCTGTCCGGGTTCCTGCCGGGGTTCCTGTCCGGGTTCCTGCCGCGGGTCCTGGCCCGGTGCCTCCCACGGTGCCTTCGGGCGGTCCTCGGGGCGCTCCGTGGTCGGCTGCGGCCGGTCCTCCGGCCGCTCGAGGAGATCGGGGCCGCCGACCGCGGTCGCCTGCACCCCGGCCAGCGCCGACTCCAGCTCCGCGATCCGCGCGTCCCGCTCGGCGAGCTCGGCGCCGAGCCTGCCGAGCACCTCGTCGACATCCGTCATGCGGTAGCCGCGCAAGGTCACCGGCAGTCGCACCGCCTCGACATCCGCGCGACCGACCGGACGCGTCGCGGGCAGCGGGTCGGTCAGCTGCTCGGGCGCCACGTCCTGCAGGACGGCACTCTTCCCTCCGCCGACCACCGCGAGGGTGACCGCGGCCACGACCACCACCATCGCCAGCAGCAAGAACCAGAACACGCGCATCTCCCCAAGGGCGGAAACCTGTCCGACTCCGATCGTGCCATGCGGTACCGACAGTTACGGCCTGACCCACGATTGGCAGTGGGAGAAGGAGCAGTGCCTGGGGCCTTCGAATCCAAGTCGGAGGAGGGAGCGATGGCGGGTGGGGCCTCCCCTGCTCGAGCGAAGCCGAGAGCTCGGGGAACATCGCGACTGACGACAACGCCGGAGGCGAGGGTCCCAGGCGCCGGGACGCCGCTGCCAATCGTGGGTCAGGCCGTTAGGGTCGCAAGCGACCCACGGGCGATCTACCAGAGGAGACAGACGGGATGCGAAGCGGTGCGCTCAGGCTTGGGCGGCGTGAATTCGGTGCGCACGAGCCGGTGATCATGGCGATCGTGAACCGTACCCCGGACTCCTTCTACGACCAGGGCGCGACCTTCCGGGACGAGCCCGCGCTCGCCCGGGTCGAGCAGGCGATCGCGGACGGCGCGGCGATCGTCGACATCGGGGGTGTGAAGGCGGGCCCCGGTGAGGAGGTGACCGCCGAGGAGGAGGCCCGTCGCACGGTGGGGTTCGTCGCGGAGGTGCGGCGCCGCCACCCGGATGTGGTGATCAGCGTCGACACCTGGCGCCACGATGTCGGCGAGGCGGTCTGCGAGGCCGGCGCGGACGTGCTGAACGACGCGTGGGGCGGCGTCGACCCGAAGCTCGCGGAGGTCGCCGCGCGGTACGGCGCAGGTCTGGTGTGTACGCACGCGGGCGGCGCCGAGCCGCGGACCCGGCCGCACCGGGTCGCGTACGACGACGTGATGGCGGACATCCTGCGCGTGACGGCGGGGCTGGCCGAGCGGGCGGTCGCGCTCGGGGTGCGGCCGGACGGCATCATGATCGACCCCGGTCACGACTTCGGGAAGAACACCCGGCATTCCCTGGAGGCGACGCGCCGGCTCGACGAGATGGCGGAGACCGGCTGGCCCGTCCTCGTATCGCTGTCCAACAAGGACTTCGTCGGCGAGACGCTCGACCGGCCGGTGAAGGAACGCGTGCTCGGGACGCTCGCGACGACGGCCGTGTCGGCGTGGCTGGGGGCGCGGGTGTACCGGGTGCACGAGGTGGCGGAGACGCGGCAGGTGCTGGACATGGTCGCGTCCATCGCCGGCCACCGCGAGCCGGCGGTCGCACGGCGCGGACTGGCCTGAACGACGAGCGGCCCTAGTAGGTCCTGTCCTGTCGATCCTCGTGGATCAGCCCGGGGGTCTGGTGCGGTGCATCGCAAGGCGGAGATCGTCCGGTGCGTGCGATCGCAAGGCGGCCGGAAGTCCTTGGATGGGGTCTCCCCTGCTCGAACGAAGTTGAGAGCTTGGGGAAGGAGCTACCAGGGCTTTTGGCCAACGCGGAAGGGGGTCCCCCTGGCCCTTGAGGCCTTGGGGGAGTGCGTGCTGGGCGGCGCGACGGGGCAAAGCTTGCCGGGAGGGGCGCTAGCGGCCCACCCGGCCGACCTCCTTCGTGACGAGGTTGACCGCCTCGTCCACGTCATCCGTGACGTGGAACAGCAGCAGGTCGTGCTGGGACGCCTTCCCCTGTGCCACCACCGTGTCCCGCAGCCAGTCCACGAGCCCGCTCCAGTACGCGGTGCCGAACAGCACGATCGGGAAGCGGGTGACCTTGCCGGTCTGGACGAGGGTGAGGGCCTCGAAGAGTTCGTCCAGGGTGCCGAGGCCGCCCGGCAGGACGACGAAGCCCTGTGCGTACTTCACGAACATCGTCTTTCGGACGAAGAAGTAGCGGAAGTTGACGCCGATGTCGACGTGCGGGTTGAGGCCGGACTCGAAGGGCAGCTCGATGCCGAGTCCGACCGAGATGCCCTTCGCCTCCCGCGCCCCCTTGTTCGCCGCCTCCATGGCTCCGGGGCCGCCTCCGGTGATCACCGCGAAGCCGGCCTCGACCAGGGCCTTGCCGATCCGTACGCCCGCCTCGTAGTCCGGCCCGCCGGCCGGGGTGCGGGCCGAGCCGAAGACGCTGATGGCACTCGGCAGCTCGGCGAGGGCGCCGAACCCTTCGACGAACTCCGACTGGATGCGCATCACCCGCCATGGGTCGGTGTGCACCCACTCGGAATCGCCCTCGGTGTCCAGCAGCCGCTGGTCGGTGGTGCCGGGCTGCACCTGGTCCCTGCGGCGGAGCACCGGCCCCTGCCGCTGCTCCTCGGGGACGTGCGCTCCCTCGGGGTTGCCCATGACCTGCTCCCTCCGACGACGATCGATGACCATCACCGATGACCACCTGTGTCAGGTCAGGGTAGATCCACCGAGGTTACGAAGAGGGTAATGCCGTGGGTCAGCTGGTGAGCCAGGAGCGGAGCCGTTCCTCGCAGTGGGTGATCCGGTCGACCGCGACGTGCTCGTTGCGCTTGTGCGCGAGGAGCGGGTCGCCGGGCCCGTAGTTCACCGCGGGGACACCGAGGGAGCTGAAGCGGGAGACGTCGGTCCAGCCGAACTTGGGCCGGGCGGTGCCGCCGACCGCCGCCATGAACGCCTTGGCCGCCGGGTGGGAGAGGCCGGGCATGGCCGCGCCCGAGTGGTCGTCGACGGTGAATTCGGCGACGCCGCAGTCCGCGAAGACGTCGTGGACGTGGGCGAGCGCCTCTTCGGCGGTGCGGTCGGGGGCGTACCGGTAGTTGACGACGACGGTGCAGGCGTCGGGGATGACGTTGTTGGCGACGCCGCCCTCGATCCGTACCGCGTTGAGGCCCTCGTGGTATTCGAGCCCGTCGATGACCGGGCGGCGCGGCTCGTACGCGGCGAGGCGGGCCAGGATCGGGGCGGCGGCGTGGATGGCGTTGGACCCCATCCAGCCGCGCGCGGAGTGGGCCCGCTCCCCCTCGGTGCGGAGGAAGACCCGCAGGGTGCCCTGACAGCCGCCCTCGACCTGGGCGTCGGAGCCCTCCAGGAGTACGGCGAAGTCACCCGCCAGCCAGTCGGGGTGGGCGGCGGCGACGTGGCCGAGTCCGTTGAGGTGCGCGGCGACCTCTTCGTTGTCGTAGAAGACGAAGGTGAGGTCGCGGTTGGGCTCGGGCACGGTCGCGGCGATCCTCAGCTGCACGGCGACGCCCGACTTCATGTCGGAGGTGCCGCAGCCCCACAGCACGCCGTCGTCGTCGAGCCGGGACGGCACGTTGTCGGCGATCGGCACGGTGTCGATGTGTCCGGCGAGTACGATCCGCTCGGCCCGGCCCAGGTTCGTACGTGCGACGACGTTGTTGCCGTACCGGTCGACGGTCAGGTGCGGCAGGGTGCGCAGCGCCGACTCGATCGCGTCGGCGAGGTCCTTCTCCTGACCGCTGACCGACGGGAAGTCGACGAGCCGGGCGGTGAGCGCGGGGCCGTCCAGGGTGAGATCAAGCGTGCTTTCGGGCATGGAACCGACCCTAGACGAACGGAACCGGCCCTGAGGGGCTGGGCCCTCGGCCCCGGCCGGACACTCCAGTACGGTGGCCCCGTGCCCCGGAACGTCTCCCCCACCCGCCGACACACCGGCCGCTCCCGTCTCTTCCGCGTCGCGGCTGCCTTTGGCGTGCTCGCCGCGCTGGGCGGCTATCTGACCGTGCAGTACGTATCCGGCAGCCGGGTCACCGAAGGGTGCACCGTGGCGTCCGCCGACGGTTCGGACGGCCAGGGCCGTACGTACCGGCTGAGCCCGGAGCAGGCTTCGAACGCCGCGACGATCTCCGCGGTCGGCACCTCGCGCGGGATGCCGGAGCGCGCGGTGACGATCGCGCTGGCGACCGCGTTGCAGGAGTCGGGGCTGCGCAACATCGAGCACGGCGACCGGGACTCGCTGGGGCTGTTCCAGCAGCGTCCCTCGCAGGGCTGGGGCACCGAGAAGCAGATCCTGGACCCGGTCTACTCCGCCGGGGAGTTCTACCGGCATCTGGCCGAGGTTCCCGGCTATTCGCGGCTGCCGCTGACGGTCGCCGCGCAGCGGGTCCAGCGCAGTGGTTTTCCGCAGGCGTACGCGAAGCACGAGCCGGACGCGGCGTTGCTGGCGGCCGCGCTGACCGGCCGTACGCCCGCCGCGCTGAACTGCACGCCGCCGCGGACGACGGCCGCGAAGGCCGACGCGGCGAAGGTGCGGGCGGAGCTGGTGCGCGCCTTCGGCAAGGATGTGCTGCCCGCGGAGCGGCCGTCGGCGCGGCCGGACGGGAAGGGTGCGGCCGGTGCGTCTGCGACGGCGGCGCGCACGGTCTCGGTTCCGGTGCGGGCGGCCCGCGCCTCCGGGGCCGACGACGCGACGCGGCGCGGCTGGGAGCTCGCGCACTGGGCGGTCGCGCGGTCCGAGGCACTACGCCTGGACGAGGTCGCGTACGCGGGCCGGGTGTGGAAGGCCGGGGAGGGCTGGCGGACAGTGGGTACGGACGGTACGGACGGCAAGGGTTCGGGCACCACCGAGGTCCGCATGGGGCTCGCGCCTTAGTCGGCCGGCGCGGCAGCCGTCCCGCGCGGCAGTCGTTCAGCAGCACGAAGAGTCACCCGGAGGTGTTGTCCGGCCCCTCCGGAACACCCATGCCCGCAGCACCTCCCGAAACCCCTCCCCCGCCCCCCATTTTCCTTACGGGCAAAGAGAAGTGACGATTCATCGTCCACTCCGGGAATGCGGCGTCCGCCCGGGTTCGTCCATTGCCGATTATGTGACGCATTGCCGACTCTTTACCTCGACGTACCGCAACCTCCCCCGCCCTTACGACGGTTGTCATTGCGTCCGATCAACGGACAGGCCCGTTCCTCATCTTCCTCATTCCGTCGAAGGAGCATCATGTCCCTCCCCCTGACCCGCCGGATCGCCCGTGCCGCGCTGCTGATCGCCGCGGGTGCAGCCCCCGTGGTCGGTGCGGCCGGAGCCGCAGGTGCCGCGGAGCTCCCGCGGACCCCGGAGCTCGGCGGTCTGACCACCCTCGACGGCGCCGGCCTCGGCAAGACGGTCGACGGCGCGTCGCAGCAGGGCACCGAGGCGGCGGGCGAGACCGGCGGCAAGGTCGTCGGGACGACCCTCCCGGTCGCGGGCAAGACCGTCGGCAAGGCCGCTCCCGCCGTGCAGAACGCCGCCGGCGGTGCCGCGGGCAACGCGGGCGAGGTCCTCGGCGGCGCCGCCGGTGTCGCGCCCCAGGGCGGCCTGCCCACCCAGGGCCTGCCCACCCAGGGGCTGCCGATCGGCTGACCCGCACCGGCCACCGGCCGGCGCATCACATGCGAGGGGCCTCGGGAGTGCGGCGCACTCCCGAGGCCCCTCGCATGTGATGCCGACTATCAGGCCAGTCGCTTGACCGCGGCGGCCACGCGCTCGTCCGTCGCCGTGAACGCCACGCGTACGAAGCGGTCACCGGCCGGCCCGTAGAAGTCGCCCGGCGCCACCAGAATGCCGAGTTCCGCCAGATACGCCACGGTCTCCCAGCACGGCTCGTCGCGCGTCGCCCACAGGTACAGGCTCGCCTCGCTGTGCTCGATGCGGAAGCCGTGCGCCTCCAGTGCCGCGCGCAGGGCCGCGCGCCGCTCCGCGTACCGCGTCCGCTGCTCGGCGACGTGCTCGTCGTCGCCGAGCGCCACGACCGTGGCCGCCTGGACCGGGGCCGGCGTCATCATGCCGCCGTGCTTGCGGATCAGCAGCAGCTCGCCGAGCACGGCCGCGTCACCCGCGATGAAGGCCGCGCGGTATCCGGCCAGGTTGGAGCGCTTGGAGAGCGAGTGGACGGCGACGACGCCCTCGTACGTACCGCCGCAGACGTCCGGGTGCAGTACGGAGACGGGTTCGGCCTCCCAGCCCAGCTCCAGGTAGCACTCGTCGCTGAAGACCAGCACGTCGTGCTCGCGCGCCCAGGCGACGATCCGGGTCAGCTCCTCCTTGGACAGGACACGGCCGGTCGGGTTGGACGGCGAGTTGAGCCAGAGCAGCTTCAGGCCGGCCGGGTCCAGCTCCGTGGGGTCGTCGTAGACGACGGGCTCGGCGCCGCAGAGCCGGGCGCCCACCTCGTACGTCGGGTAGGCCAGGCGCGGGTACGCCACCTTGTCGCCCGCGCCGAGACCCAGCTGGGTCGGCAGCCACGCCACCAGTTCCTTGGAGCCGACGACCGGCAGGACGTTCTCGTGCGCCACGCCGACCGCGCCGAGCCGCCGCTCCACCCAGCCGGTGATCGCGTCGCGCAGCTCGGGGGTCCCCCACACCGTCGGATAGCCGGGGCTGTCCGCGGCGGCGACGAGCGCCCGTTGGATCAGCTCGGGCACCGGGTCGACGGGCGTACCGACGGACAGGTCCACGATGCCGTCCGGGTGGGCGGCGGCCGTCGACTTGTAGGGCGCGAGCTTGTCCCAGGGGAAGACCGGGAGACGGGAGGAGACTGCGGACACGGATCTCTGCTTTCTCGTACGGGGTTTCCGAGGGCTGCTCGGACCGCTCCGGCGGCAAAAACGCCTCGGTCCCGTACGGTGACGAGCCGTACGGGACCGGGGCGGCGCACCTGCCTGCCGTTGACTACTGGTTCTGCGGCGGCAGCGCGGCGATGAACGGGTGGTCGCGTTCGATGAGGCCCAGCTTGGAGGCACCACCGGGCGACCCGAGGTCGTCGAAGAACTCGACGTTCGCCTTGTAGTAGTCCTTCCACTCCTCCGGGGTGTCGTCCTCGTAGAAGATCGCCTCGACCGGGCACACCGGCTCACAGGCTCCACAGTCGACGCATTCGTCCGGGTGGATGTACAAGGACCGCTGGCCCTCATAGATGCAGTCGACGGGGCACTCTTCGATGCAGGCCTTGTCCTTCACGTCGACACAAGGCTGCGCGATGACGTAGGTCACGCTGTCGTTCCTCCTCGGTAGGGCGTTGGCTCTCGCGCGGGAGCGCGGCGTCGTCGATGCCCACCCCTAGTATCTCCGTTCGCGGGCACGAACCGAACAGGAGGGGCGGGGAGAGCTGTGGAATTCACCATCGGCGGACAACTCGAAGTCCGAATTACACCGGCTGACGTGGGCAAACGGGTATCAGTCCGGCGTACGTCGAAGGACGGCCCGCAAGGGGCGAAGTTCACTGACACGGTTGGCGTTCTCACATCGTGGGACAACGGTGTGCTGTCGATCACAACGAAGAGTGGGGATTCCGTCCGCATCTCGGAATCGACGCTGGTGGCGGGCAAGGTCGTGCCCGCAGCCCCGGCCCGGCGACGCGGTCCCGCGGCCTCCTTCGACGAGCTCGCGCCCGTCTGTGCCCGCGCCTGGCCGCCGGTGGAGAGCGAGCCGCTGGGCGACTGGCGGCTGCGCGCCGCCCGAGGTTTCACCCGGCGCGCCAACTCCGTACTGCCGCTCGGCGATCCGGGCATGCCGCTCGACGAGGCGCTCGGGCGCGTCCGGCGGTGGTACGGGGAGCGGGAACTGCCCGCGTACATCCAGACCGCGACCGGCGCGGAGGGCACCCAGGAGCTGCTCTGCGCCGAGTTGGAGGAGCGCGGGTGGCGGCGCGAGGTGACGGCCGAGGTACGGGTCGCCGCGCTGGCGCCCATCGGTGATCTGGACGCCGATGTCTCCCGGGTGCGGCTGAGCCGGGACCTCGACGAGGCGTGGCTCTCCCGCTACCAGCGCTTCGAGACCCCGGGACCGCACGTCCTTCAGGTGCTGCGCGGCGGCCCGTCGGTGTGGTTCGCCACCGTGCCCGGTGACGTCGAGGGCGCGGCGGCCCGTGCGATCGGACGGTGCGTGGTGGACGGGCGGTGGGCCGGGTTCATGGCCGTCGAGGTGGACCCGGCGCACCGGCGGCGCGGGCTCGCCTCCGCCGTGATGACCGCGCTCGCCAGCAAGGCCCTGGACGAGGGCGCCTCGGCGGCGTGGCTCCAGGTCGAGACGGACAACGACGGGGCGCGGGCGCTGTACGAAGGCATGGGGTTCGTGGTCCATCACCGGTATCACCACTTCCGGTCGGCGTGACGGGGCGGGAGGCGCGATGAGTCCTCACGAGCCCGACCGGCCGGGACGCCCCGGCCGGGACGAGCTGTACCGGTGGTTCGCCGAGGAGGCACGCGCCGAGCGGCCGGACCTCGCGCTGCTCTGCCTGCTGCTGGGCGCGGTGGCCGACCCGGCGCTGGACGCGAACGGGACCGACGCCGCACAGATCGAACTGGACGAGCTGGCGGGCCGGCTCCCGTACGGGGTGCGGGGCGGCCGGGCCTGGGCCTCGGCTCTGGCGGAACTGCTCGGCGAGCGGTGCGGTTTCGCGGGCTCGTCGGCGGACTACCAGCGGCTGGAGTCGTCGCTGCTGCACCAGGTGCTGCGGCGGCGGCGCGGGCTGCCGATCCTGCTGTCCGTGGTGTGGATCGAGGTGGCGCGGCGGGCGGGCGCTCCGGTGTACGGGGTGGCGCTGCCCGGCCATTTCGTCGTCGGGTTCGGCGATCCGGCCGAGCGGGTGCTGGCCGATCCGTTCGACGGCGGCCGCCCGATGACCGGGCAGGACGCGGAGCTGCTGGTGGCGGGGGCGACCGGGGAGCCCCTCGACGAGTCGATGCTGGTGCCCGCGCGACCGCTGGAGATCGTGCTGCGGATCCTGAACAACATCAGGGCGTGGGCGGCGACCCGCCCGGAACGGACGGACGTGGCGCTCTGGGCGGTGGACCTTTCGCTGCTGCTGCCCTCGCACCCGGCCCGGCTGCGGTACGAGCGGGCGCAACTGCTCGTACAGAGCGGACAGTTCCTGCGCGGAGCGGCGGAGATGGAGGAGTACGCGGAGGTGGTCGACAGGGTCGAGCCCGAGACGGCGGAAGCGATCCGGCAAAAGGCGCGCGCGGCGCGGGCGCTGCTTAACTAGGATTTTTCGTTCGGATCGGGCCGGATCAGGGAGCGGGGTCCGGTGCCATGCGTACGGATGGGGTCGGGCGGGAGCGGTCCGGGTCAGCGGGTTTCTCCTCGTCCGGCGATCCTGCGCACCGTGTGCAGCAGGTACTCCTTGCGGTTGAGGGGATTGCGGTCGGTGCGCGGCCGGTCCGGAGGCGTGCCCATGACCGCCCGATAGGATTCGAATTCGGATTCCAGGACCCCTTCGCCGCGCGTCAGGGCCGGGAGCTGCTGTTGCAGTCCGTGGACCCGGGCCGCCGGAATCTCTCCCTCCAGCACGCATACGGCACCGTGCGGGGCCGGTTTCCCGGGAACGGCACGCAGATGTGCGAGTACGGGCAGGACCGGGCCGAGCAGGTCCGTGGGGAGTTCCAGGCGGAAGCGGTGCATCGGTTCGTAGACCGTGGTCCCGGCCTGCTTCAGCGCGCTCATCAGGACCAGCGGGGTCAGATTGCGGAAATCCCCGGCGGTGCTCGACATGCTCTTGTCGAAGACGGCATGGGAATGGCTCTGCCGGGGCCAGTAGCCGGAATGCGTCATGGTGACGACGCAATCGGTGACCTGCCAGCCGTGAATTCCCTGCCGCAAAGTCTCCCCGACGGTCTCCTCCACCGCTCTCATCAGCGAGTACGGCATCGATCCGAGTTCCACCTCCAGCCGGTATTCGATACCGCTGCCGATCGGCGCCGGATCGATCCGAAGACCGACGGTCGCCAGAAAGGGATTGGGGTCCTGGTCGATGACCTCGCATGCCGCACCAGTGCCGTTCGGCCGTTCCAGGCAAATGGTCGTGGTCTCGCGGAAGGTGACGTCGATCCCGAATTCATCGGCGAGCGTCGCCTGGATCACTTCCTTCTGCACCTCGCCGTAGAGCGAGACGGAAATTTCTTTCCGGATGCCGTCCTGACGCAGATTGATCAATGGGTCCTGCTCGGCGAGTTGCGCGAGAGCGAAATGCAGTGCGCCCCTGCTCGCCGGAGCACAGGGGATTACGACCGATTCCAGCGTCGGCGGGGCGAACGAATTCCCTGGCCCGGTCGTGTCCTGCGCGCCGACCGTATCGCCGACCCGGATGTCGCCGAGTCCCCGGAGCTTGGCGATCCGGCCGGCTCCGACCGCCGCCTCGCGTAGGGCCGAACCGCGGTCGAAGACACTGATCGCGGTCACTTTCCCCTCCCGGCGACCGCCCCCGCTCCTGCCCGCGTGTCCGTCGCCCCGGCCGAACGGCAGCCGGTCGCGGATCCGTACCGTGCCGGAGAACATCCGGACGTACGCGATCTTCTCGCCGCCCGGCCCCCGCTCGACCTTGAAGGCGTTGCCCGAGACCGGCCCGTCGGCGTCGCCCGCGCTCGCGGGCAGCAACTCCCTGACCCCGCTGATCAGGGCATCCACACCTGCTCCGGTGATCGCCGACCCGAAGAACACCGGATGCACCAGCGCCTGCCCGGTCTGTACCGCCAGCTCATCGCGCAGCCTGCGGTACGGGAGCGGCGCCGTGTTCTCGACGTACGCGGTCAGCAGTGCGTCGTCATGGTCGGTGAGAAGCTCGGCCAGCCGGTCCGTGAAGCCCGGGTCGCCCCCGGTGTACGGCGTACAGCGGGCGTCCCGGCAGCCCCGCCCGTCGACCGATCCCATGGCGATCACGGCCGGGGTGAGTTTTTCCGAAATGCTCCGCAAAAGGGACTCCTCCTGCGCGCCGCCGCGATCGACCTTGTTCACGAAAATGAGCGTCGGAATGCGCAGGCGTCGCAGCGTCCGCATCAGAACACGGGTCTGCGCCTGTACGCCCTCCACCGCGGAGATCACCAGCACGGCACCGTCGAGCACGTTGAGTACCCGTTCCACCTCGGCGATGAAATCCGGGTGGCCGGGTGTGTCGATCAGATTGACCGTGATGTCGTCGATGGGAAACGAGACGACGGCGGACTTGATCGTGATGCCGCGTTGCCGTTCCAGCGCCAGAGAATCGGTCTGGGTGTTCCCGTCGTCGACGCTGCCGATCTCATCGATGACACCGACGGTGTGGAGCAGCCGCTCGGTCAGGCTCGTCTTACCGGCGTCGACATGCGCCAGAATTCCCAGATTCAGCGTGTGCACAAAACTCCATGCTTTCGAGATCGGTGGCAATTCCCGTCTGAATGAACATGAGAGTTCCGCGCATGGTCTTCTCCTCGGTCGATCGAGTGCTGCGGGGATTACAGCAGGGGCCGCCCCGTGCGACAACCGATTTATTGCGCACCGGCCCGCGTCGTCCGGGAGATCCGGGCCGGTCGGAGCGGTCAGCTGGGCCAGAGGTCCGCCCCGGAGAGCCGAAGCGCCCGACGACGGGTCGACCGATAGTGATCACGCGGAGCATCACCGGATCCCCTACGCCACTGCACGGATTCCCGCGGGAGGTTCCGGGCGGAGCCCCGTCGCGCACTCGGCGCACTGCGGACCGTGCCTCAACGCCCTTGCTTTCACGGGGCATTCGCGCTCACCAAGAGGCCCATCGAGGACGGCAAAGACGGTCGGGCCGCAGGGCGGAAAGCTCGGCAAACGAGTGGACCGTCGCCGCCCAAACCTCCACCCCGCCCCGCATGCAGTCCAACGGGTGATTATCGACGATTCGCCACTCGAAGGGCCCACGACATAGCCCCAATACGGCGCTCCCCGTTGGCGCGGGCCGCCATTCCGGCTGACGGTGGATCACGTCGCCACTGCTCCACACTGAGTCGGCACCCAGTCACTCTGCGCAGTTGCGGCGGAAGGAATGTGTTCAGATGCGCTCTGCCCGCACACTGTTCGCTTCGGCCGCTGTCACAGCGGTCCTCGCCATCACCGGTCCCTCCGCCTACGCCATGGTCACGGCGGCGGACTCGGGACATGAGCACGGCTCCTCGTCGTCGCGCGGCGACGAGCACGGAAGAAACGACCATGGCGACCGCGGCGGCGACCGCGGTGGCGACGAAGGCGGTCGCGGCGGCGACGAAGGCGGTCGCGGCGGCGACGAGGGAGGCCGTGGCAGCGACGAAGGCGGTCGCGGCGGCGACGAGGGAGGCCGTGGCAGCGACGAAGGCGGCCGCGGCGGCCGTGACGAGGGCCAGCCGCGCGGTGGTATGCACACCGGCGGCGGCTTCATGGCCCGGGTCGTCGCAGGCGACGAGGGTGGCCGCGGTAGCGACCACGGACGCGACAAGGGCGGCCGCGGTGACGACGAGGGCGGCCGTGGCGGCGACGAGGGCGGCCGTGGCGGCGACGAAGGCGGCCGTGGCGGCGACGAAGGCGGCCGCGGCGGCGACGAAGGCGGCCGCGGCGGCGACGAAGGCGGCCGCGGCGGCGACGAAGGCGGCCGCGGCGGCGACGAAGGCGGCCGCGGTGGCGACGAAGGCGGCCGTGGCGGCGACGAGGGCAAGCCGCGCGGTGGAATGCACACCGGCGGCGGCTTCATGGCCACGACCCTCACCAGCGACCACGGGGACGAGGGCGGCCGGGACGAGGGCGGCCGCGGTGACGACGAAGGCGGTCGTGGCGGCGACGAAGGTGGCCGCGGTGACGACGAAGGCGGTCGTGGCGGCGACGAAGGTGGCCGCGGCGGCGACGAAGGCGGTCGTGGTGGCGACGAGGGAGGCCGCGGCGGCGACGAGGGCAAGCCGCGCGGTGGTATGCACACCGGCGGCGGCGGGATGGCAATGACCGGTAGCAGCCTGGCCGCCGGTTCGGTGCTGCTGCTCGGCGGCATCGGCGCCGGCGCGTACAAGCTGCGCCGCCGTCAGTCCTCGGGTGGCGCGATCGCCTGACCGGGCCCAGCACTCAGCCGGTCGTTACGTTGTCGCGGCCGTCGTCCCTCCGGGCGGCGGCCGCGGCGCCTTCGTTTCACCGGTCCCACCAGCCCATCCGGCGCCACAGCCCACCCGGCCCCCATCGGTCGAGCCCCAGCAGATCCCCCTCGACACCATGCAAGTGCAAGTGAAAGGCACCTTCCCATGGCCGCCTCGCAGTCGCCCGGCTCCGCCCCCTCCCGGACTGCCCCCGGATCCACACTAGGCCGCGCCTTGATGTGGCCCGCCGTGACAGCCGGGATCGGCATGCTCCTCATCTACAACTCCATCGGCACCACGGCCGACGACAAGCCCCCGACCCCGCCCGCCGCCGCAGTCGCGCCCGCCGTGCCCGAGGTCCTCGGCTCCCACGCCGCACCCCCTCCCGTCCCCCCGTCGGAAGCGCCCGTCGGCCCGGCGATGCTGCGTTCCGTACCGACGCGCCTGACGATTCCGTCCCTCGGCATCAACGCACCGTTCACCGACCTGGCCGTCGGCGCCGACGGCCGACTGACCCCGCCGCCCGCCAACGACGCGAACCTGGTGGGCTGGTTCAAGGACGGCGTCACCCCCGGCGAGCGCGGCGCCGCGATCGTCGCGGGCCACGTCGACACGAAGACCGGTCCGGCCGTATTCCTGCAGCTTCAGTTCCTCAAGCCGGGTGCCACGGTCAACATCACCCGCGCCGACGGCTCGGTGGCCAGGTTCAAGGTCGACACCGTCGAGACGTTCAGCAAGGCGAAGTTCCCGGACAAGCGCGTCTACTCCGACACCCCATCGGCGCAACTCCGCCTGATCACCTGCGGCGGCCCGTACAACAAGACCGTCAAGGACTACGAGGACAACGTGGTGGCCTTCGCCCACCTCGACTCCCCCAGGAATGGCTGATGGCCGACGGGCGGCCGACGACGCCGCGATACGACCACCCGCCGGGCCGAAACCCGTACGGGGCGGCACGAACCCCGAGTCCGTGCCGCCCCCGCACTTGCTTCTTCCTCAGCGCCGCAGGCCGTCATCCTTGACCGCCGTGACGAACGGCGTCCAGGCCGAGACCGCGAAGACGACGGCCGGTCCGTGCGGGTTCCTGCTGTCACGGACAGGGACGCAGGCGGTGCAGTCGTCGTTCGCCTCAAGACAGTCACCGCTTTCACCACCGCTGTACGAGGACTTGCGCCAGGCCGCGTACGCCTCACTGACCTCCAGGCACTCGCCGCCGCTGCCCACGCCTGGCTGCTCCAGCAGAAGACGCCCGCCAACGTCGGTCGTGATCCGCTGCACCCGTTGAACTACCTGCCGACCACCGACCGCAACGAGGGCAACGTCATTCCGGACAAGACCAATCGGACGGAGCCGCTTGCCGGTCGGCCTAAAGCCAGCCCTTCTCGCGGGCGATGCGGACCGCCTCCGCCCGGTTGCGGACGGCCAGCTTCTGGATCGCCGTCGAGAGGTAGTTGCGGACCGTGCCCTGTGAGAGGTGGAGCGCGGCCGCTATCTCCGCGTTCGTGGAGCCGTCCGCCGCCGTGCGCAGCACATCGCGTTCGCGGTCGGTGAGCGGGTTCGCCCCGTCGGCGAGCGCGGCGGCCGCGAGGGTGGGGTCGATGACACGCTCCCCGGCGAGCACCTTCCGTACTGCCGAAGCCAGTTGGGCGGCCGGGGCGTCCTTCACCAGGAAGGCGGCGGCGCCCGACTCCATGGCGCGGCGCAGATAGCCGGGGCGGCCGAAGGTGGTGACGACGACGACCTTCACGGCCGGGAGTTCGCGCCGCAGGGCCGCCGCCGCATCGATTCCCGTCATGCCCGGCATCTCGATGTCCAGGAGTGCCACATCGATGCGGTGCTCGTGAGCCGCGGCCAACACCTCGTCCCCGCGGGCGACCTGGGCCACCACCTCGATGTCGGGTTCCAGGCCGAGGAGTGCGGCGAGGGCCTCGCGCACCATGGACTGGTCCTCGGCGAGGAGGAGTCTGATCATGCTCATTCCGTGGATCCTAGGCCGGATCCGAGTGGAACGGTCAGGGTCAGGGTGAAGCCTCTACCGGATCCGGAGCGGGAGTTGCCGGCCGGGGCGATCAGCGTCCCGTCGACCGTGGCGAGGCGTTCGGTGATGCCCGTGAGGCCGTTGCCCGGTTCCATGCCCGATGCGCCGACACCGTCGTCCGCGACGGTGAGTTCGAGGAGCCGGCCGTCGAGGGTCTGGCGCGGGACGAGGGTGACCGTGCAGTGCCGGGCGCCGCTGTGACGTACGACATTGGTGACGGCTTCGCGCAGTGCCCAGGCGAGCACCTCCTCCGGCTTCTCGGGGAGGTCGTCGGGGGCCTCGGCGGGGACGTCGGCCGTGATGCCCGCGGCGGCGAGGGCGGTGCGGGCTCCGGCCAGTTCGCCGGGGAGAGTCGGCCGGCGGTAGCCGGTGACGGCGCTGCGTACGTCGACCAGGGCCTGACGGCTGACCCGTTCGATGTCCGCGACCTGTGCGGCGGCCTGCTCCGGGTGGTCGGGCAGCATCCGCCCGGCCAGTTCGCTCTTGAGCGTGATGAGCGAGAGCGAGTGGCCGAGCAGGTCGTGCAGATCGCGGGCGAGCCGCAGCCGCTCCTCGTTGGCGGCGAGCTGGGCGACGGTCGCGCGGGCCTCGCGGAGCTGGATCGTCGTACGGATCATCTGCCGTACGCCGGTCATCGCGAAGCCGCCGAGCAGTGCGGGGAAGACCAGGGCGGTGATGATCTCGCGGGGGTGGTCGTCGGTGAGGCCGACGAGGACCAGGACGGCGACGACCGCGGGGATCAGCCAGCGGGCGGTCCGCAGCGGCAGTGTGGCGCCGACGGAGACCGCCACGTACACGAAGAGGACCAGCCACGCGGTGCCGAGCGTCAGGGAGAGGGTGACGGCGAGGACGCCGAGGAAGGCGATCGAGGACCGGACGACGTGCCGGTCGAGGGCCTTCGACGTGTGGCGGAAGACCAGCACCAGATAGGCGCCGACGAAGGCCAGCAGACCGAGTACGCCCAGCGCGGTGCCCCAGTGGGTGTGGTGGCCGTCGGCCAGGTCCTTGACCGGGGCGCTCATGAACGCGAGCCAGACACCGATCCAGAGCAGCTTGATCCAGACCTGTCGGCGGCCCGTCGGCGGGCGCCCGACACCCACGTGCTCCTCCTCGTCGTTCACGCCTTCAGGGTGTCCTTCCGGTAGAGCCAGGCCGCTCCGCCCGCGAAGATCAGGAAGTAGAAGCAGAGGATGGCGACGTCCTTGCCGTGCGGAGACCCACCCATTTCGATCGCCTGACCGAGAGAAGCGTACGCGTGTGTGGGCAGCCATTCCGAAATGTTCTGGAGCCACCGCGGGAAGGTCGCGCTGGGCATCCACAGGCCGCCGAGGATGGAGAGCCCGAAGTAGATGATCATCGTGATCGGGCGGACCGCGTCGCCGCTGGCGATGTAGCCGATGGCGACCCCGAGCGCGGCGAAGACCAGCGAACCGGCCCAGATGACCCCGGCCAGCGCGAACCACTGCCAGGTGTCCAGCCGTACGTGTTTGACGGTGGCGGCGACCAGGAACACGACCACGATGCAGGGCAGGGTGACCATCGCCGCGCTGGCGATCTTCGCCAGGACGTAGCCGCGACTGGGCAGTGCGGTGAGCCGGAGCTGGCGGACCCAGCCCTTCTCGCGCTCCTTGGCGATGCGTTCGCTGTTGCCCATGAGGACGGCGGTCAGCGCGCCGAAGGAGGCCATCGAGACCATGAAGAAGGCCTGGAGGGTGAGGTCGCTGTTCGGGACCTTGTCCGTGGTGTTCCGGGTGCCGGAGATCAGCAGGTAGATCACCGACGGGTAGATGACCGAGAAGAACATGAACTTCTTGTTCCGCAGGGTGCGGGTGACTTCGAGCCGGATGAGGGCCCACGAGAAGAAACTCAGCACGGGGTCCTGGCCTCCTCGGCCTCGGTGATGGCGACGAAGGCCTGCTCCAGGCCGAGTCCCGCGACTTCGAGTTCGCGCGGGTAGAGGCCGAGCCCGTAGACCGCGTGGACGGTCGCGTCGGCGTCGTGCGACTGGATACGGACCCGGTTGCCGGTGATGTCGAGCGTGGCGAGGAACGGCAGTCCGCGCAGGGCCGCCTCGTCGACCGGGCCCTCCAGCTCGAAGGAGATCCGGCGGGCACCGGCCTTCGCCTTGATCTCGGCGGCGGTACCGTCGGCCAGCAGCCGGCCCTTGTGGAGGACGAGGACGCGGTCGGCGATCGCGTCGGCCTCTTCGAGGTAGTGGGTGGCGAACAGGACGGTGCGGCCCTGCTCGGCCTGCTCGCGCATGGTGGCCCAGAAGGCCTGTCGGGCCGTGACGTCCATGCCGGTGGTCGGCTCGTCGAGGACGATCAGGTCGTTGGCCCCGGCGGTGGCGAGCGCGAACCGTACGCGCTGCTCCTGGCCGCCGGAGAGCTTGTTGACCATGCGGTCTGCGATCTGTGCGATACCGGCGCGGGACAGCACCTCGCCCACCGGGTAGGGCCTGGGATGCAGATCGCAGGCGAGGCGGACGAGTTCCTCGACGGTGACGTCCTCCATCAGACCGCCGCTCTGCAGCATCGCGCCGACGCGGCCCGCGGCGATGGCGCCCTGCGGGGTGGTGTCGAAGACCCGGACCGAACCGGAGTCCGCGGTGCGCAGGCCGAGCAGCAGATCCAGGGTGGAGGACTTTCCGGCGCCGTTGGGGCCGAGGAGCGCCACGGTCTCGCCGGGGTGCAGATCGAGAGTCAGTCCGTCGACGGCGCGCACCGCTCCGTACGCCTTGCTGACCCGGTCGAAGCGGACCACGGCGGTCCTGGCTCCGGTGGTCTCGGGGGCTGTCGTTGTCATGCGTCCAGCGTGACCGAGAGGGGGGTGGGCCCGGCAGGGCCGCGGGTCGTGGAAACGGGATGACAGATGTCATGCGGAGCGCGTGACACCGGACGCCGGGGTGCTGGGCGGGGCGGGCCGACGTCCGAGGTCCCTTGTGGGCCGTACGCCCGCCGAGCACGGCGCCGCCCCCGGCCGGAGGTCCGGACGGGGGCGGGTCGGTGTACGGGTACGCGGGTGCGGCTATCCGTTGCCGGCGAGGTCGATCGTGACGGTCCGCTCGACGGGGGACTTGCCCACAAGCGCGGTCTGCATGGCGGCCGCCACGTCGTCCGCGCTGAGCTGGTGCTTCTTGCCGTCACCCTTGGTGATCATGATGCCGTCGAAGACGCCTTCACAGAGGGTGTCGATGGCCTTCTTGTCGTAGTGCTGGACCAGTCGGCCCTCGACCGGCACCATCGTCAGGATCTTCGGCAGCGACTTGGCCGGGCCGAACTGGATCTGCTTGGGACCGGCCTTGATGGTGATCAGGCCGGACATCGCGGGCTGCGCGAATTCCTTCATCGCCCGGTCCAGTTCGGCCTGGCTGATGGTGGGTTCGCGGCTGGTGACGGGCAGTTGGACGGTGTCCGTCCGGCCGGTCTCCACCTGGGCCCGGTACGCGTCACGCACCGAGATCAGCGACTGGTCGACGTCCAGCGCCTTGCCGGCCTTGCCGGGTACGGCGACGGCCTTGCCCGGCTCGAAGCGGATGGTGCCGTCGTTGGCCGAGCCGGAGACGCCCGCCAGGTCCGTCAGCGCGACCCCGAGCTTCTCCTCGTCCACCGGGATCACCGGGTCGACGACGCGCTTGCTGCCGAAGAGGGAGCCGATGACGGAGAGCGGGTTGTAGTCGCTGCCCGCGGCCGAGCGCACGGTCTCCTGGCTGTCCAGGCCGAGCCCCGCCTTGTCCGGTGCGAGCTCGGTCTTCTTGCCGTCCACGGACAGCTGAAGGGGGGCCTCGGCGCGCTTGCCGAGGGCGGCGTCCAGCTTCGTGACGCCCTCCTCCTTCGTGCCGCCGCCGATGTCGACGCCGAGGACCGTGGTGCCCTTGGGGACGTCGGAGTGGTTCATCAGCAGCCCGGCGCCGTACGCGACACCGAGCAGGCCGACGACACCGGCGCAGAGGAGGACCAGCTTGGAGCGGCCCTTCTTCGCGGGCGGGGCCGCCGGGACGGGGCGCGCGGCGGGGGTGGGCGACGGGGTGGCGGGACCGCCGGGCCCGGCGGGACCGGTGCCCATCGCGTCGTCCGCGAGACCGGGCGTCAGGTCGGGATGTCCACCGCCGGGGCCGCCCGCGCCCACGAACGGGGACGGGGGCGGGAACGGCGAGCGGTGCTCCGGCGGGACGACGGGGATGCCGCTGGTGAGCGTGTCACCGGAGACGTTGCCGCCCCGGCCGGCGGAGGCCGGGGCCGGCGACTGGGGCGTCAGCACCGCAGTGTCGTCGGACATCCGCGGAGGCACGCCACCGGGGGCGCCGGGACCCTGCGGGCCCGCGGAACCCCGGGGGCCCGCCGTGCCGAAGCCGGCCGCCCCGTCGAGGTTCGGGGTCAGGGGCGACGTGCCGGTGACGCCCGTGGTCGGTCCGGAGGGGCCGGGCGTACGCACGCCGAGGTTGGGCGTGGGACGCGCGCCGCCGGACTCGCGGGGGCTGAGGTCGTCGAGGGCGCTGCTGGGACGGGGCGCGTCCTGCTCCCCGGTGCGCTGCGGACCGTCCGAGAAGTACGGCAGGTCGGCGCGGGGCGGGGTGGGCGCGGCGCCCTTGGGGCCGTCGGCGCCACCGGGTGTGCCGGAGCCGACGACCGAGGTGTTGGTGGGTGCTTTGCGCGGGGCGAACCAGTCGCCGCCGCCCTTCTCCCTGGCCGGCTTCTCGGCAGCCGGTTCCGCGCTCGCCGAACCGGGCCGCGTCTCGGCGCCCGGTGCCGTGTCGGCCGCGTCCGACGCGCTCGGCGCGGGGCGCGGGATGCTGCTCGTGCGCTCGGCTTCGGTGGCGTCGGCGTCGCCCATGGGCGTACGCATGACGACGGGCGGGATGGGACGCGAGCCCGGGATGTTGATCCGGATGCGCGTCGTCAGCGTCGTCTCGGTCCTCGGCTCTTCGGACTGAGGCGGATCCGCAGGCTCCGGGGCCCCCTCCGGGGCGTCCTGCGAAGGGTGCAGCGACGGATACTGGCGGGATCCGTACGGCGGCGTCCCCGAGGGGTACGCGGCTCCTCCACGCCCCTGAGGCCCGGACGACGAACTGTCAGTTTCACGACTCAAAGCAGGTTCTCCCGATTGGCTCCGCCGCCCGTACTTCCCCCATGCCGCAGGCCAGGGGACGGCTCGGCGCGCGAACCACCTTACTGGCCGCCGTCGGCAGACACCCCGCCACCGGGGGAAACGACTGCGCGACCGCCGGACGGACAAGGGGCATTACGGGATCGGACGTGGCACATTACTTGCCAGGTCGGCCGCTGTCGGCGTCCGTTCGAGGCGACCGCGACATCGTGGCACAGATCACAGCGACGGCCATCCCGCCCAGCATGAAGAGGATGAGGCCCAGTTCATCGCCGAAAACGTAGTCGCCTTCCGGCCGTCCGCCGAGCAGCACAATGACCGAAATCAGCCAGCCCGCGGCCGGGGCCAGGGCGCCGAGCTGGGTGCCGAAGACGCAGCGCCCCCCGTAGAACAGTCCGGCGCACGCGGCCAGCGCGAGCAGCAATCCGGCGGGGAACCAGGCTGCTTGGACCAGTGCCCCGGCGATGCCGACGAGCGCACCGAGGACGGCGAGGCCCACATAGGCGGCGATCCGCCCGGGTTTGAGGGGCGCGGCGAGGCCGGTGGCCGCGGTGTCCCTGGCGGGCGTGCCGGTGCGCGGTGCGCGCTGCTTGCCGTCGCTCATCGCTCGGCTCCCGATACGTCGGCTCCCGGTACGCCCGCTCCCGGTACGTCGGCTCCTGCCACGCCCGCTCCTGCCGCGTCCGCTTCCGGCAGCCCGGCGAACAGGTCGTCCTCGCGAGCCCCTTGAGGGGCCCGCGAGGTGCCGTGTACCAACTCGTAGTATTCGGTGGCGAAGACGGGCTGGCCGAGGTCGTTGGAAAGGGCGAAGAACGGCCCGTGCACGACGATCTGGGTGGCATGGGCCCGCATCGCGGCGCTCTTGGCGGCCACGTGGGCCGAGCCGTCGATCCGTGCGGTGATCCTCGTGTCGTCGACCACACCGGGTACGTCGCCGAGGGTGGCGATCCCCGGGAAGGCGTCCGGCGCCGTCTCCCGCAGGCGCGCGAAGCCCTCTTCGGCGACCGAGCGCGGCACCCGGTTCCAGTAGATCTTGGCGATGGTGTGCGGGGCGTCCGGTCCGGGTCGGTACGCCGGGTCGGCGGCCAGCTCCGCCGCCCGCATCGCGACGCGGTGCGCCTGGATGTGGTCGGGGTGCCCGTAGCCGCCGTCGGGGTCGTACGTCACGAGGACCTGCGGGCGCACCGAGCGGATCACCTCCACCAGGTACCCGGCGGCGTCGTCCACGTCCGCGTCCCAGAAGGCGCCGGGGCGGTGGTTCTGCTCGGCGCCCATCATTCCGGAGTCGCGGAAGCGGCCGGGGCCGCCGAGGAGGCGGTGGTCGGTGACGCCGAGCTCCTTCATCGCCGCGGCGAGTTCACCCCGGCGGTAGGGGCCCAGGACGTCGTCCCGGTCCGCCGCGAGATGGGCGAGGGCGGGCGGGATGATCTCGCCCTCCTCGCCGAGTGTGCAGGTCACCAGGGTCACCTGGGCGCCCTCGGCCGCGTACCTGGCCATGGTGGCGCCGTTGTTGATCGACTCGTCGTCGGGGTGCGCGTGCACCAGAAGCAGACGCCGGGCGGGATGGTCCGTCATAGGGACCACCCTACGAGCCGAGCACCCCGGGCCCTGACCGCACACCGGCCGACGACGGGCCGGGGCACGGAACGGGGGCACGGAACGGGGTCGCGGAACCGGGGCTCAGAACTTGATGCTTCCGATCATTCCCGCCACATTCGTGGTCAGGTCGGCGATGGTGGGCGCAATGGACGAGCTGGCGAGATAGAAACCGAGCAGCGCGCAGACCACCGCATGTCCGCCCTTCAGTCCGGATTTCCGGATCAGCAGGAAGACGACGATCGCCAGCAGCACCACCGCCGAAATCGAGAGTGCCACGGCGGTTCACCTCCATCAGTCCATCAGTACGGTCGGATCGGTCAGCACACACGGAGCCAGCAGGTTGATACCCACCGAGCGCTACGGATCATAACTATCCGTCGCACCGCATTGATCGGGGCACAGCAGCACGAGGGGCGCACGACCGGGCGGTCGGGGACTAGGTTCTGCTCATGACTTCGCAGAAGATCTCTTTTCCGCGTCAGCACGCCAGGACGATGCGGTTCACCCTCGGCGCTCCCCGCGCGTTCACCGTTTCACCCGACGGGGAGCGGGTGATCTTCCTGAGGACGGGCTCGGGCACGGACCGGGCGGGCCGGCTGTGGGTGCTGGACCTGCCGACGGGCGGGGCACCGAAGGAGCGCGTCGTCGCCGATCCCGGGACGCTGCTGGGCGGTTCGGCGGAGCGGCTGTCGGCCCAGGAGCGGGCCCGGCGCGAGCGCAGCCGTGAGGGCTCGTCGGGGATCGTCGGCTACGCGGTCGACGCGGCGGCCGAGTTGGCCGCGTTCGCGCTCTCCGGGAAGGTGTACGTCGCGGAGTTGCGGGCGGGTACGGCGCGGGCGCTGCCGGTGCCCGGCCCGGTGATCGACCCACGGCCCTCGCCGGACGGCCGGCACATCGCGTACGTGTCCAAGGGCGCGCTGCGCGTCGTGGGCGCCGACGGCGACGGGGACCGGGCGCTCGCGGAGCCCGAGGGGGAGAACGTCTCGTACGGTCTGGCGGAGTTCATCGCGGCCGAGGAGATGCAGCGCTCGCGGGGCTTCTGGTGGTCGCCGGAGTCGGACCGGCTGCTGGTCGCCCGGGTCGACGACAGTCCCGTGAAGCGGTGGTGGATCGCGGATCCCGCGCACCCGGACCGCAGGCCCGCCGAGGTCGCCTACCCGGCGGCGGGGACGCCCAACGCCGAGGTGCGGCTCTTCGTGATGGGCCTGGACGGCAGCCGCACCGAAGTGGTCTGGGACCGGGCACGTCATCCGTATCTGGCTCAGGTGCACTGGTCGTCAAACGGCGCTCCGCTGCTCCTCGTACAGGCTCGTGACCAGCAGAGCCAGCTGTTCCTCGCGGTGGACACGGAGACCGGTACGACGCGGACGGTGCATGTCGACGAGGACCCGGTCTGGCTGGAAATCTTCCCCGGCGTGCCCGCCTGGGCGCCGGACGGGCGGCTCGTGCGGATCGCGGACGAGGGCGGGGCGCGGGTGCTCGCGGTCGGCGACCGGCTGCTGACCGGGGCGCAGTTGCAGCTCCAGGCGGTCCTGGACATCGGTGATTCGGATGTCCTGGTGTCGGCTTCGGCGGGCGAGGAGGCCGCGGAGCCGGAGATCGGCGAGAACCATGTGTACCGGGTCAACGAACTGGGCATCGAGCGGATCTCCGCAGGGGCGGGGGTGCATTCGGCGGTCCGCGCGGGCGGGGTGACGGTGCTGGTCTCCCAATCGCTGGAACGGCCGGGGGCCCGCGCCGAGGTGCTCCGGGGCGGCAAGCGGATCGCCACCGTGGCGAGCTTCGCCGAGGAGCCGGTCCTGTCGGCACGGGTGCTCCTCACCGAAGGGGGCGCACGGCGAATTCCGTGCGCCGTGCTGCTCCCCGACGGGCACAAGGAATCGGACGGTCCTCTTCCGGTCCTCATGGATCCGTACGGCGGACCGCACGGCCGGCGGGTGCTCGCCGCCCACAATCCGCATCTGACATCACAGTGGTTCGCCGATCAGGGCTTCGCGGTGGTCGTCGCGGACGGCCGTGGCGCGCCGGGGCGTTCACCGGGCTGGGAGAAGTCGGTCAAGGACAATCTCGCCCTCACCGTGGACGACCAGATCGAGGCGCTGCACGCGCTGGCCGGGCGGTTCCCGCTGGATCTCGGCAAGGTGGCCATCCGCGGCTGGTCGTTCGGCGGATATCTGGCGGCGCTGGCCGTGCTGCGGCGGCCGGATGTCTTCCACGCGGCGGTGGTGGGCGCTCCGGTGACCGACCAGCGGCTGTACGACACCCACTACACCGAGCGCTACCTCGGCGACCCGGCGAAGCAGCCGGAGGTGTACGCGCGCAACTCGGTGCTGACCGACGAAGGGCTCTCCGAGGCCGCGGACCAGGTCCGGCCGATGATGATCATCCATGGTCTGGCGGACGACAACGTGGTGGTCGCGCACTCGCTCAGGCTGTCGTCGGCGCTGCTCTCGGCGGGGCGCCCGCACGAGGTTCTGCCGCTCAGCGGGGTGACGCACATGACGCCGCAGGAGCAGGTGGCGGAGAACCTGCTGCTGCTCCAGGTGGACTTCCTGAAGCGGTCGTTGGGGCTGCGCGGGTGATCCGATCGGGACGCCCCGGCAGGCGTTGACCGGCGGGCGGCAGTCGTCGGACCGACTGCCGCGTCCGTCACCAGCCCGGCGGCGGCTGGGAAGGTGGCGGCGGGCCGAAGCCGCCGGGCTGCGGATAGCCGTACCCCTGCCCATAGCCCTGGTGGGGCTGGGCGGGGGCGTCCGCGGTGCCCCGCCGGGCCAGCACGATGAGCACCACCGCGCCGGCGATGACTTCGAAGAACCAGGTCAGTACGGTGAGTTGCTCCTCGACCGGCAGATCGCCGAAGTGATCGAGGAAGTCGTAGTGCACGGCGCGGGCCACTCCCAGCACGCCGGCGGACAGCAGCGCACCGGCCGCGATCATGCCGAACGGCCGCGCGTGCACGGCGCGGCAGAGCGCGCTCGTCCCCGCGTACAGACAGAGCAGCGCGACGAGCGCACTGCTCCAGCCCGGCGGAGGGTCGGTCAGCGCCTGGAGCGCCCGGTTCCCGCCCAGGTACCAGTCGGGGTAGATCTCGGGGAACCGCACGGCCTGGCGGATCTCCCAGGCGATCACGACGGCTCCGGCGGCGCCCAGCAGCAGAAAGGCGGTCACACCGGCGCCCTGGCCCGGGCGGCCCGGGGTGGCCTCGGAGAAGTCGCGCGGCGGCCTGCGTCCGGCCCCCGCGGTGATGATCAGCGCGATGCCCGCCGCGAGGGTCGCGAAAGCACAGACGAGGGCGCGCGTGCGGAGGTCGTCGGAGTACGCGGCGTCCATCCGGGACTCACCGATGTTCCAGAGTCCGGGGAGCCGCACGGCGAGGGTGACCACTCCGGTGGCGACCAGCACGGTTCCGGCCACCGAGGACCGCAGGGCCGCGACGGCGGCGACCACATACGCCACGAGCAGCATCACGTCGTCGGCCGAGGTGGTGGCCGGCACGCTCGGTCGCATCTCGTAGTAGCCCGCCCAGTACTTCCACAACCGCCCCGGATCGTCGACGGCCTGGAGATCCCGTACGAGCCAGCCCGCGACGATCACCGCGAGCAGGGCGCAGAGAACAGCGCCGGTGATCCTTGCTCCGCGCGTGAGTATCACGCGAGCGATACTCCCCCGGTCCCCACCCGCCGGACAAGAGGGTCGCCCGGATGGTGCCTGAACGGGCAACCGGCCGGGGGGACTTGACTACCCCGGCCGGTTCACGGCACCCGCACGGCCGTACGACGACCATCGTGGCGCGTTCGTATGTCGCAGGTGGGACGGCCGAGTTGCCCACGCGTCAACGCGTCCGACAGGCTCTCAGACGGCCCGGCTGCTCCCTGACGGCGACGGCCCGTCCTGCTGCCTCGCAGCGCCCGAGGAGTCCGCCTCGCCCTCCTCCTGAGCCGCGTCGGCCCCCTCCGGCGGCTCCACCGGCGTCTCCAGCAGCCCCTCCGGCGGCACCACCTGCTTCTCCTCCGCGAAGTGGCAGGCCGAGTCGTGCTCGGCCGGGGTGTCCGTCAGCCGGAAGACCACCGGAACCGCCAGCAGCGGCACCTCGAGTTCGCACCGCTCCTGCGCCTTCCAGCAGCGGGTGCGGAAGCGGCAGCCGGAGGGCGGGTTGGCGGGCGACGGGACGTCGCCGTGCAGGATGATCCGCTCCCGGTGCTCGCGCGCCATCGGGTCCGGCACCGGGACGGCGGACAGCAGTGCCTGGGTGTACGGATGCGTGGGGTGGTCGTAGATCTGCTCGTCGGTGCCGATCTCGACGATCCGGCCCAGATACATCACGCCGACCCGATCGGAGATGTGCCGGACGATCGACAGGTCGTGCGCGATGAAGACGTAACTCAGTCCGAACTCCGCCTGGAGCCGGTCCAGCAGGTTGACGACCTGCGCCTGCACGGAGACGTCGAGGGCGGAGACGGGTTCGTCGGCGACGATGATCTCGGGGTTCAGGGCCAGCCCGCGGGCGATGCCGATGCGCTGGCGCTGGCCGCCGGAGAACTGGTGCGGATAGCGATTGAGGTACTCCGGGTTGAGCCCGACCACGTCCAGCAGGTCCTGGACCTTGCGGCGCCGGTCGCCCTTCGGCGCCACCTCGGGGTGGATCTCGTACGGCTCCCCGATGATGTCGCCGACGGTCATCCGGGGGTTGAGGGAGGTGTACGGGTCCTGGAACACCATCTGGATGTTGCGGCGCACGGCCTTCAGGGCGCGCCCCGACAGCTTGGTGATGTCCTCGCCCTTGTACGTGATCGCGCCGGCCGTCGGCTGTTCCAGATGGACCAGCATCCTGGCCAAGGTCGACTTGCCGCAGCCCGACTCCCCCACGATGCCGAGCGTCTCGCCCGCCGCCAGATCGAAGGAGACCCCGTCGACCGCCTTGACGGCGCCGATCTGCTTCTTGATCAGGATGCCCTGGGTCAGCGGGTAGTGCTTGACGAGATCGCATACCTCCAGAATGGGTTCGCCGCCCGCGCGGGTGCTCCCCGGTTCAGCGTGCATCGAGCGTCTCCTTCCAGAAGTAGCAGGCGCTCTCGCGGTTCGCGGCCACCTCGAACAGCGGCGGTACCTCGCCCCGGCAGATCTCCTGGGCCATCGGGCAGCGCGGATGGAAGGCGCAGCCGGGCGGGATGTGCAGCAGGTTCGGCGGCAGGCCCTTGATCGCGTACAGCTCCTGGCCCTTCTGGTCCAGGCGCGGGATCGACTGGAGCAGGCCCTTGGTGTACGGGTGGGCGGGTGCCCGGTAGATGTCGTGGACGGGGGCGGTCTCGACGATCCGGCCCGCGTACATCACGGCGATGTAGTCGGCGACGTCCGCGACCACGCCGAGGTCGTGGGTGATCAGGATCAGGCCCATGTTCAGTTCGCGCCGGAGCTCGGCGAGCAGATCCATCACCTGGGCCTGGACGGTCACGTCGAGGGCCGTGGTGGGTTCGTCGGCGATGATCAGCGAGGGTTCCAGCGCCATCGCCATGGCGATCATGATGCGCTGGCGCATGCCGCCGGAGAACTGGTGCGGATAGTTCCCGACGCGTTCCTTCGCGGCCGGGATGCGGACCCGGTCCATCAGTTCGACGGCCTTCAGCCTGGCGTCCTTGTGGGACATTCCGCGGTGGACGACGAACATCTCGCCGAGCTGCTCCCCCACGCTGAGCACGGGGTTGAGGGAGGAGAGGGCGTCCTGGAAGATCATGGCCATCTCCTGGCCGCGGATCTTCCGGCGCTCGTCCTTCTTCATCTTCAGCAGGTCGCGGTCCTTGAAGAGGATCTCGCCGCCGCTGATCTTCCCGGGGGGCATGTCGAGGATGCCCATGACGGCCTGTGCGGTGACCGACTTGCCGGAGCCGGATTCACCGAGGACGGCCAGCGTCTCGCCCTCGGCCACCGAGTAGTTGACCCCGTTGACGGCTTTGGCCACCCCGTCGCGGGTGTGGAACTCCACGTGCAGATCGCGCACTTCGAGCAACATCGCGGCGGGCTCCTCAGCGCAGCTTGGGGTCGAGGGCGTCGCGCACCGCGTCGCCGAGCATGATGAACGCGAGCACGGTGATCGCCAGCGCTCCGGCGGGCCAGAGCAGCATGTGCGGGGCGTTGCGGATGTACTGGGACGCGGCGGAGATGTCGATGCCCCAGGAGACGGCCGGCGGTTTCAGGCCGACGCCGAGGAACGAGAGGGTCGCCTCCAGCGAGATGTACGTACCGAGCGCGATGGTCGCGACGACGATCACCGGCGCGACGGCGTTCGGGGTGATGTGGCGCAGCATCATCCGCGTGTTGGAGGCGCCGAGCGCGCGTGCCGCCTGTACGTAGTCGTTCTGTTTGGCGGTGATCACGGAGCCCCGGGCGATGCGGGCGATCTGCGGCCAGCCCAGCAGCACGATGAAGCCGATCACCGGCCAGACGGTGGAGCTGGTGACGACGGAGAGGAAGACCAGGCCGCCGAGGACGACAGGGATACCGAAGAAGACATCGGTGAGGCGGGAGAGCACGGAGTCCCACCAGCCGCCGAAGAATCCGGCCAGGCCGCCGAGGAAGCCGCCGAGCAGGCTGACGCCCAGGGTGGCGCAGACGCCGACGGTGACGGAGTTCCTGGCGCCGTAGACGGTACGGGTGTAGACGTCGCAGCCCTGTCCGTCGAAGCCGAAGGGGTGGCCGGGCTGGGAGCCCTCCTGGGCCTTGCCCAGGTTGCAGTTCAGGGGGTCCTGGTCGGCGATCAGCGACGGCCAGATCGAGATGATCACCAGGAAGAGGATGATCAGGGCGGAGATGACGAAGACCGGGTTGCGGCGCAGGTCCCGCCAGGCGTCGGACCACAGACTGCGCGGCTTCTCGGCGGGGCCGGTGCCCTCGGGGCCGCCCGGCGTCTTTTCGAGGGTGGCGCCCTCCTCCAGGGCAAGGTCCATTGTGCCTCCCGCTCCGGCCGGTGCGATCACCTCGTCCGGTGTCTGCTCAGGCATAGCGGATCCTCGGGTCGAGTACGGCGTACAGCAGGTCGACGATCAGGTTCGCCGCCAGGAACACGAGGACGAGAACGGTGACGAACCCGACGACGGTCTGCGAGTTCTGGCGCAGGATGCCCTGGTAGAGCTGGTAGCCGACGCCATGGATGTTGAAGATCCGCTCCGTGACGATCGCCCCGCCCATCAGAGCGCCCACGTCCGTACCGATGAAGGTGACGACGGGGATCAGCGAGTTGCGCAGCAGATGCCGGATGACGACGCGGCGCCTGGGCAGTCCCTTGGCGACGGCGGTACGGACGTAGTCGGCGCGGGCGTTCTCGGCGATCGAGGTCCGGGTGAGCCGGGTGACGTACGCCAGGGAGACCGACGCGAGGACGAGTCCCGGGATGAGGAGCTCGTTGAACGGCGCCTGAGGGGAGACGGACGGTTTGATGACGCCCCACTCCACTCCGAGGAGGAGCTGAAGCAGCAGACCGGTGACGAAGGTCGGGACGGAGATGACGACCAGGGTGAGGATGAGCACGGTGGTGTCGACGGGGCGGCCGCGGCGCAGACCGGTGACGACGCCGAGGCTGATGCCGATGACGACTTCGAAGACGATCGCGACGACGGTGAGCCGGATGGTGACGGGGAAGGCGCTGCCCATCAGCTCGGTGACCTTCTGCCCGTTGAACGCGGTGCCGAAGTCGCCGGTGAAGACGTTGCCCATGTAGGTGGCGTATTGCTGCCAGACCGGCTTGTCGAGGCCGAATTCCGAGCGGAGTCGGGCTGCGGTCGCCGGGTCGCACTGGCGTTCGCCGCAGAGGCCCGCGATGGGGTCGCCCATCACGTTCACCATGAGGAAGATCAACAGCGTGGCGCCGAAGAAGACCGGGATCATCTGCAGCAGCCGCCGGATCACATAACGTCCCATGAAGGGCTCCGGGGGTCGCGGGGGCGGAGGCTCGGGCTGGGAAGTGACACGTCGAGGGGACGAGGAAGCCGGGTGGCCGGTGCGTTCGTTCCTGGCACCGGCCACCCGGCCTCAACGGGTCACTTGACCTTGATCTGCTCGTACACCGGGACACTGAACTGGTTCAGCGACACATTGGACACCCGGTCCGAATAACCGGCACTGCCGTTCTGGTACCAGAGCGGGATGACGGGCATCTGCTCGACCAGGACCTTCTCCGCGTCCTGGAAGGTCGAGACGGCCTTGGCCTTGTCGGACTCGGCGTTGGCCTTGTTGACGAGGTCGTCGAACTTCCTGCTGCTCCACTTGCCGTCGTTGGACGAGGCGTCGGTGTAGTACACCGGCTGCAGGAAGTTCTGGATCAGCGGGTAGTCCATCTGCCAGCCGGCCCGCCAGGCGCCGGTCAGCTTCTGCTGGGAGACCTGGCTGCGGAAGTCGGCGAAGGTGCCGACCGGGCCGCCGACGCACGCCTTGTTGTTGCCCATCACCTTGTTGATGCTGTTGCAGACGGCGTCGACCCACTCCTTGTGGGAGCCGGTGTCCGCGTTGTACGAGACCTGGAGCTGGCCGCCGGGGATGCCGCCGCCCTCCTGGATCAGCTTCTTGGCGTTCGCCGCGTTGTACTCGCAGGGCGCGCCGCACAGCCCCTTCTTGAAGCCGCCGGCCGCGCCGAGGACCGGAGAGGTCCAGTCGGAGGCGGGGGTGCGGGTCTTCTGGAAGATCTGACTGGTGATCTGATCGCGGTTGATCGCCATCGAAAGGCCCTGACGCACCTTGATGCCGCCGGGGGTGTCCCACCTCTTGTCGTAGAAGGGGAAGGCGATGGTCTGGATGATGCCGGCCGGGGTGTTGATGTACCGGTCGCCGAGGTCCGCCTTGACGTTCTTCAGCTGCGAGGCGGGTACGTCGTCGACGAGGTCGAGGTTGCCGGCCGTCAGGTCGGTGTAGGCGGTGTTGTTGTCGGTGTAGACCTTGAGGTCGATGCCGCCGTTCTGCGCCTTGTCGGCCCCGGGGTACTGGTCCCACTTGCGCAGGTTCATCGACGAGCCCTTGGTGTACTTGGCAATGGTGTACGGGCCGTTGCCGATCGGCTTGGACACCCAGGCGGCGTGGTCGGTGAAGAAGGTCGTGGGCAGCGGGGCGAAGGCCGGGTAGCCGAGGGTGTCGGGCCACAGCGAGAACTTCTGCGTCAGCTTGACCGCGAAGGTCCTGTCGTTGACGAGCCTGAGGCCGGAGAGCGTGTTCGCGGAAGCGCTGCCGGTCGCCGGGTGGACCTTGTCGTATCCGTCGATGTAACCGAAGAAGTACGCGTTCTTCTGATTGTTCTTCAGCAGGGCACCGTAATTCCAGGCGTCCACGAACGACTTCGCGGTGACCTTCTCGCCGTTGCTGAAGGTCCAGCCGTCCTTCACGGTGATCGTGAAGTTCTGGTTGTCCTTGGTGTCGATCTTCTCGGCGAGCATGTTCATGGCCGCGCCGGTCTTCGGGTCGTACCTCTTGAGTCCCCGGAAGACCATGTCGAGGACCTTGCCGCCCTGCACCTCGTTGGTGTTCGCGGGCTCCAACGGGTTCTGCGGGTCGCCCCAGGAGGAACTCACGATTCCGTTGACCCCACCGCCACCACCGCCACCACCGCTGCTGCCCCCGCCGCCGCATGCCGTCGCCGCCAGGACGACGGCCACCGCACATGCGGCCCACTTGGCCTGTGTGGCTCCGCGCATGGAGTGCCTCCTCTGAGTCTTCATCACGCTTAAAGCCCAATATTCCCCCGAAACAATAAAAACGCCCACTAACTACGGCCATACGTGTGCATTTCCGATAGGAAACATCGAAGGGACCGTCAGGCAGCCGGACTCGCCCACGACACGACGGCCACCTCCGGACGGACCACCGAGGCCCCACCCTTGCTCCCGAATGCGCGGAAAGACACCGGACCGATCGGCTCCGCTCACCGTCACCACCGCTCGCGTACACGCCGCCCCACATTCGAAACATGAAGCTCAAAGGTCGCTCAAATCACCTACAACACAAGCGAGTTGAGGGGAAGCTATGGCCTACAGCACACCGAACCGCAATCAACCTGGAGAAACCGCGTGAAGCGTGCCATAGCCACCCTTGTTTCCACCGCCCTGCTCGGCGTCGGCGTCGTCGGCGCGACCGCCTCACCCGCCTCCGCGGGCCCCATCTGTGACGCCCCGGCCTTCTACACCATCGGCGACAAGAAGACCGTCTGGGTGAACACCAACATCCACAGCGACTGGGGCAAGCCGGGTGTGACGCTCGGCTACACCAAGAACAGGACGGGCACCTGGACCGCGACGGGCACGGCGACCGTCGGCGCGGAGGCGGGCGTGATCTTCGCCAAGGCATCGTCCTCGTTCAGCGTTTCCCTCGGCAAGTCGTGGTCGAAGTCCGACACCTGGTCCTACTCGGCGACGGTCCAGAAGAAGAAGGGCAAGACCATGGGCCGCCTCATGATGCAGCACGAGGCGAAGGGCTTCAGCGTCACCAAGTACAGATGGGTCTCGAGCGGCGGCACCTGCAAGAAGCAGCAGGTCTGGAAGAAGAGCAACAACGTGGCGCCGGTCAAGAAGAACAGCAACCTGTGGGGTATTCAGTACCGGTAGCCCAGCGGGCACCGAGCACGACGGACTGTCATAATCGCGGAGGATGACAGTCCGCGAACGACGGAAGGCCCGGAACCGAAACGGTTCCGGGCCTTCCGGCTCATGTCCGGCCGAACATCGTCACGCCGCGCCGACGACGTCCTTCTCCTCGGCGAAGTGGCATGCCGACTCGTGCGCGGCCGGTGTGTCCGAACCCCTGAAGCGCTCGGGGACCGCCAGCAGCGGCAGCTCCGTGGAGCACTTGTCCTGGGCCTTCCAGCACCGCGTACGGAAGCGGCAGCCCGACGGCGGGTTCGCCGGCGAGGGGACCTCACCGGTGAGGATGATCCGCTCGCGGCCCTCGCGGGCCTCCGGGTCGGGGACCGGGACCGCCGACAGCAGCGCCTGGGTGTAGGGGTGCGTCGGGTGGTCGTAGATCTCCGTGTCCGTACCGATCTCGGCCATCTTGCCGAGGTACATGACACCGACCCGGTCGGAGATGTGCCGGACGATGGACAGGTCGTGCGCGATGAAGAGGTAGGAGAGGTTGAACTCGTCCTGGAGTCTCTCCATCAGGTTGATGACCTGGGCCTGCACCGACACGTCGAGCGCGGAGACCGGCTCGTCGCAGATGATGATCTCCGGGTTGAGCGCGAGGCCGCGGGCGATGCCGATGCGCTGGCGCTGACCGCCGGAGAACTGGTGCGGGTACCGGTTGATGTACTCCGGGTTGAGCCCGACGACGTCCAGCAGCTCCTGGACCCTGCTGCGGCGGTCGCCCTTCGGCGCCACCTCGGGGTGGATCTCGTACGTCTCGCCGATGATGTCGCCCACCGTCATACGGGGGTTGAGCGAGGTGTACGGGTCCTGGAACACCATCTGGATGTTGCGACGGACGGCCTTGAGGGCCTTGCCGGACAGCTTGGTGATGTCCTGGCCCTTGTAGAAGACCTCGCCGGAGGTGGCGGTCTCCAGGAGCATCAGGAGCTTGGCGACCGTGGACTTGCCACAGCCGGACTCACCCACGATGCCGAGCGTCTCGCCCTGGTACAGGTCGAAGGAGATCCCGTCGACGGCCTTGACGGCGCCGATCTGCTTCTTGAACAGGATGCCCTGGGTCAGCGGGAAGTGCTTGACCAGGTTGCGCACCTGCAGGATCGGCTCGCCGCGGTCCACCTTCGCGTCGAGGGCGGCCACGGCCTCCGCCTCCGTGGCGGCGTCGACCGTCTCCACCTCGGTGACGTTGGGGAGGGCGTCGTCCACGGCGGCGTCCTTCTTGCTGGGCTCAGCCATGGATCTGCTCCTTCCAGAAGTGGCAGGCGCTGCCGCGGCCGACCAGCTCGGTGCCGTCCGCCTCGGTCACCGGCAGCAGGGCCGGGACGTCGGTGCGGCAGATGTCCTGCGCCTTGGGGCAGCGCGGGTTGAAGGCGCAACCGGAGGGCGCCTTCAGCAGGTTGGGCGGCAGACCCTTGATCGCGAAGAGCTCGTGGCCCTTCTGGTCGAGCCGCGGGATCGAGTCGAGCAGGCCTCGGGTGTACGGGTGCGCGGGGCGCTTGTACAGCTCGTGGATCGGGGACTGCTCGACGATCCGGCCCGCGTACATGACCGCGATCTTGTCCGCGACGTCGGCGACGACGCCGAGGTCGTGGGTGATCAGGATCAGACCCATGTTGTACTCGCGCTGGAGGTCCGCCAGCAGGTCCATGACCTGTGCCTGGACCGTCACGTCGAGCGCCGTGGTGGGCTCGTCCGCGATGATCAGGTCGGGCTCCAGGGCCAGCGCCATGGCGATCATGATGCGCTGGCGCATGCCGCCGGAGAACTGGTGCGGGTAGTCGTTGACCCGGCTCTTGGCGGCCGGGATCTTCACCCGTTCCATCAGCTCGATGGCCTTGGCCTTGGCGTCCTTCTTGGACATGCCCTGGTGGACCCGGAACATCTCGCCCAGCTGGTTGCCGACCGAGTAGACCGGGTTCAGCGCGGAGAGCGCGTCCTGGAAGATCATCGCCATCTTCGGGCCGCGCAGCTTGCGCCGCTCGCTCTCCGGGAGCTGGAGGATGTCCTGCCCCTTGAAGAGGATCTCGCCCTTGGCGACCCGCCCGGGGGGCGAGTCGAGGATGCCCATGATCGCCTGTGCGGTCACGGACTTGCCTGAGCCGGACTCGCCGAGCACGGCGAGCGTCTCACCGGCCCTGACGTCGTAGTTGACGCCGTTGACGGCCTTGACGATGCCCTCGCGGGTCTTGAACTCGACGTGCAGGTCGCGCACTTCGAGCACCGGGGTCTCGGTGTCGCCGGAGCGCTGGTTGGGCACTTCCGCGGTGACGTGTGAAGTAGTCATGTAGTGGTGCCGCCCTCTCAGCGCAGCTTCGGGTCAAGGGCGTCACGCAGCCCGTCGCCGACGAAAACGAAACCAAGGACCGTGAGGACCACGGCGATCGACGGGTAGACCCACAGGTAGTCCTTGACACCGAGGAAATCGCGGGCCGAGGCCAGCATGTTGCCCCACTCGGCGACTTCGGGACTGACACCGACGCCCAGGAAGGACAGCGACGCCTCCGCCACGATCGCACTGCCGACACTGAAGGCGGCGTACGCCATCACCGCGGCGATGGAGTTGGGAATGATGTGCCGGAGGATGATCCGCGAGGTGCTGGCGCCCAGAGCGCGGGCGGCGAGCACGTAGTCGGCCTCGCGGACCGACAGGATCGAGCTGCGCAGCAGTCGGGAGACCGTCGGCCAGGAGAAGACTCCCAGCGAGATGATCACCGGGGCGACGCCGCGGCCCATCGCGATGATGATGACGATGGCGCCGATCAGCAGCGGGAAGGCGAAGAAGACGTCCGCGATGCGCATCAGCACCGAGTCGGTGGCCTTGCCGAAGTACCCGGCGAGGGAGCCGATGATGAGGCCGATCAGGCACGCCAGGAAGATCGAGGCGAGACCGATCACCACGGCGATGCGGGCGCCGTAGATGATGCGCGACAGCTGGTCGCGGCCGAGCGCGTCGGTGCCGAGCAGGTGCCCGCCGCCCGGCGACTGCAGAGTGTTGTTGAGGTCCTGCGCCAGCGGGTCGTACGGCGCGAGCAGTGGTGCCAAAGCGGCGGTCAGGAACAGCAGGCCGACCAGCACCAGGCCGATCACGGCCAGCTTGTTGGCCATGAAGCGGTGGCGGATCTCGCCCCACTGGGTGACGCGAGCGATCGCCGGCTCGGCCTCGGCCGGAGCGGCCGCCTTCTGAGCGGTCCCCGCCTCCGCTGCGCTCTTGGTGAGCTCAGTCATGGGTGTGACTCCTAGAACGGGCTGCCTGGTATCAGGCGAGACGGATGCGCGGGTCGAGAACCGCGTACAAGAGGTCGACGATCAGGTTGAGCAGAACGAACACGGCGACACCGAAGGTCACCACGCCGATGATGATCGGGTTGTTCTGCTGCTGAACCGCCTGGACCAGCGCCAGCCCGATGCCGTCCCAGTTGAAGATCGCCTCGGTGATGAGCGCACCACCGAGCAGGCCGCCGAAGGAGATGCCCAGGTAGGTGACGACCGGGATGATCGAGTTGCGCATCACATGCTTGACGAGCACCGTCCGCCGGGGCAGACCCTTGGCGACGGCCGTCTTGACGTAGTCGGCCCGCAGCACCTCGAGCATGGTGCCGCGCATGAGTCTCGCCACCAGTGCCGCGTCGAGGATCGCCAGTGTGAAGGCGGGCAGGATCAGGGAGTTGAGGGAGCCGTCCGAGATCAGCGGGAACCACTGGAGGTCCACCACGAAGAACTTCTGCAGCACCATACCGATGATGAAGGATGGGAATCCGACGGCCAACGTGGTCAGCAGAGTGATCAACACGTCCCAGAACGAATATCTGAACAACGCGGCAATCAGACCGGCGAAGACGCCGATCGCGATGTCGATGAGGATGGCCGTGACAGCCAGCTCGGCGGTGTTCGCGAGCTTCGGCTTCAGGATCTCGGTCACCGGGCGGCGCTGGGTGAAGTCCTCACCGAGGTCGCCCTTGGCCAGGTTCTGGACGAAGTGGCCGTACTGCACCGGCAGCGGGTCGTTGAGACCGTAGCGCTCCCGGAGTTCGGCCACGACGGCCGGGTCGCGAGCCTTGTCACCACCGAGCGAACCCACGGGGTCGCCTGGCAGGATGAACAGGCAGCAGAAGAGAACAACGGTCGCACCGAAGAGGACGACGACCATCTGCCCGAGCCGGCGGATCACATATCTGCCCACGATGCCTCCTTCACATACTGAGCGTGGGGTGGGCGGCGTCATCCGATCGGGAGAGCGGCCGCTGCCGGGCGCTGGTAGGGGGTGCGCCCGGGACGGAGCGAAGGCCGTGAAACCGAAGAAGTTACTCCGACTCCACGGCCTTCGCCTACCTACTGCAGGAGGCTCTTACTTGGCAGAGATCTCTGCGAGAGTCGGGTCCTCGAAGAAGTCCATCTTGATGTTGTTGAACTTCTTGTTGTTCACCAGACGGTACCCACTGCGCTGCCACAGCGGAATGACACCCTGGTCGGTGTCGATGGCGATCTTCTCGGCCTGCTTGTACAGGTCGGCACGCTTGGTGGCGTCCTTCTCGGAGCGGGCCTGGTCGAGCAGCTTGTCGAACGCCGGGTTCGAGTGGCGGCCACGGTTGTCGCCCTGCGCCTTGCCGGTCGCCTTGTCCTCACCGATGCCGGCGGTGCTCAGCAGCGGGGAGAGGAAGTTGTCCGCGGTCGGGTAGTCGGCGGTCCACGCCGAACGCCACAGACCGCTGGCGCTCTTCTCCTGCTGGGCGGCCAGGGCCTCCTTGAACGGCTTGCCGTCCAGCTTGACGTTGAGGCCGAGGACGTCCTTCAGCTGAGCCGCGACGGCCTGCACCCACTCCTCGTGGCCGGCGCCGGTGTTGTAGCCGAAGTTGATGGTCGTACCCGGCTTCAGGCCACCCTTCGCGGCGAGCTCCTTGGCCTTGGCCTTGTCCTGCTTGATGCAGGAGGTGCAGACATCGGCCTGGTAGGTGTCGGCGAAGGACGGCGGAAGGAACGCGGTGGCCGGCTTCATCATGCCCTGGAAGACGGACTTGGCGATGGCCTCGCGGTCGATCGCGTACGAGATCGCCTTGCGCGCGTCGGCGTTGTCCAGCGGCTTGCTCTGGTTGAACGCGACCAGGTAGTTGATGCCGGAGAACTCGGCCGAGTACCACTGGCCCTGCGGCTCGTACTTGGCCTTGGCGACCGGGAGCTGCGGGGTGGGCATACGGGCGTAGTCGAACTGGCCCGACTGGAAGCCCGTGTACTCGAGCTGGGCACCGTTGGCCGGGTTCAGGATCTTGAACTCGACCTTGTCCAGCTTGGCCTTGGTCAGACCGTAGTCGTCGTTGCGGACGATGGTGATCGACCCGTTGTGCTGCCAGGAGCCCTGCATCTTGAAGGGGCCGTTGCCGATCGGGGCGTCGTTGAACGACTTGTTGTCACCGGCGCCGGCGACCTTCGGGACCGGGCTGAAGGCCGCGTGGGCGGTCTTCTTGTCGAACTCGAAGTCCGGCTCGGTCAGCTCGACCTTGAGGGTGTTGGCGTCCGGAGCGGACAGACCGGCGAACTTGTCGGTCTTGCCGCCCTTCAGGTCGTCGTAGCCCTTGATGCCGGACATGTGGTACGAGACGTCGGAGGCCGAGGCCTTGGCGGCGACACGGGTCCAGCCGCGGATGAACGACTCGGCGTCGACGACCTCACCGTTGGTGAACTTCGTGCCGGCCTTGATCTTGAACGTCCAGGACTTGCCGTCCTCGGACGTGCCGGACTCGGCGAGCTTCGGGATGAGCTTGCCGTCCGTGGACACGTCGTACAGCTGGGTGAAGAGTGACCGGGCGACGACCATGCCCTCGGACTCCTGGGCGTTCACCGGGTCGATGGAGACCGGCTCGGTGATGCCCATACGGAACGTGCCACCGCCCCCCTTGCCGGCGTTGTCCTTCTTGTCGCCGCCCCCGCCACCGCAAGCGGTCGCAGCCAGGGCGATGATTGCCGCTCCCGCGACCCACTTGGCGCTCTTGGCACCACGCATGGGTTTCCTCCTCATGAGTCCACTGATCTACAAGAAGGGCCTTGGCCGTTCGCCGACACCCCTGACGGCAATGACACCCAAGTACCCGAGTGTGCTCGTGAGTCGGCACTCCCCACAGTGCGTGACCCATTGACCCGAGCTCATCGAGCCAACTATTAAGTACGGCCGGGCTGTAAACCACACTTAAAGGGTCTCGTTTTGACAACATCAATCGCACGCGTAGACCCGAAATACGGACAAAGCGATCCCAGACAGACACCCCCGAAACGGACCGTTAATACATGTTCCGGAGAGCGACGCCCGATAACCGGACGCTCAGCTCATAAATTCGGGTTGCGCATCCGAGGCGCGGCCCGCTCACGTAACCAGCCACGGAAGCACGCAAGCGCCCCGCCGTCCGCGTGCGCGCGGACGGCGGGGCACCTGCTCCACCGACCTGCCGGTGAGGTCAGCAGTACTTCTTCTGCACCAGGGCGGCGATGCTCTTCCTGCTCACCTTCTCACCGCAGCGAGTGGCCCCCTCGACCAGTGCGCCGTAAGTCTTCGCCGTGCCGTGCGCCTGCTTGATCCACTTGGTGCCCCGGTCGCACCGGTATCCCTGCCAGTACCCCGACGCCTGGAGCCTACCCGCGTAGAACCAGTACCGGCCCTTCTTCGTGAGCTGATCCGTCACGGTGATGCTCTTGGTCGTGGTGTGACCCTTGGCGTGCGTATAGCTGCCCTCGACATTCGCGTCGAGGCTCGCCAGCACCTTGCCCACCGAGAAGCCCGCGGACGCTCCGCCGTTGACTGCCCAGGTGGCGGTCAGCGTCTTCTCGTGGGTGACGGTGCGGCTGTACGTCTTCTTGCCGCCCGAGTACTCCTTCTCCAGCCCCTTCGGCTCGTGCGTGAGCACGCGGCTGTGACTCGTGGTGACCCAGCTGACCGAGCGACTGCCCGGATCGCAGATCAACTGCCCGGCGCTTGCCGTGGTCGCCGGCACAGCTACCAGAGCCGAGGCGACAAGTGCGGTCCCGGCGGCCGCCGAAGCGATGCGCATCTTCTTCACGATTCCCCATTTCGTCCTGCGCAGACGGCACGGCGAACACCGTCTCCCCCTGCGCCAAAAGCGATCGCTTCCGCGAATCAACAATCATTCGCATTGCAATCTCCACCCCCCACCGTTCGGTGCGGCAGGACCAGAATGGACCTCAACGGGGCTGCAACGCCAGTGATTTGAGGAATGCTTGAGCTATCTGCGCGCCACATGAGAAACGTTGCGATCACAAATATGGAGCCAGGTGAACGTTCCCAACAGCACACGCATGCCTGTCCGAACGGGCATGAACCGCTGATTTCGGACGGATCATCACCACAAAGGCCCGGCCTCCCGCACGGTGTGCGGGAGGCCGGGCCTCAGGTGACAGGCGCGGGTGCGCGGGTCAGCGCTTGGCGCGCGAAGCGGCGCGGCCGCGCTCCTTCTGGTCCAGGACGACCTTGCGGATGCGGACCGTCTCCGGGGTCACCTCGATGCACTCGTCCTCGCGGCAGAACTCCAGGGACTGCTCCAGCGAGAGCTTGCGGGCCGGCACCACGTTCTCCGTGGTGTCCGCGGAAGCCGCACGCATGTTGGTGAGCTTCTTCTCCTTGGTGATGTTCACGTCCATGTCGTCGGCGCGGGAGTTCTCGCCGATGATCATGCCCTCGTAGACCTCGGTGCCGGCCTCGGTGAAGATGACACCGCGCTCCTGGAGGTTGACCATCGCGAACGGCGTCACGGAGCCCGCGCGGTCGGCGACCAGCGAGCCGTTGTGACGGGTGCGCAGCTCGCCGAACCACGGCTCGTGGCCCTCGAAGATGGAGTGCGCGATGCCCGTACCGCGGGTCTGCGTCAGGAACTCCGTACGGAAGCCGATGAGACCGCGGGACGGGACGATCCACTCCATGCGGACCCAGCCCGAACCGTGGTTCGTCATGGTCTCCATGCGGCCCTTGCGGGTCGCCATCAGCTGGGTGATGGCACCGAGGTGCTCCTCGGGGGAGTCGATCGTCATGCGCTCGATCGGCTCGTGCGTCTTGCCGTCGACCTGCTTGGTGACGACCTCCGGCTTGCCGACCGTGAGCTCGAAGCCCTCACGGCGCATCTGCTCGACGAGGATGGCCAGCGCGAGCTCACCGCGGCCCTGGACCTCCCAGGCGTCGGGGCGCTCGGTGTCCAGGACGCGGAGCGAGACGTTACCGATCAGCTCGCGGTCGAGGCGGTCCTTCACCTGGCGGGCGGTGACCTTGTGGCCCTTGCCGCCCTTGCCGACGAGCGGCGAGGTGTTCGTACCGATGGTCATCGAGATGGCCGGCTCGTCGACCGTGATCAGCGGCAGTGCGATCGGGTTCTCGGGGTCGGCCAGGGTCTCGCCGATCATGATGTCCGGGATACCGGCGATGGCGCAGATGTCGCCCGGGCCCGCCTTCTCGGCCGGCTTGCGGGTGAGCGCCTCGGTCATCAGCAGCTCGGTGATGCGGACGTTGGACATCGTGCCGTCGCGCTTGATCCAGGTGACGGACTGGCCCTTGCGCAGCTCGCCCTGCTCGACGCGGCAGAGCGCGATACGGCCGAGGAAGTTGTCGGCGTCCAGGTTGGTGACGTGGGCCTGCAGCGGGGCCTCGTCGTCGTACTCGGGGGCCGGGACGTGCGCCAGGATCGTGCTGAAGAACGGCTCCAGGTTCTCGCTGTCGGCCGGGACGGTGCCGTCCTCCGGCTTGGTCAGCGAGGCGACGCCGTCACGGGCGCAGGCGTAGACGATCGGGAACTCGATCTGGTCCTCGTCCGCGTCCAGGTCCAGGAACAGGTCGTACGTCTCGTCGACGACCTCGGCGATCCGGGAGTCGGGGCGGTCCGTCTTGTTGATGCAGAGGATGACCGGCATCTTCGCGGCGAGCGCCTTGCGCAGCACGAAGCGGGTCTGCGGGAGCGGGCCTTCGGAGGCGTCGACGAGCAGCACGACCGCGTCCACCATCGACAGACCGCGCTCGACCTCGCCGCCGAAGTCGGCGTGGCCGGGGGTGTCGATGATGTTGATCGTGATCGGGTCCCCGCCGTCCTTGGGGTGATACTTCACCGCCGTGTTCTTGGCGAGGATCGTGATGCCCTTCTCACGCTCCAGGTCGTTCGAGTCCATCATGCGTTCGTCGAGGTTCTCGGCGGCGTGCGCGGCGAAGGCGCCGGCCTGCCTCAGCATGGCGTCGACCAGCGTGGTCTTGCCGTGGTCGACGTGGGCGACGATGGCTACGTTACGGATGTCGTGGCGCGTGGGCATTGGGTGGCTTGCGCTTCTCTCGGATCGTGGGATCAGGCGTCTCAGTCGCTCTCGGGTCCTCGTACGCCCGCCGGGCGGACGCGCCACGGCTACCCACCATGGTACGGGGCTGGCGCGTCCGGGGCTTCCCGGCCCGATCCGCGAGACCGCTCTTCAACCACTCTTCAACCGGAATTCGGTAGTCCTTACCTCGGTACCGGCCTCGATATCCGGACTGCGCAGGGTGGCTGCGAAGGGTGTGAAAAAGGGCTGCCGAAGGCGGGAAAAAGGGGGATGCGGAGGGATCCGTGGAGGGATCCGTGGGGCTCCGCAAGGTCCCGTGGGGGGCTTTTGGGGGGCAATCGGCTCGGGTCCTGGTGGTACCCGACCTTGCCCGCCGGGAAGTCCGGCGGGCAAGGGACTTGAGCCAGTTCTGAGCTTCCGGTGCCGTTCTGACCTGCTACTTCTTCTTGCCCGCCGGGGCTCCGGCGGACTGCGGCTTCTTGATGCCGATGTCCTGGTAGCGGGGTGCCCCGAAGCCGAAGGCGCCGACGTTCGCCAGCTTCCTGTTCGTCGCCACGAGCTGCGGGCGCTGGTAAAGCGGAATCGATCCGGCGGCGGCCCAGATCCGGGCGTCCGCCTGCTTCATCAGATCCCGGGCGGCCCCTTCGTCGAGCTCCGCGGCCGCCTGGTCGAAGAGCTGGTCGATGTGGTCCGTACCGACCCGGGTGTAGTTCTGCTCGACCAGCAGCGAGCCGTCGGTGGCGGGTACCGGCTTGGCGAAGATCGGGCGGTCGTCGGTCGCCGGGTAGGCGGTGGCGGGCCAGGAGTACAGGGCCAGGTCGTAGTCGCCGGAGGCGATGTGGTCCTTGAAGTAGCTGTCGTCGGCGACCTTGGTGATCGACGTACCGATGCCGATCGAATCGAGCATCGCCGAGATCTTGCTCCCGACGGCACGCAGCGGCTCCGAGCCGGGACCGGACGGCAGGACGAAGCGCAGGGTCAGCGTCTTGCCGTCCTTGCCGAGCGGGCCGCGTCGCGCGTCGGGGGCCTGGGCGGGGGCCGCTGTGCCCGCGGGGGCGTACGCACCGGTGGCGCCGCCCGGCCGCTTGCCCTGGCCGGCGACCTCGGCGGGGGCGTCCTCGGAGGTGCCGGTCCGGGCCAGGCGCCCGGCCTGGCGCAGCAGGGCGGCGCTGTGGAACGCGGCGGCGGAGGCGGGGGCGAGGATCCGGGGGCCGTTGCGCGAGCCATTGCGGTCACCGGGCTTGTTGTCGTCGGGCTTGCTCCCGCTGTCGGTGCCGGTGACCGGCTTGTCGTCGTCGGGCTTGCCCGGCTTCTCGGGCGTGGCCGCCTTGTCGTCCTTCCCGGCGGCGGCGTCCTTGTCCTTCGCGCCCTTCTTCCCGGCCTCGCTGCCCGCCTTGGTGCCGTCCGGCTTCTTGACCGCGCCCTCCCGCGTCCAGCCCGCGTCGGCCAGCAGCGCCCGCGCCTCGTCGGTGTCGTGCCCGCCGAGTGCGCCGCTGCTGTCCTTGTACGCCGGCTGCCCGGCCAGGGCCACGTGGCTGCCGAGCGGTGTGGCGGGCAGGCCGAGGGGTTTGAGTACGGTGTCGACGAGCTCCTGGCGGTTCAGGGCCCGGGCGACCGCCCGGCGCACCCGCTCGTCGGCGAGCGGCCCGGACTCGCCGTTCAGCGCGAGCTGGGTGTAGGCGGGCGCCAGCGACTTGCGGACCACGTACGTACGCAGCTTGCCCTGCTCGGCCGCGTACGCCTCGGCGGCTGCCCGGTTCTTCTCCCTGGCCGCCTGCGCGGCCGCCGCCGCCTTCTCGTCCGAGCCGTGCGCCTCGGCCCAGGAGCGCAGCGCGGCGGCCGGGCCGGTCCCGGAGCCGGGGCCCTGGGCGAGCGGTTGCCCGTTCCCGCCCTTGTCCCGGCCCGCCTGCACGATGCGGTGCGCCGCCGCGGCGTCGATGTCCGCGACGTCGACCTTCCCCTCGGTCAGCGCCTGCGTTCGGTCCTGCGGTTCGACGGCCCGGAAGACCAGCGTGTCGAGCTTGGCCGACCGCCCCCACCAGCGCGGATTGCGCTCCAGGGTGACCTCGCCGGTCTTCGGGTCCACGCCGCGCAGCCGGAACGGTCCCGCGGTGGCCTTGAGGGTGGTCCGCGCCCCGTCGTTGAAGGCGCCCGGAGTGCCGGTCACCTCCTTCGGGTACAGCGGGGAGAAGAGCGAGCGCCAGTCCGCGTACGGCTTGGCGAAGGTGACCCGTACCTCCTGCGCGTCGGCGCCGCGCTCGATCTTCTCGATCCGCTCGTAGCCGGCGTTGCGGGCGGTCCAGTACGCCGAGTGCTTGCCGTTCAGCGCCCGCCACTGGGCGACGAAGTCCGACGCGTCGATCGCCCGGCCGTCGCTCCACACCGCCTGTGGGTTGAGCCGGTAGAGCACCACCTGCCTGGGCTCGCGCTCGACCACCTTCGCGGACTTCAGATAGTCCGGGTCGAGCTGGGGCCTGCCCTGGGCGTCCAGCGGGAAGAGCGTCGGCAGCAGCGCGCCGGTGATGCGGGTGGTGGAGCCGTCGGCGTCGGCCTGGAAGGCGTTGAGGGTGGCGGGCACGGTATCGATCGCCCAGGTGGCCGTTCCGCCCGCCGCGACCGTGTTCCGGGCCGCGACCGCGATGTCCTGAGGGGCTGCGGCCGCAGTGGTGCCGCCGTCGTCGGAGGTGCAGCCGGCCAGCACGGGGAGCGTCAGCACACCCGTCGTGAGGAGCGCGAGCGAGCGGCGCTTTCGGGCCGTCCCCCGCGGGACGCCGACGTGGGACATGGCTGATACCTCCGAGGCCGGCCCGGTCCACCCGCACCGGGGCGGTCCGGATTGTGCTTTTTGGTGGCATTTGCAGTTGATCACACTGATTCCGCCCCTCCACTGAAAGCGCCCTCGCGCGAGAGGCGGCGCAGACACGGCGCAGCACCTCCCGAACCTCACCCGCGCGGCGGAGCGACCCCGGGAGACCGGAAGGCCCCGCACCCTTCCCAACGGAGGTGTGACGCGCGACACTCTCAGGCGCATGAACATGACCACCCGCGACTGCGGAAGTGAGAGCAAGTCATGTCACTGCATGAGGAATTGACGGTCGTTCAGCACTGCCTCGACGACCTGGTCCGCACCGTCGGCCGGCTGGAGCGGAGTCTCGCGCGGCTGCGCGCGACGGAAGCCGGGCCGGCGCCGCTCGAAGCCGCCGACCGCGCCGGCCCCGTCGACGGCGTCATCACGATCAGCGAAACGCCGTACGACGCCACCCTGTGGACGGACTCGGACGACGAAGGTCTGGGCGTCCGGGGCCGGCACGCCCCCTAGGAGAGTTCCTTGGCCACCGGTACGGAAACAGGAACAGGTACGGAACCACCTCACCCGAAGGGCGCGGCAGGCGTCCACCACGCCTCCCGGGCCGCCATCGCCGCCCGCCACCTGCGCACCGACCGCTGGTGGCTGGCGCCCGCGGCGACCGCCGGTGGGCTCCTCGCCTTCATCGTCTACTCGACGTGGCGGGCCTTCTCGAACGCCGACTACTACGCCGCCCCCTATGTGTCGCCGTTCTACTCCCCCTGCCTGGCGGAGAACTGCGCCCCCATGCGGCACGGCCCGAACTGGGAACTCTTCGGCAGCTGGTGGGGACTCTCCCCCTCGCTGCTGATCCTGATCTTCCCGCTGGGCTTCCGGCTGACCTGCTACTACTACCGCAAGGCCTATTACCGGGGCTTCTGGGCGTCGCCCCCGGCCTGCGCGGTCGCCGAGCCGCACACCACGTACACCGGCGAGACCCGCTTCCCGCTGATCATGCAGAACCTCCACCGGTACTTCTTCTACGCCGCGGTGCCGGTCGCCGGGATCCTCACGTACGACACCGTGCTCTCCTTCCGCGACGAGCACTACGACTGGGGCCACATGGGCCTCGGCTCGCTGATCTTCCTGGCCAACATCACCCTGATCTGGGCGTACACGCTGTCCTGCCACTCCTGCCGGCACATCATCGGCGGCCGGCTGCGGCACTTCTCCAAGCACCCCGTGCGCTACCGGCTGTGGGGCTGGGTGGGCCGGCTGAACGCCCGGCACATGCTGCTCGCCTGGGCCTCGCTGATCAGCGTGGCGCTCGCCGACTTCTACGTCTTTCTCGTCGCCTCCGGCGCCTTCGACGATCCGAGGTTTTTCTGAATGACTGAGCTCGAACGGCAGCAGTGGGACGTCGTCGTGGTCGGTGCCGGTGGCGCCGGGCTGCGCGCCGCCATCGAGGCGCGGGAGCGCGGGGCCCGTACCGCGGTCATCTGCAAATCGCTCTTCGGCAAGGCACACACGGTCATGGCGGAGGGCGGAATCGCCGCCTCCATGGGCAATGTGAACTCCGGGGACAACTGGCAGGTGCACTTCCGCGACACCATGCGCGGCGGGAAGTTCCTCAATCAGTGGCGGATGGCGGAGCTGCACGCCAAGGAGGCGCCCGACCGGGTCTGGGAGCTGGAGACCTGGGGCGCGCTCTTCGACCGTACGCCCGAGGGGAAGATCTCCCAGCGCAACTTCGGCGGCCATGAGTACCCGAGACTGGCACACGTCGGGGACCGTACCGGCCTCGAACTGATCCGCACCCTCCAGCAGAAGATCGTCTCGCTGCAACAGGAGGACCACCGCGAACACGGCGACCACGAAGCCCGGTTGAAGGTCTTCCAGGAGTGCACGGTGACCCGCGTGCTGAAGGACGGCGAGCGGGTCAGCGGGACCTTCTGCTACGAGCGCGAGTCCGGCCGCTTCTTCGTGCTGGAAGCGCCCGCGGTCGTCCTCGCCACCGGCGGCATCGGCAAGTCGTTCAAGGTGACGTCGAACTCCTGGGAGTACACCGGCGACGGCCACGCCCTCGCCCTGCTGGCCGGCGCACCGCTGCTGAACATGGAGTTCGTGCAGTTCCATCCGACCGGCATGGTCTGGCCGCCGTCCGTGAAAGGCATCCTCGTCACCGAGTCGGTGCGCGGGGACGGCGGAGTGCTGCGCAACTCCGAGGGCAAGCGGTTCATGTTCGACTACGTCCCCGATGTGTTCAAGGAGAAGTACGCGCAGTCTCAGGAGGAGGGCGACCGCTGGTACGAGGACCCGGACCACAACCGCCGCCCGCCCGAGCTGCTGCCACGCGACGAGGTCGCCCGGGCCATCAACTCCGAGGTGAAGGCGGGCCGGGGCTCGCCGCACGGCGGGGTGTTCCTGGACGTGTCGACCCGGATGCCCGCGGAGACGATCCGGCGTCGGCTGCCCTCGATGTACCACCAGTTCAAGGAGCTGGCGGACGTCGACATCACGGCGGAGGCGATGGAGGTCGGCCCGACCTGTCACTACGTGATGGGCGGGATCGCCGTCGACTCCGACACCGCGGCCGCCGCGGCCGTGCCCGGTCTGTACGCGGCGGGCGAGGTCGCGGGCGGCATGCACGGCTCCAACCGGCTGGGCGGGAACTCCCTCTCCGACCTGCTGGTCTTCGGGCGGCGGGCCGGGCTGCACGCCGCCGAGTACGCGAACGCCATCAGTACTCCGCCGGCGGTGGCCGAGGAGCAGATCGACGCGGCGGCGGCGGAGGCCCTGCGTCCGTTCGGCGCCGGGGAGCCGGGGGCGGCCGAGAGGCCGGTCACGGCCGAGGAGCCCGTGGAGAATCCGTACACCCTCCACCAGGAACTCCAGCAGACGATGAACGACCTGGTCGGCATCATCCGGCGGGCGCCCGAGATGGAACAGGCCCTGGAGAAGCTGGCCACGCTGCGGGTACGGGCACGGCGCGCCGCCGTCGAGGGGCACCGGCAGTTCAACCCGGGCTGGCACCTCGCCCTGGATCTGCGGAACATGCTGCTGGTCAGCGAGTGCGTCGCCCGTGCCGCACTGGAGCGCACGGAGAGCCGGGGCGGCCACACCCGCGAGGACTGCCCGACGATGGAACGTTCCTGGCGCCCGGCCAATCTGCTGTGCCGGCTGGCCGACGAGGACGCCGAAGGCGCGTCGGGCGGCCCAATCGCACTCGTGCGGAAGACGACCGAACCCATCCGTCCGGATCTGCTCTCCCTCTTCGAGAAGGAGGAGCTGGTCAAGTACCTGGCCGAAGAGGAGCTGGACAAGTGAGCGGCTACAACGCGCGGTTCAGGGTGTGGCGCGGGGACCCGGACGGCGGTGGTCTGGCGGACTTCGAGGTCGAGGTGAACGACGGCGAGGTCGTCCTCGACATCATCCACCGGATCCAGTCGACCCAGGCGGGCGATCTCGCGGTGCGCTGGAACTGCAAGGCGGGAAAGTGCGGTTCGTGCAGCGCGGAGATCAACGGCAGGCCCCGGCTGATGTGCATGACGCGGATGTCGGTGTTCGGCCGCGAGGAGACGATCACCGTCACCCCGCTGCGGGCCTTCCCGGTCGTCCGCGATCTGGTGACGGACGTGACGTTCAACTACGCCAAGGCACGGGAAGTGCCCGCCTTCGTACCCCCGAAGGGGGTGAAGGCGGGCGACTACCGGATGCAGCAGGTCGACGTGGACCGCTCGCAGGAGTTCCGCAAGTGCATCGAGTGCTTCCTGTGCCAGGACACCTGCCACGTGGTGCGCGACCACGAGGAGAACAAGGAGGCGTTCGCAGGACCGCGCTTCCTGATGCGGATCGCCGAGCTGGACATGCACCCCCTGGACGCCGCCGCCGAGTCGGGACTCGACCGGAAGGCGACGGCGCAGGAGGAGCACGGGCTGGGGTACTGCAACATCACGAAGTGCTGTACGGAGGTGTGCCCCGAGCACATAAGGATCACCGACAACGCGCTGATCCCGCTGAAGGAACGGGCCGTGGACCGCAAGTACGACCCGCTGGTGTGGCTGGGAAACAAGATCGGCCGCCGCGGGGACCGGTCGTGAGGCCGGACGTCGGGCCGGGCGTGAGTGTGGTCGGCCGAGCAGCTTGACGATCGCCTCGGTGGTGTCCGTCTCGCCGAGGCGCGGGCCCGCGAGGCGATGGTGGCGGGGCCCTCACGGTCCGGTCGGGCAGGCACCGAGCGCTGCGTGGGCGTGAACGGGCTGTCCGACGACGTGGTGCGCAGCCGCCGCACCGCGTGCGGGTCGGCGGGCGTGGCTCCGGTCGGTTCCGGCATGCCCCGGAACGTAAAAGATGCACAGGCCATCTTGCATGGTTGCCTGTCTGCTTTTCCGGCTGTCTTGCCCGCCACGCAACCCGCGATCTAGGGTGAATGCGCTTTCAAAAGAGGGTCGGTACATGCAACAGCAGGTGCTTCGGTACGGAAGAAGAAGCGGACGGTCGGTCGAGTGAGCGCCCCAACGGTGTACGACGTCGCCGAGCGGTCGGGCGTCTCCATTGCCACGGTCTCGCGGGTCTACCGCACCCCCGATTCGGTGCGCGCCCAGACCCGTGAGCGGGTCCTCGAAGCCGCCCGGCAGCTCGGCTACGTACCCAGCGGGAACGCCCGGGGCCTGGCCAGCAGGACCACCGGCGTGCTCGGCCTCTGCTTCCCCGACATGGCCGATCCCGACGCCGAGGCCGACGCGGAGGCCGACAGCGACGCCGACGACGCGGTGATGCTCTACTCCGACCAGATCATCCGCGGCATGGAGCGGGCGGCACGCCGGCACGGCTACGCACTGCTGATCGCCGCCTCGCTGGAGGGCGGACCGGAGAGCGTGGCGAAGGTCGCGGGACGGGTCGACGGCTTCGCGGTGCTGGCGCGGACCGTGCCGACCGAGGACCTCGAAGTGATATCGCGCCGGCTTCCGGTGGTGATGCTCGCCGGACCGCGCGAGATCGACCACCTCGACCACATCGTCGTCGCGAACGCCGACGGGGAGCGCGAACTGGCCCGCCATCTGATCGAGGACCACGGGCTGCGCAGACTCGCGTTCGTCGGGGGCGAAGCCGACTCGCCGGACGCCGAGGCGCGGTTCCTGGGCTTCCAGGAGGCATGCCGCGACGCCGGACTGCCGGTGCCGGACGAGCCCGACCTGCGGGCCGAGCCGATGACGCAGGCCGAGGGCGCGCGGGCCGCGGAGGCGCTGCTCGACCGGGGCGGCGAACGCCCGGAGGGCGTGCTGTTCGCCAACGACCAGATGGCGGTGGGCGCGCTGCGCGCGCTGGAGCGGCGCGGGGTGCGGGTGCCCGAGGACATCGCGGTGACCGGCTTCGACGGGATTCCACTCAGCCGGATCGTGCGCCCGTCACTGACGACCGTACGCCAGCCGATCCGCCAACTCGGCGAGCAGGCAGTCGAGTTGCTGGTACAGCGGCTGGGCGACAGCGGACGTGATCCGGTCTCGCTGATGCTCCCGGTATCCCTGATCCACCGAGCGAGCTGCGGCTGCGGCTGACGGGCCGGCAGGCGCTCAGAGCCTTCCGGACCCCCCGGCGCCTGCCCGCCCGAACCCGCCTCACCGCCCCAGCCGCGCCCCGAAGAACCGTCGTCGGGCCGCCCGCAGCTCCGCCGTCTCCGCCGCCAGCCCCTTGTACTCGAAGTGCCCCGCACTCAGCACCTGGAGCTCGCGCTCACCCGCCAGCGCGTTGTGCACGGCGAACTGCCCCGGCGGCGGCACCGAGGGGTCGAACAGCGCCGCGGCCACCAGCGTGGGCAGCTCCAGCCGCGTCGCGGCCGTGGCGGCATCGAAGTACCGCAGCACCTCGGTGACCTCCGGGTGCTCCCGGTGGTGGCCCCGCACCGCCTCCCCGCTCCCGGCACTCGGCAGGGTGAGCCGCAGCGGATGGTTGCCGAAGGTCGGTACCGTCAGCTGTCCGGCCCCGAACCGGTCGTCCCAGGGCAGGGCCAGCGCGCCGAGCCCGCCGCCGAAGCTCTCCCCGAGGTATCCGAGCAGCGGGGCGCCCGCCCCCGGAGCCAGTTCCGGTACCAGTTCGTGCAGCGCCGACGCCGCGCACCACAGGTCCGCCACGCAGTCGCCGATGACGTAGGTGTCGCGCGACTCGATGCCGTGGAGTACGTGCGCGGCGGACACGTCCGGGACGCCGGGGTGCGATCCCCGCGCCCCCATGCCCCGTACGCACGGCAGGATCGCCGCCGCCCGGGGCAACGGCAGCGGCACATCCGGGCCCGGCTCCGACCGTCCGCCGTAGCCGTGCCCGATGACGAAGCCGTACTGCGCGGCCCCCTCGGCGGGCAGCGCGACCCAGCCCCCGAGCCGGACCCCGCCCACCGAGGTGAAGGTCACCCCGTGAATCCGTACGCCGTCGCGCTCCTCCTCCAGCGGGCCGAGCTCCGGCTCCGTGGCGACCTCGCGGGCCTTCTCGTACCTGGCCCGCCAGAAGGCGTCGAAGTCGTCCGGGGCGGCGGGCGCAGGGATGCGCAGCAGGTCGTCGAGCGTGCGCCCGTAAGCCGGATCGAAGGGGAAATCGTGTGCGAAGGAAGCCATGATCACGACAATATCGCCCGCGCGGCGCCCCGCCCATGCCCTACAGACCACCGACCACCGACCACCGACCACCGACCACGCGGATCAACTACGCGAAATCGGTCACATCATTCCCAATTCCTCAAACTTCGCGCTTACCGTGCCAAGTTGAACATTCAGATGTCCAGCACGTTGCACGAGTGTGACCTAGCACCCTCTTGCGGATTCCCGAACGCCTGTCGCAGAGTGATGTATGCGCTTACAGGCAGCGCATACATTCGGATTGCTCGAGGAGGAGCCCTCCATGCCCCGCACCGCCAGAACCGCCTCCGTCGGTATCGCAGTAGCAGCCTCGCTCACCTTCGGTGTCACCGCGTGCGGCAGTTCCGATGGCGACAGCGTCGCCGCGGACAAGAAGCAGACGCTCACCGTCTGGGCCATGGGGGCCGAGGGCGAGAAGCTCACGGATGTGGCCAAGGAGTACACCAAGGCCAACCCGAACGTGACCGTGAAGGTGACCCCGGTCGGCTGGGACGTCGCCCACCAGAAGCTGGTCTCCGCGGCCGCCGCCGGCACCCTGCCGGACGTGGCGCAGATGGGCGGCAGCTACCTGGGCGAGTTCGCCGATCTCGGCGTTCTGGAGCCGGTCGACACCAAGACGTTCAACGAGAAGGACTTCTTCCACTCCGGCTGGCAGCAGGGCGAGGTGGACGGGAAGGCGTACGGCGTGCCGTGGTACGTCGACACCCGCGTCCTCTACTACCGCACCGACCTGGCCGAGAAGGCCGGCGTCACCAAGGCTCCGACCAACTGGAAGGAGATGCAGGACCTCGCCTCGGCCTACCAGAAGAAGGCCGGAACCAAGTGGGGCCTGTCCATCCAGCCGAGCGGCCTGGACACGGTGCAGAACTTCTACTCCTTCCTGTACTCGGCCGGCGGCGAGATCGTCAACGACAAGGGCGAGGTCGTCATCGACAGCCCCGAGGCCGTCAAGGCGCTCAAGGAGTACGGCTCGTACTTCGACAAGGGGCTCTCCAACAAGTCCGTACAGCCCGGCTACGACGTGGTGAAGGACTTCGGCAACGGCCGCGTCCCGATGTTCTTCGGCGGCCCCTGGCACGTCACCCTGCTGAACGAGGGCCAGCCGCAGATCAAGGGCAAGTGGGCGGTGGCCAATGTGCCCGCCGACAAGGCCTCCGTCTCCATGGCGGGCGGTTCCTCCCTGGTCGTCTCCAAGGACAGCAAGCACAAGGCCGCCGCCACCGAGTTCATCAAGTACCTGACGGACACCAAGGGCCAGGCCGACTGGTACAAGCGCACCAAGGACCTGCCGGCCAACACCGCCGCCTGGACATCCGGCGAACTCGCCGCCGACGCCGACCTCCAGGTCTTCAAGAAGCAGATGGACACGGCCAAGGCCTCCCCGTCCCTGTCCAACTGGACCGAGATCACCGACAAGGTCGACCAGGCCATCGCCAAGGTCACCCAGGGCAAGGCGTCCGCCGAGGACGCGCTCAAGACGGCCCAGTCCGAAATCGAAGGCCTCGTGAAGTAGGAGTCATGCGCACCATGACCTCAAAGGCCGCGGAGTCGGCCACGGTGCAGGCCGGGCCGGGGACCGCCGAGTCCCCGGCCACCGGGCCCGCAGGCCGCCGGGGTGGCAAGAAGGCGTCGATGGGCGTGCAGAACCTGGCCGGCTGGCTGTTCTCCACTCCCTTCCTCGTCCTCTTCCTCGTCTTCATGGCGTTCCCGATCATCGCGACGCTGGCGATGAGCTTCACCGACTTCGGGCTGCGCAATGTCACGCACCCGCTGGACGCGAACTTCGTCGGCTTCGAGAACTACGTCAATCTCTTCAGCGACGACAAGTTCCTCAAGTCGCTGTTCAACACGGCGTACTTCGTGGTGATCGGCGTCCCGCTGACGATCTTCCTCGGGCTGGTCGTCGCCGTACTGCTGAACAACGGCATCGACCGGGCGCGGACCTTCTTCCGCGTCGGCTTCTACGCACCGGTGGTCACGACCATCGTCGCGGTCGCCGTGGTCTGGCGGTTCGTGCTCGACCCGAGCGACGGGCTCATCGCGGGGCTCTTCTCCGAAGTGGGCCTCACCTCGCCCGACTTCCTGGGCTCCGAGAAGCTCGCCATGCCCTCGATGATCGCGATGGCGGTCTGGCGCAACCTCGGCACGGTCATGGTGCTCTTCATCGCCGGTCTGCAGGCCATTCCCACCGAAGTGCGGGAAGCCGCGCGCCTGGACGGCGCCGGGGTCTGGCAGGAGTTCAAGGGCATCACGGTGCCCCTGCTGCGGCCCACGCTGCTCTACGCCACGGTGATCACCACCATCGGCTATCTCAATGTCTTCGAGGAGCCGTTCGTGATGACCCAGGGCGGTCCCTCGGACTCCACGCTCACCGTCTCGCTGAACATGTACCGCGAGGGCTTCAACTTCTTCCACATGGGCTATGCGAGTGCCATGGCGTATGTCCTCTTCGTAGTGATCATGGGCATCACGGTGCTGCAGCTCCGACTGCTGAAGGACAACACGAAATGAGCGCCACCAGTGCACCGGGCGCCGTCTCGACGGCGCCGGCGAAGAAGCCCCAGGACGCGCCGCGGCCCGGCGCGAAGAAGGCCCGCAACCCGAAGCGCGTCCTCGTCTACGTCCTGCTCTCCCTCGGTCTGCTGATCATGTCGGCGCCGTTCCTGTGGATGGCCCTCTCGGCCTTCAAGACGCCGCAGGAGCTGACCGCGAGCCCGCCGGTGTGGATCCCGACCGAGTGGACGCTCGAGAACTTCCGGAACCTGCTCGACAAGCTCGATCTGCCGCTGTACTTCATGAACTCGGTGATCGTCGCGCTGCTGGTCACCGTCTCGAACCTGGTGTTCTGCTCGATGCTCGGGTACGCCCTGGCCAAGCTGAACTTCGCCGGACGCAACAAGATCTTCGGCCTGGTCCTCGGCGCCCTGATGGTGCCCGGCAACCTGATGCTGCTGCCGCTGTTCGTGCTGATGAGCAAGTTGCACCTGATCGACTCGTACGCGGGTCTGGTGCTGCCGTTCGCCGCCGGAGCCTTCGGCGTCTTCCTGATGCGGCAGTTCATGCAGTCGATCCCGGACGAGCTGCTGGAAGCCGCCCGGATGGACGGCGCCGGCGAGTGGTACATCTTCTGGCGGATCGTCATGCCGCTGGTGAAGCCCGCGCTGGCGACGCTCTCGATCTTCACGTTCCTGGGCTCCTGGAACAACTTCGTCTGGCCGCTCATCGCGACCAACGACCCCGACAAGTACACCCTTCCGGTCGCGCTGGCCACCTTCGCCACCGACCCCAACAAGGCGGGCGGATCCAACGGCATGCTGATGGCCGGGTCCTTCCTGATCGTGCTGCCGGTACTGGTCGTCTTCATCGCGCTCCAGCGGCACTTCACCCAGGGCATCGCCACGGCGGGCATGAAGTAACCCGCCCGGCCGCCCCACCCGAAACGTACGAGGCCGCACCCCACACCCCCGCCGGCCACACCCCTTTCACGCACCAGAAGGACAGTTTGCGATGACTCACACCCAGGTTCCGTTCCCCGAAGGCTTCCTGTGGGGCGCCTCCACGGCCGCCCACCAGATCGAGGGCAACAACACCAACAGCGACTGGTGGGTCAAGGAGCACGCCGCGGGCACCCACATCCAGGAGCCGAGCCTGGACGCCTGCGACAGCTACCACCGCTGGCACGAGGACATGGACACGCTGGCCGGTCTCGGCTTCACCGACTACCGGTTCTCCATCGAGTGGGCCCGCATCGAGCCGGCCGAGGGCCGCTTCTCACGCGCCGAGCTCGCGCACTACCGCCGCATGGTCGAGGGCGCCGTCGAGCGCGGCCTGCGCCCCATGATCACGCTGCACCACTTCACCGTGCCGCAGTGGTTCGAGGCGCGCGGCGGCTGGACCGCCGACGGCGCGACCGAGCTCTTCGCCCGCTACGTCGCCGCCTGCGCACCGGTGATCGCCGAGGGCGTCAGCCACGTCTGCACGATCAACGAGCCGAACATGATCGCGGTCATGGCCGGCCAGGCCAAGCGCGGCGACAACAGCTTCCCGCCCGCCGGTCTGCCGACCCCCGACGACGAGACGACCCAGGCCGTCATCGCCGCGCACCACGCGGCCGTCAAGGAGGTCCGGGCGATCGACGCCGGCATCCAGGTCGGCTGGACCATCGCCAACCAGGTCTACCAGGCCCGGCCCGGCGCCGAGGAGGTCACCGCGGCCTACCGGTACCCCCGCGAGGACGTCTTCATCGAGGCCGCCCGCGGCGACGACTGGATCGGCGTGCAGTCCTACACCCGGACCGAGATCGGCCCCGAGGGCCCCATACCCACGGCCGACGGCGTCGAGCGCACCCTCACGCAGTGGGAGTACTACCCCTCCGCGGTCGGCCACGCACTGCGTCACACCGCCGAGGTCCTCGGCAACGACGTGCCGCTGATCGTGACCGAGAACGGCATCGCGACCGACGAGGACAGTCGCCGCGTCGACTACTACACCGGCGCGCTGAACGAGGTCGCGTCCGCGCTCCAGGACGGCCTGAACATCCAGGGCTACCTGGCCTGGAGCGCGCTCGACAACTACGAGTGGGGCTCCTACAAGCCCACCTTCGGCCTGATCGGCTGGGACCCGGAGACCTTCGAGCGCCTGCCCAAGCCGTCCGCCGTCTGGCTGGGCGAGATGGGCCGCACGCGCGCGCTGCCGCGCATCGCCGACTGATGTCGGCCCCCCGACCGGGAGCGACCTGACCGCTCCCGCCCGTACGGGAACCGGCGATACCTGACGGACGCAGGTTCCCGTACAGCCGGGCTCTGTCCGGCCCTGATCCGCCGGACAGGCCCTTCGCCCGCGTGGGCGCCGCACGTATCCAGCCCCGCCTGCGTGCGGCGCCCACGCGGGTGCCGTACGCAGCACGGCGCCCCGCGCCTTCAGAGGGGCTCGCAAAATGGGCGCCCGGCTCGCGACGCCTGGCACGCACGCTCGCTTCTGCGAGCCCCTCTCAGTCACGACCGACGAACGAAACCCGCCCACCGCCCACAGTCGGTGGCTCTTCTTCGAGAGGTTCTGATGGACCGTCGCACATTTCTCACCGCCGCGGGAACAGGGGCTGCCGCCCTGTCCCTCGGAGCCGTAGCCGTGCCTTCCGCAGGCGCCGCACAGTCCACGCAGCCCGCGCATGGCTCGGGCACACCACTGCTCATGCGCTGGTTCCGCGATACGTACCGCTCGATCGAGGCGATGACGACCGACTTCGGTCTCGCCACCGACAAGATCGACGTCAGCGGCCCCGGTGCCCCCGTCCAGTCGCGCCAGACCTCGCCCACCAACATCGGCTGCGGCCTCTGGTCGACGGTCGCCGCGGCCGGGCTCGGCGTGATCAGTGACACCACGATGGAACGCAGGCTGGAGCACACCGTCCGGGCCGTCGAGAAGCTGGAGCGCCATCACGGCTTCTGGCTCAACTGGTACGACGCACACGACGGTTCGGTCCTGACCCAGTGGCCCGGCACCGGCGACCCGGTGCGCCCGTTCCTCTCCTCCGTCGACAACGCCTGGCTGGTCACCGGTCTGCGGATCGCCGCCGACGCCTCACCGGCGCTTCGCCCACGCGTCGCCCGCATCCTGGCCACCGCCGACTGGTCCTACTACTACACGCCGTACGACCCGGCCGACCCCGTCGCCGGCCCCGGCCAGCTGCGCGGCGGATTCTGGACCGACACCGAGGAGCCCACCGGCCACCACTACGGGGCACTCAACACCGAGCCGCGCATGGCCAGTTACCTCGGCATCGCGGACGGCTCGCTGCCCTCCGACCACTACTGGCACATGCTGCGCACGATGCTCCCCGAGCACGAGCAGGAGCAGCACCCCGGGGGCGGTTACGTCGCCATGGACGGTGTACGGGTCTGGCAGGGGCACTACACGCACCGCGGCCGGAAGATCGTGCCCACCTGGGGCGGTTCGATGTTCGAGGCGCTGATGGTGCCGCTGTTCGTGCCGGAACCGGAGTGGTCGCCGCGGTCCTGGGGCCTCACGCACCGGCGCTACGTCCGCAGCCAGATCGAGCACGGCATGAAGGAAGCGGAGTACGGGTACTGGGGCTTCTCCCCCGCCAACGTCCCCGAGGGCGGGTACCAGGAGTACGGCGTCGACGCGATCGGCATGCAGGTCGACGGATACGCCTCCAACACCGACCGGACGTACACCAAGGACGGCGCGCCGCTGCCGCCCGCCTCGGCGTTCACCAACGGTGTGGTCACCCCGCACGCCTCCTTCCTCGCCCTGCCCTACGCGCCGGACGAGGCGGTCGCCAACCTGCGTGCGCTCGACCGCGACTTCGGCGCCTACCACGCCGGATACGGGTTCCGGGACTCCGTCAACGTCGGCACCGGCCGGGTCAGTGACTACATGCTCGCCCTCGACCAGGGCATGATCGCGGCGGCGCTGGCCCAGGCGATCCGCCCCGGCCTGCTGCAACGGCCGTTCCGGACCGGCGGATTCCAGTCGAAGGTGCGTCCGCTGCTCGCCAAGGAGCGCTTCTCCATCTGATCGGCCCCGTGGCGGCGTGCCCGGGGGAAGGTCGGTTCCAGCCCTTCCGGTACGCCGCCCGGGTCCTGTCCTGTCGCTGGTGGGCGGCGATCGACAGCGGGGCGCCGCGGGGCCGGGTGAGCTCGCGCGGGTCGTCGAGGAGCGAGAGGTGGTGACCGTCGCCGGAGTGCAGCGGCTCCAGGTCGAAGTGCCCGCTCGCCGGGTCGCGGGTCACCGAGGGTGGACATAGCCTCACAAACGTGATGCCGCTCGTGAGCCGTACCCGGATACCGATACCGGGCCGGGCCCTTCTCACCGTGCTGTTGGCGGTGTGCTGGCCGGCCCTGCCCGCCGCGCTGACCGCTCGCGCCGACGCTCCCGTCACCCTGCCCCGGGACGGGCAGGTCACCGACCGGGTGGGGGCGCTCGGCGAGCGCAAGGACCAGGTCGCGCCGGCACTCGACCGGCTGTACGACGACCGCCGCCCCGGGAGTTCCCGCGGGACGAGTGCCGGGGACCTGATTCTTCCGGTGGTCGTCGCCGGCGGGACGGCAGCGGTCGCCGGCTATGCGCACACCCGGCGCAGGAAGCGGACCACGACCCGCACCACGCCCGGTGCGACCGGCTGGGGACGGGGCACGTCCGGATCGGGCGGGCCGCCTCAGCCGCCGACTCCGTAGCCGGAGCTCGCTGTCCGGGCGAGGAGACGCAATGCCCCGCACGCGGTGCAGGTGTGCACCGGTCCCACCGGGTGGTGTTGCGCCGCCGCGGCGGCTTCAGGGCGGGCAGAGCCCCCGGCGGCGGCCTCCCGAACCGCTCAGAACATGCTCAGCAACTGCTCGACCGTGGGCTCGGCGGCCGGCTCCCCGTCGGGCAGCGCCAGTTCGAACCAGACGGTCTTGCCGCGCGGTGTCCGCCTGGATCCCCAGCCCACGCTCAGCAGGCCGACCAGTTGGAGCCCGCGCCCGCCCTCATCGGTGTCGCGCGCCCGCCGTCGCCGCGGCTGGACGAGGCCCGCGTCCCATACCTCGCAGACGAGCGTACGGTCGCGCAGCAGCCTGAGCCGGATCTCGCCGTCCCCGTAACGCAGGGCGTTGGTGACCAGTTCGCTGACCAGTAGTTCGGCGGTGTCCACCAGCTCGTCGAGGTCCCAGGCCAGCAGCTGGCCACGGGCCAGTTCGCGGGCGCGTCCGACGGAGCGGGGTTCGCGGGGCAGCCGCCAGTCCCCGACGGCGTCCACCGGCAGCCCCCGGATGCGGGCCATGAGCAGGGCGATGTCGTCCTCGCCGTGCCGGGTGTCGAGGGTGTTCAGCACGTGGTCGCAGACGTCTTCGAGCGGCCGGTCCGGTTCGACGAGCGCGCCGCGCAGGGCGTCCAGTCCCTCGTCGAGCGGATGGTCGCGGGACTCGACGAGGCCGTCGGTGTAGAGGGCGAGCAGGGCTCCCTCCTTCAGTTCGACCTCGACCTCCTCGAAGGGTTCGCCGCCGACGCCGAGCGGCATCCCGGGCGGGACGTCGAGCAGCATGGCCGGTTCGCCGGGCTCGACGACGGTCGGGGGGAGATGACCGGCGTTGGCGAAGGTGCACCGCCGGGTGACCGGGTCGTAGACCGCGTACACGCAGGTCGCCAGGTACACCTCGGAGTGGTCCGCCTCGCGGGACTTGTGGGCGGCCCGCGAGGGCCACTGGGTGCCGCCGCCCGAGCCGTCGGAGGCGGGGGAGGTGCCGCCGCCGGGTGTGCCGAGCCCGCGGGCGACCTCGTCGAGCGCGGAGAGCACCTCGGCGGGTTCCAGGTCGAGCAGGGCCAGGGTCCGTACGGCGGTGCGCAGTTGGCCCATGGCCACAGCGGCGCGCAGTCCGCGGCCCATGACGTCGCCGACGACGAGGGCGGTGCGGTGGCCAGGGAGTTCGATCACGTCGAACCAGTCGCCGCCGACCTCGGTGGCCGTGTTGCCGGGGAGGTAGCGGCAGGCGATGTCGAGGCCCGCGGCAACGGGGTCGCCGGGTGGCAGGAGGCTGCGCTGGAGAATCAGGGCGCGTTCGTGTTCGCGCCGGTAGAGGCGGGCGTTGTCGATGCAGACCGCGGCTCGGGCGGCGAGTTCGGTGGCCAGGGCGCGGTCCCGCTCGCCGAAGGGTTCGCTGCCCTTGGTGCGGGCGAACTGGACGAGGCCGACCACCGCGTCGTGGGCCACCATCGGTACGGCGAGCGTGGACTGGACGAAGCCCCGGTCGTCGCTGGGCACATCCTCGACACGGCCGGTGCGCAGGGCGATGGCACAGGGCGAGTTGTACGAGAAGCGGTGTACGGCGCCGAGCGCGGGCTCGCCGCCGCACGTGCCGGACGCGGCGGCGTCCGTGGCGGTCGCGGTGACGGCGGCGGGCAGGCCGTCCGACACGGCGCTGGCGAGGGCGACGCGGCGCAGTTCGGCGGAGCCGCCGACGGACTCCTGCCGGAGCGAGTCCCAGCGGCCGGGCGGCGCGTCGTCGCCGGTGAGCAGCCCCTGGTAGAGGTCGACGGAGGCGACGTCGCAGAAGCCGGGCACCGCGACGTCGAGGAGTTCGCGGGCCGTGGTCTCCAGGTCGAGGGAGTTGCCGATGCGGGCACTGGCCTCGTTGAGCAGCGCGAGGTTGCGGCGGGCGCTGGCGGCCTCGCGGGCGGCGATGTGCCGTCGGGTCACATCGGTGGCCAGTCCGGCGATGCCGATGGGCCGGCCCGATCCGCTGTGCACGCGGTAGAGGTTCATCGACCAGTGGCGGCTCTCGGTGTCACCGGGCGCGGTGCCGATGAGCTGGAGGTCGGTGACGGACGAGCCGGTCTCCAGGACGCGCTTCAGCGTGACGGTGAGCCGGTCCGCCTCGGAGCGGGAGAGATAGTCGTCGACCGTACGGCCGCGGTGGTCGGCGGCCCTTCCGCCGAAGACAGTGGCGAAGCGCTCGTTGGCGCGGATGACCGTGAGGTCCATACCGAACAGCACGAAACCGAAGGGAGATTGACCGAATATCGCCTGCGACGCGGCGAGGTCCGTCTCGATGTGGCGCAGCGCGCGGACGTCCACGACGATGCAGAGCGCGGCCCGTTCCCCGGTCCCGGTCTCGCTCGGCATCACATAGATCTCGGCGAGCCCGTGCACCGGATCGTCACCCGGTATCCGGAAGGGGACGAGGCCCGTCCACTCCTTGCCGTCGAGGATCTCGCCGATCCGGCGGTGCCCGTCCGTACGCAGTTCGGCAGGCATGAACGCGTCGACCGGATCCATGCCCACCGCTTTGTCCGCGGCAATGCCGAAGAGGCCGGCGGCCCGGCGGCTCCACTGCTCGATCAGGCCATCGGGGCCGATCGAGAAGGAGGCGACCCTGATGTAGTCGTAGATCGAGCCAGGCGGGCTGCTCTGCCACACAATGTCGCCCGCTGTCCCAGGTATTTCGCTCACGCGACCGTCCCCTCCAGCTCACACACCGGACCGGTCCTGCCCGCAGTATTCAGCACTATGGTCCCAACCGACACGGCGTTCACGATCACAGCACGGTCTCAGTCCCTTTCGGCCATGTTCTGCCCAGTGCCGTGACCGGCAATGTTTGCCCCGCGAGGAGCGTCGTCCGGTGCGTGCGTGCTGGGCGGCGCGACGGGGCAAAGCTTGCCCGGAGGGGCACTGGCCTCCGGACCGACCTCCGGTGATCGCTGTGCGTCCCCACCCCACTCCTAACCAGGCAGGGACAGCTCGAACCACACCGTCTTGCCGCTCTTTCCCCGTCGGGTACCCCAGCGGCGTGCGGAACAGGCCACCAGCTGCAGTCCTCTGCCACCCTCGTCATCCGGTCCGGCACTGCGTTCGGTGGGCGGATCCGGAAGCGGATCGGAGACTTCCACGAGCAGTCCGGGGTGGGCGGCGGGGGCGTCGCCGTTGAGATGAGGGCGCTGCAGCCGCACGCCGATGGGGCCCGTCGTGTACTGCATGGAATTGGTGACCAACTCGCTGACCAGCAGAACCGTCACGTCCCCGACGGCGTCGTCGAGCCCCCAGCCGCGCAACGCCTCATGGACGGCATGCCGCGCGGAACGCACCGCGCCCGGCACAGCCGGAAAGGTCCACTCGGCGCAATCGCCTTCGGTGTCGATCACGCCGACCACTTCCCAAGACCAGCAACGGAGAGTGTCCTGTTTTACGGGGGTCAATCAGCACATACCCGACATTCGGAGCAAACTACCACCGCGGTCGACACGTGGAGCGTACGGGTGTACGGGTGCGCACACGAACAGATGTACACAGAGAGAGGGGCGCACGGGGCCATCGGCGCGCGCCGCAGCCGCCCGCGCGGGCAGCGCCCGGCCCGGAGGGAGCGCCCCGTGAGCGCGGCACCCCGGACGGACACGCCTCAGCGCGGCACAACGACGGTCAGGCCCGGCTCAGTTCAACTCGCCCGCTGCCTTGAGGTCGTCGAAGAGCAGCTGATCAATCGGTGGAACCAGTGGACGGTCCGCGTACGAGAACCAGGCCATCTCCTCGATCTCGCTGCTCACCGCCAACGTCCCCTCGTAGTCCGCCGTGTAGCAGCTCATGCGCACCACAGCGCCGCTCGGCAGATCGGGCGCCCCGGCCTCGTACGTACCCACGTGCACCGCGGTGCGCGGTTCGAGGAGCACCGTCAGCTCCTCCTTGATCTCGCGGAGCAGGGTTTCGAGATCGCTTTCCGCGCCCTCCCGCTTGCCGCCCGGGATGTAGAAGACGTCCTTCCCCCGTGGCCGTGCGCAGAGAATCCTGCCGCGCTCCACACGCACCCACGCCACCGTGTCGATCAGGACCGACATCACTCCGCCTTCGCCGTCTGGAACCCACGTCAGGCAGGACTCTAGGCCCTGTCCTGCCGGACGGACGCGGCCCGGCGCCCTACGGCCGGGCGCTCTGCCCGATGCGCTCCACCCAGTAGAGCTGCTTGTGACCATGGGTATCGAGTTTGTCGGCGATCTTCCGGGCCTCGCCCTGCGTGGCATATCTGCCGACGCGGTAGCGATTGCCGTTGTCGTCCTCCCGTATCACCAGCCAAGGGAGCTCGGCACCGCTGTCGGTCATCGCGCCCCTCCCGAGCATTGCGCCCCTCCCTCGAACGGCATGTACGTCTCTAAGGATCCCCAGGAAACCGCAGTACGCATATGCGCGAGCCTACGCCTGACCTTCACACAACGAATACGTAATTACACAAAGAGATACCGATCCGGCCATGAAAAGAGGGCGCACCCGGCTGGATGCGCCCCCCTTGGGAGCGGGACATGACAAGTCATGACGGTCGGGCGACAGCCCATCGATCACGGGGCCCGGCAGGGGGTCGACCTGTCGTCACGGGCGCCGGACCACGCCCTGCGGCTGTCGGTCACCGGACCGGAAGGTGGTAGGCGATCCGGAAGCGATCGGCGGGCACCACCACGTCCGCCGTCTCGACCGGGCGACCCGACGCGTAATACGTCCGCTCGATCACCATCACCACATGGCCCGGAACACCGCCGAGCGCCAGGAGCTCCTCCGCCAGCCCCGGCCGCGCGCCGACCTGCTCGGCCACATTGTCCACGACGACATCGATCGCGGCCATCCGCTCGACCACTCCGCAGCCGCCCAACGGGCCCTCCTCCGGCAGCATCACCGGCGTACGCCCCGTCACGGCGAGCGGCTCCCAGGAGGTGGAGAGCATCATCGGCTCCCCGGCCTCCCGAAAGGTGTATCGCGTACGCATCACCCGGTCGCCCGGTTCGATGCCGAGGCGCTCGGCGATCTCGCCGCTCGCACCCTCCTGCTCGCTGCGGGACTCCCACGTCCCGCACACCCCCTCCGCCGTCTGCTCCTGACGGAACGGACTGGCCCCGGCCCCCGACCGATAGCCGGAGCGGGCGATCCGGCGCGGGACCGGGCGCTCGCGCACATACGTACCCGATCCGGAGCGCCCCTCGACCAGACCCTCGGCCATCAGCACCTTGCGTGCCTCCAGGGCGACGGTGTCCGAGACTCCGTACTCCTCACGGATACGCGCCTGCGAGGGCAGGCGAGTATGCGGCGGCAGCGAACCGTTGACGATCTTCTCTCTCAGATCGCTTGCAACACGCAGATAGGCGGGCTGCTCACCGAAAGTCACAGGCCACTCCCAACAGGTTGACAGTCTGCAACAGCCTGACAACCGTCGGTTGTGCACCGCAAGCACAGGCCTGAGTTTCACTCGAAGTGATGATTCATCGCGACCTCATGCATGACCTGCCGCCTGGCCCCGGAGAGAACCGGGTACCCCGGCCGGCGTGCCCGCACCCACCCTCGCCGAGGGCATCGCCGCCCCCGCCCGCCCGTTCACCCGCCCGCCGCGCGCCGTGCACCGCCGCTCGGCACGCGCGTCCATACCTTCGTACGGTGAGCCTCTCGCGCGTCTGTCTCCTCGCGTCCCTGACGTCCCTGGTCGCGGGCGCCCTGATCGCGCCGCTGCCACCCCTCTCCTACGCGGCCGCTCTGCTCCCGCCCGCCGCCGCATCCTGCGGCGGGGACACCGACCCCGCCTGGGCTCCGACCTCCACCCGGTTCGGCGGGGCCGACGGATACGCCCCCTATGTCGGCAACGGATATCTGGCCCACCGAGTGCCCGCCGCAGGCGCCGGATACGCCGCGTCGGACAGGAGGACCGGCTGGCCGCTGTTCACTCCGCGCTACGACGGCGCCTTCGTCTCCGGCCTGTTCGGGCGCGACAAGGACCTTGCCGAAGGCCGCGAGGTGATCGCCGCACTGCCGAGCTGGACGACGCTCGACGTACGCGTCGGCAACGAGACCTACGGCTCCGGCACTCCCCCGGGCCGGATCTCGCGCTACCGCCAAACCGTATTCCTGCGCTGCGGCCTGGTGCGTACGTCGCTGCGCTGGACCACGGCCGACGGGCGCGCGACCGACCTGACGTACGAGGTGCTCGCGGACCGGTCCGACGTGCACACCGGCGCCGTACGGCTGCGCATGACACCGCACTGGAGCGGCACCGCGACCGTCACCGGCCGCCTCGACCCGCGGGGCGCACGCCGGATCACGCTGAACGCCGACGGAACCTTCCGCACGCAGGGCACCGGGACGGCGGGCGCGATCGTCCAGACGCTGCGCACCGGCGGATCGGAGCCGCAGGTAGCCGACGCGAACCAGGTCCGCAGCGCGCCCCGGGTGCGCGCCGGGCGCACGTACACCTTCGAGAAGTACGTGGGAGTGGACACCGCGCTCACCTCGTCCGCCCCACGCACCACCGCCCGCGAGGCATCGCGGCGCGCGGCCGAGCGCGGCTGGCCGGCCGTCCTCGCCAGGAACGCAGCCATCTGGGAGCGGGCCTGGGCGGCCGACATCTCCGTACCGGACAGTCCCGAACTGCAGAAATGGTTGAGGTCGGCGCAGTACGGCCTGCTCGCGTCCACCCGTACCGGCTCCCGCGACAGCATCGCTCCGGCCGGTCTGACCAGCGACAACTATGCGGGCTTGGTGTTCTGGGACGCCGAGATCTGGATGTACCCGGGGCTGCTCGCCACCCGCCCCGAACTGGCCCGTTCGGTCGTCGAGTACCGCTACCGCACGCGCACAGCCGCCCGCGCCAACGCTCGGAAGCTGGGATTCCGAGGCCTGTTCTACCCGTGGACGAGCGCGAGCAAGGGTGATCTGTGGTCCGAGTGCCAGAGCTGGGACCCGCCGCACTGCCTCACCCAGATCCACCTCCAGGGCGATGTCTCGCTCGCTGTCTGGCAGTACTACCTGGCGACCGGGGACCGCGACTGGCTGGCCGGCCACGGATGGCCGCTGCTTCAGGGGATCGCCGACTTCTGGGCCTCTCGAGCCACCGCCGACGCGGACGGCAGCTACTCGGTGAAGGACGTCGCGGGCCCCGACGAGTACAGCAACGGCGTCACCGACGGGGGCTTCACCAACGCGGTCGCGGCCACCGCACTGCGCAACGCCACCCGCGCGGCGCGGTTGCTCGGGCATGCCGCGCCGGCCGAGTGGACGCGGGTCGCGGACGGCCTGCGCATCCCGTACGACCCGAAGCGGAAAATCTTCCTCCAGTACGCGGGCTACAACGGCTCGACGATCAAGCAGGCCGACACGGTGCTGCTGATCTACCCGCTCGAATGGCCGATGGAGCCGGGTGCCCGGGCGGCCACGCTCGACTACTACGCCGAGCGCACCGATCCGGACGGACCGGCCATGACGGACTCGGTCCATGCGATCGACGCGGCCGTGATCGGGGAGGCCGGCTGCGCGACGTACACCTATCTCCAGCGCGCCGTACGCCCGTTCATGCGCGGCCCGTACGCCCTCTTCAGTGAGGCCCGGGGCGCGAAGGCGGGCGCACAGGACCCCTTGTCGGGGACTCCCGCGCAGGACTTCCTCACCGGGAAGGGCGGATTCCTCCAGGTCTTCACGCACGGGCTGACGGGCCTTCGGCTGCGGGAGGACGGGGTGCGCCTCGATCCGTTGCTGCCACCGCAGCTGGGCAGGGGCGTCACACTGGCGGGACTGCGCTACCGGGGCCGTACGTACGACATCGCGATCGGCCCCCTGACGACGACGGTCCGGCTGACCTCCGGCGCCCCCTTCACCGTCCACACCCCCACCGGCCCCCGCCTCCTCACCGGCACACTCGCCCTCGCCACCCGCCGCCCCGACCTCGCCCGGACGACGGACGCGGCCCGCTGCCGCCCGGCGACGGCGACCTCCGAGACCCCCGGCCTGTACGCGGCCGCCGCGGTGGACGGCAGCCCGGCCACGACCTGGTCCCCGGACGGCGCGACGGGCGCGCTGACGGTGGACTTGGGCCGCACGGCCCCGGTGACCTCGATCGAACCGGAGTGGGCCGACGTGCACCCCTCCTCGTACCGCCTGGAAACCTCGTCCGACGGCACCCACTGGCAGCCGTACCGGGCGGGAGCGGTGGCCCGGCAGGTGCGACTGACGGTCGAGTCCGAGGACGCGCAGAAGCCTGCGGGGGTACGGGAGTTGAGGGTCGCGCAGCCGTAGGAAGGCGTACCGGAGGTCAGCTTCGGGCGCGGAACCTGCTCCCGAAGCCGTAGTAGAGGCCGAGCAGGATGCCGCCCACCACCGCGACGACTCCCGTCGCCTTGCCCGAGCCGAAGGCCCCGGTGAGGACGATGGCCGCCGCATACACGCTGGGCAGCCACCAGTTGAAGCCGGACAGTCCGGCCGGACGCTGGTCCATGAGTTCTCCGTGAGTCGTCAGTCGGCCGGAGGGCCGGATGTGGTCACGCGCGGACGATCATGGCATCCCATTCCGGCTCTGCGGGGGGCGTTCCCGGAAATTGCGTGACCCTGTCAGGACAGCTGAGGTGCGCCCAGCCGGGCGAAGAGACCCTCGATCTCCGCGCGAAGCCGTTCATAGGTGAGGCAGACGTCGTCCAGGACGAGCGGCCCGTCCTGTCCGTAGCGGAACGACAGATGCGAGACGCTGATCCGTCCGGACACCTCGCCCGGGTCGGCCTTGGTGCCATCGTTCTCCGGCCCCCGCTCCCACCCCGTTACCCGACCGCACCCCACGGACACTGACAACAGCGCCCCGTTACCCGCCGGTTCAGCCCTGCGGCTGGAAGTAGCGGGCACCCTTCTCGATCAGGTGCGAGGCGTAGGCCCGCCCCAGGGCCGGCTTCCCCCGGTACATGCCCACGTAGCCCTGCGCACTGTCGACGACGACCGGCCGCGCGAAGCAGGCGAACTGATTGCGCTGCTTCTCCTCCGCCCACGCCATCGCGGCCGGATCGATCCGGTCGCTGACCAGAACGGGGAAGGAAGCGACGCCGGTCTGCATCCCGACGGGCAGACCGCCCTTGTTCTTCTTGGCGTACGCGAGCACCTGCGTGGTGAACGTGTCGATGACCGGCACGGTGATCTCGGGCACGGCGGCGGCCACGGTGAACAGATGCAGGTTGGTGGCCGCCCACCGCATCCGGAAGTCGGCCCGCCGCCCGACGAGCACCGGAACTCCGGCCCAGTCCTCCCAGCGGGGCGCGCAGCCGTCGGCCGCCAGCCGGCTCTCGACGGAGGCCAGGTAGTTACGTATCGACTCTTCGCTCATGGCCGCGATTGTCCATGGTCCGGGTCCTCTCGGGATACCCGCCGACCGGTTCGCCGGGCCGACCGGACCGCTCAGATGCCGGGTGAGCCGACTCGGGTGTAAGGAACGCCGACACTGGTGCCACCAGGGGTGACAACTCTGACGGTGACCGCGCCCATCGCGCCGGGCGGCGCCGTGGTCGTCAACTGGGTGTCGGAGACCACGGTGAAGCCGGCGGGCACGCTCCCGAACAGCACTGCGGTGGTATACGTCAGTGCTGAGCCGGTGACAGTCACCGTGTTCCCGCCTGCCGATGCCCCCTGGTTGGGTACCAGACCAGCGACTACCGGGGCACTCAGATACAGGTAGGCCACACTGTTGCTCGTGCCGCCGGGCGTGGTGACGGTGACCGGGACGGTGCCGCTGACACCGGGCGGCACCGTCGCTCTGATCTCCGTGGCCGAGACAATGGTGTAGGCGGTGGCCGCCGTCAGGCCGAAGCGAACCGCCGTGGCCTGGAGGAGATTCGCCCCGGTCAACGTCACGGCATTGCTACCGCCCACCTGACCGGACCCGGGGATGACACTGGTGAGAACCGGTGCGCCGAGATAGTAGTAGGGGATGGCTTGGCCGCTGGTACCACCAGGCGTGGTGACCGTGACGACAACCGGGCCCGGGCCGCCGGTGGGGACAACCGCAGTCAGCTGAGTCGGCGAGACGACGGCGAACGAAGTCGCCGCGTTCGCACCGAAGTGGACGGACGTCGTTCCGGTGAAGCCGGTCCCGGACAAGGTGGTGGTGTTCCCACCCACGAGCGGCCCCTGGGCCGGAGTCAGGCTGCCCAGAACCGGAGCGGCGACATACGTATAGGGGATTCCGGCGCTGGTGCCGCCCGGAGTGGTGATCGTGACGTCGACCGTGCCGGGGGGCGCGGCGGGGGCGACCGCGGTGGCCTGCGTCGCGGAGATGCCGATGAACGCGGCGGCCAGGGTACCGAAGCGAACCGAGGTGGCGCCGGTGAAGCCGGTTCCGGTCAAGGTGACCGTGTTCCCGCCCTCGACCGACCCCTGGTTGGGGGCGACGGAAATGATCGCGGGCGTCGCAATCGTGTAAGTGAAGCCAACGCCGTTGCTGGTTCCATCGGGCGTGGTCACCGTGATCTGGACGGTGCCTGTGCCGGCCGGGGCGACCGCGGTGATCTGGGTCGCGGACACCACGGTGAACGAAGCGGAGGTAGTACCGCCGAAGGTGACCGCGGTCGCGCCGGTGAAGCCGGTTCCGGTCAGCGTGACGACCGTTCCGGCGCCCCCCGACAAAGGGCTGCTCACCGTGATTACGGGGGCCGCCGCGGCCGTCGACGGTTGCGTAGCTCGGGGCATCGAGCTGCCGGAAATTTCCAAAGCCGTTCTCCTGTCGGGTGATTTGATCTGTGGGGTGTGATCGGGGCGTCGTGGACGGGATACGGAGATCGGAACGTGGTGGTCGGGGCGCCGCCCGGACCTCCTGGCCGGGCGGCGCTGAGCGAGTGGTGCCGAGTGGGTTGTCCGCCCGGCCGGGCACAGCATGTCCCGGACCGGGGCGGACGTCATGCATCCGGAGCGGTATCGGCGCCGCGCGCTGTTCCGCGTCGGCAGTCGGTGCCGCAGCCGGGGCGGATCAGATGCCGGGGCCCGTCACGTACGTGAAGGCGCCGACGTCCGTGGCTGTGCCCGCAGGGTTGGAGAGACCGACGTCGACCGCACCGACGGCGCCGGGCGGCGTAACGGTGGACACCGTCGTCGAGTTGACGACCGAGAACGGTGCCGGCACCCCGGCGAACGTGACCTGGCTCGTCGAGGTCAGGTTGGTGCCCGTGATGGTCACCGCCGTTCCGCCGGACGTCGATCCGGAAGTCGGAGTGATCGCGGCGATGGTCGGGGCGTCGATGTACGTGTACGACAGACCGTTGTTGGTGCCTCCGGCGGTCGTCACACTGACGCTCACCGGCCCGGCTGCCGCACCCGCGGGCACGACGACACTGATCTGGCTGTCCGACAGCACCGTCGGCGTGACGGTATTGGCGCCGAAGGACACCCCCGTGGCGGTGGACAGACCGGTGCCGCTGATGACGATGGTGTTGCCGCCTGCGGTGGGGCCCGAGTCCACGCTCAGACCGGATTTGAACGGGGCGCCGACGTAGAAGAAGGGAAGCGGGTTGCTGGTTCCGCCCGGGGTGGTCACCGTCACACCGACCGTGCCGGAGCCGGACGGCGAGACAGCGGTGACCTGGGTGGGCGAGACGTTGGTGACGGCGGTGGCCGGGTGGGTGCCGAAGTGCACAGCGGTGGTGCCTGTGAGGTTGGTGCCCGTGATGGTGACGGTGGTGCCGCCACCGGTGGAGCCCTGGTTCGGACTGATTGGCATGGTCGTCCTCCGTGTGTGTGAACTGGACTCCCGAATGCGGGAGTTGACTCCCAACTGGGTCCGGATCAAGACCCGTGGCCACGACTTGGACCACTGGGCCGCTGTCCGACCCCGGCTGACCTCGCGCGCCTCCTGCTCGGCCGGTCCCGCGGGTGCGCCGCCGGGCGCACGCGGGGCGACTTCCGAAAGGTGCCTGCTGGGGGGGAAGGCACCGTCAGCGGCCGTCGCCGCGCAGGGTGCATGGAGCCGTGATGAGCCATGTCGCGGGCCGCCGGCCCCGGACGCCGTGGCCGACGACTGCGCTCATGGCCTCGATGGCGAGGTACTCGGTGTGCGCGGTTGGTTCGCGCACCGCTCACTTGCAGAGGCCGGGGGCTGCCGCACCAGCCCCTGCCGCTGTTCGGCAGGGACGACTGGTCGGATCCAAGTCCTCTACAGGGGCGCCCATCGCGGCCGTCCGGAGCAAACGATGCCGAGGTCCGTCATGCGTGGACGGTCGGCGAACAGAACGGTTCCGCGCTCCCCCGGAGAGGGATGGGCGGCCCACCGGTTCGGTTACTCCAGTGACCCATAGAAATGGAATACGACACAAGCGCCCTGACTGCCCGCCACCTGAACGGACGAGCGCACGGGGGCGGGTCGATCAGCACGCCGGGGGGACCCGAATCCGCCGCCTCTCCCACCACGCGCGCCCCCCGGAAACCAGCACCCACCTGACCGGTTTCCGGCAACGACCACACCCGGCGCGGTGCCGGCAGACCCGGCGCGGAAGCGGGGAGGGGGCCGTCTCCTGACAGAGACGCCCCCTGAGACCCGCGTGATCGCCCGGTCAGCGCTGTGGTGCTGCTCGTGCCGCCGCCCGAGCCGGTTCTGTGGGCCGTCGGTGGCAAAGCGGCCCGCGCCCGCTCGCGCCTGTGGTCGGGCTCCCGCACCGCGCTGAACAATCGCCTTGCCCAAGACGTACGGACGCGTCTCAGCGGACTGAGGGGAACCACCGAAATGGACAGAGCGAAACGTCCGGATCGCAGAACTCTGCTAGCCGGCGGACTCATGGTCGCCTCGGCCGCACTGGCGGGGTGCTCATCGACGAGCGCCACCCCGATGGCGACCAGCACTTCGCCGGAAGCACGGCCGGCCACACCCGCCGAGGCGTTCGCGAGACTGATGGACGGCAACAAGCGCTGGGTGAGCGGAGACCTTCGACATCCCGACCGGGATCCGAACCGGCGCGAGTTCGTAGCCCGGAAACAGGAACCTTTCGGAGCGGTCCTCTCGTGCATCGACTCCCGGGTGCCGCCGGAACTCCTCTTCGACACCGGACTGGGTGACCTCTACGTGATGCGCACCGGCGGGGAGGCGGTCGGTCCGGTGGTCACGGGGTCCGTGGAGTACGGGCCCATGACGAGTGGCACTCCGCTCATCGTGGTCCTCGGGCATCAGCGCTGCGGCGCCGTCGAGGCAGCCCACAAATCCATCCGTGACGGCAAACCGCTGCCCGGCAACCTGGAGGCGATCGCCAGGGCCCTGCGGCCGGCGTACGAGCAGGCAGTCCGCGAAGGCGGCGCCGACCCGGTCGAGACCATGGCCCGCGCCCAGGTCGAACTGACCGCGGCCGACCTGCGTTCCAACCAGGACCTGGCCCCACTCGTAGGAAAGGGCGCCCTTGCCGTGGTCGGCGCCTACTACTCCCTCGACACCGGCAAGGTGGAAGTCCTGGCCGGCGCACCTTCCTGACCCGCCGATCGACGTACTCTCGTGTGATCACCTCGCATTGCCGCGCCGCCCAGCGGGTCCGGATCACCGACCTCGGGCCCGAGCTGGAGGGATGCTCGCGCAAGATGCCACTCGGCGACAGCCTCGTTTCCGGCCGAGGCGGACCTCGCCGGTGTGCTCATCTCTCACGGCACGAGAAGGGGAACGTCGCTGCTCCGTCGGCTATCGGGGCTGCCACGCCCGTACAAGGTCCTCGGGCCCCCAGTGCGCGGTGAGCGGCAGACCATCTGCCATGGGAGTGGAGGCGGCATCCCCTCTCAGCAGCATCCCAGCACGGGAAAAAAACCAGGGGCCCGGCTCGGAAGAGCCGGACCCCATCTGACCCGCATGTTTGCCAGGCCGTCAACGTCGCGTTATTTCATCCGCTCACACGTTGAAGCGGAACATATCGGGGCTGGATCTGACCTGCTGCGGAGCATCGATCGCGGCCCTGACCAGGCAATTCCCCGTTGGGAGGCGTTGGCTTCCGACGGGCATTTACGAGCGTCTTGCGGACTGCCTGCGGACTCGCGCAGACCGTGCCGAGGCACAGAAATCCAAGCCGCACCGGCCAAGCCGTCGACAAGATTGCGCAGGTGAGCAACCGCCCCCCCTGTGGGCAGCCACGAAGCCGCCGTCGGCCGCGCCCGGTACGACCGACGCACCACGACGGCTATGACCTGCGTCACATCCAATGTCTCCGGGGATGCTGGTCGGAGGCGCGCTGCTCGCCGTCGTCGCACTACCGGCCAATCTCTTCGCCCACACAACCGTCCCCGTGCATCTCTGGCTGCTCGCCCGCGACAAATCTCGCCACGTAGCCGTCGGCGAAAGCGATTCCGTCCTCTTCATCGACGCAAGCCGACTCGGTACGCAGGCTCCGCGCCAGACGCGTGTGCTCGGCCCGGCGGACAGGGAGCGCATCATCGGCCGGTTTCACGCATGGCTGCGGTCCCCCCACGCGACCCCGGACGATCCCGACTTCTCCTGCTCGGTCCCGTACGGAGAGATCCTGGAGAACGACGGATGTCCCCTCGACTCCAGGCTGTACGTGGCGCTGGCGCGGGAGCGACCGCCCGCGGCGCTGGACACGCGTCGCCTGCTCGACGAGCTGGTGGGGCAGGCCGAGTCGACAGCAGGGGCGGCTGCGCGAACAGCTCGCCCTGACACGGCGCATCCGCCACGGCGCGCTGGACGGAGGCATCATCCCCACGCCGTAGCCACCACCACGGCCGGGACTGCCGCGGGCATCGCCCCGCCACGCCACGGCCTGCCGACGGATCGACACCGAGTGTGCCCCCTCCCGGGCAGACGCGCACCCCCCAAGAAGGAGGCCGCGGGCACGGGTCATGGCGACCAGGAACTGACCGCGCGAGTTGCGGGCGTCCGGTCTCCGCTTCCACGGGACCGGGGGCGCGGGAGGCAGACCTGGGTTTGTACCTCAGATCCCGGCCGTGACCAGAGCGCATGGAGGGCGCGTTCTGGTACCGACGGTCCTCAAGATACGGGTGTCGAGGCAGTGGGGCCGATCCGGCCGAGGTAGACCTCGTCGCTGCGCTCATCTCGCAAGGTGTGAATCGGAGCGCATTGCTGACGATGCTCGTGTGCGGGGCTCCGCCGGATCATTCACGACGTGAGAGATCCCGGACTTCGCGGCTATCGGGGCTGCCACGCCCGTACGAGGTCCTCCGGCCCCCAGTGCGTGGTGAGCGGCAGATCATCGGTCACCCCACAGCGGGAGACCGCAACCAGTGGAGTATCCGGGGCGGTACCGGGGACGGCGAGCATGTCGCGCACCAAGGCGTCGTACTCATGACGGCCGAAGGGCTGGGTCTCCAGCCACTTGACCGACCCGACGAAGGACACCTGCCGGGCCACCGGCTCGCGGTCTGCACCGATGAGGTCGATCTCGGGGTTGTTCTGACGGTTCCACCAACCGCCGATGGCCTCGGTCTCGGGCCACTCATCATTGGGCATCAGACGCAGCAAGGACTCGCGGATCAGTGGCTCGACCGCCCGCCCGCGCCAACTGGTCCATGACCGCTCGATGCGTTCCAGTGCCAAGTCACCGCGGCCTCGCTCGATGAGTGGGATCGCGCGTGCCAGGAACGCCAGCCAGAACCGCAGATACGGGTCGGCGATGCGGTAGCGCTTGTTCTTGCTGTCCGGCTTGACCGACAGGGGGAGATCAGCAGCCAGGACTCGCTTGGCCTGCAGCATGGCCAGCAGCGGGGAGAGCGTACCGGACGGCAGAGCGCTGGCGCCGCCGGCCTGGGCTGCGATTGCACTGAACGTGCGCTCACCGCTGCCAACCGCTTCCAGCACGGCCCGTGAGTGCGAAGCCTCGGGGAATTCGCCCAGCAGGGACAGCTCGCCGGCCACCAGCAGGGGCGAGAGAGGATTGGCGACCGACGCCTGCAAGAAGGCTGTACGCCCCATTCCCGGCCGCCACGACTGCACGATCTCGGGGAATCCCCCAGTGATCAACTGGGCGTCGACGGCCCCTGCGGCGTCGAGTTCGGTCATGGCCTGTACGTCAGCCAGGTTCAGGGGGTGGACGGTCATTTTCGCTGCCCGACCGAAGAACGGGCGTCCGTACGACTGCAGTGCCTCCATCACCGATGTATCGCTGCCAACCAGCAGCAGAAGCACGGGCCTGGAGGACAAGTGACGGTCCCAGACAGTCTGGAGTGCGCCCTCGAATTCCTGATCCTGCTCGACCAGCCAGGGCACCTCGTCGATCACCGCGATGCTGGGCGAGTCATCGGGTACCGCGAGCGCCAGAGAGCGCAGGGCCTGGTTCCAGTCCTGCGCCTGGAGGCCGGCGACCAGCTCCGCCCCAGGCAGTAGCGACTGCGCGAGCGTCGCGGCAAAGTCGGCGCGCTCCGTCACAGGGTTGCGCCCACGGGTGGCCTGAAACACCACGTACGGCGCTCCCGAGCGGTCGCAGAACTCCTGGACCAGTCGCGACTTCCCTACTCGGCGCCGGCCCGTCATGATCACAGCCCGCCCCCGAGTGGCTCCAACCGCCTCTGCCACTGTCCGGTACTGCTCAGCCAGCAGCTCAAGATCTCCGGCCCGACCTTGAAACTCCACGACGCACCCCTGGAGACAATTAACGTAGATAGATTCTTACGTAGATTGAATCTTACTTCACCCACCTCGTGACCTGATGGATCGAACGGGGGAAAACCCAGGGGCCCGACTCAGAAGAGCCGGGCCCCTTCTGACCTGCTTTTTTGCCAGATCAGTGACGTATTGTATCGCGCCCACTACACGTTGAAGCGGAATGTCTACCGCATGATTCTGACCTGCGGCGGAGCCCTCTCCACGGCTCTGACCTGGGATTTGCTGGTTGGCATGCGTTGGCTCCCGACGGCCGTTTATGGGTGTCCTGCGGACTGGCTGCGGACTGGCCGGGCAGGCGGAGGTCGAGAAATCCATGGCACCCGGGCGGGACCTGCAACGAGACTGCGCAGGTGAGCGACTCCTACCCCTGCCCATGCTGCGGACACCGCGTGCTGGACGCAATGCCCGGCTCGTACGAGATCTGCCCCGTCTGCTTCTGGGAGGACGACGGGGTCCAGTTCCGCTGGCCGACCATGGGCGGCGGAGCGAACAAGGTCTCCCTGATCGAGGCCCAGCGGAACTACCAGGACTTCGGCGCCTGCGACCAGCACGGCCGGCGGTACGTCCGCCCTCCGGCCGAGGACGAGCCGCTCGACCCCGCCTGGCGCCCCATCGACCTGACACGCGACTCCTTCGAGGACTGGGCAGCCGAGGACCGTGCCCCCTGGCCCGACGACAGCTCGGTGCTCTGCTGGTGGCTCCCCACTTCCTGGCGCCGGGACCACCCATGACCGCCCACATCGAGAGACTCATCCAGCAGCTCGATGACTCGACCGGCCCGTCGTACGACGCCCGCGCGGAACTGATCGGCATCGGCTCCGACGCCATCCCCGCCATCATCGATGGTCTGCCCTCCCTCGGCGGCTTCGGTCAGCTGACCGCCATTGAGGTCTTCGAAGAGGTGGCGGACCCACGCTGCGGCCCCGCTCTGACCGTCCTCCTGGGCAGCAACAACCTCACCGTCCGGGAATGGGCGGCGATGGCCCTGGCGAGCCTGGAGATCGACGGCGCGGTCGAGCCCCTGCGCCGCGCCTACAGCGCCTGCCTGGAACGAGCGACGCCACCGGACTGGAGCGAGCCCGTCGGCATCCGCTGGGCCCTGACCGAACTCGGCGCACGCAGCCCTGTCGTCCCGCCGCTCACCGCACGCCTACGAGCGACCGCTGCGGATGACGCCCCCGGCTGGCTCTCGACCCACTTCGCCGAGATCATCAACGACCTGGCCGACCACGCCCAGGTGATCCTCTACTCCCAGTTCTGGCGGGTGGACGCCGGCGGCACATACGGCGTTTCCGGCACTGGCCTGGACTGGGAACTCGACTGGAGTGCGTCCTGGGGGCACCTGGTCGAAGAGTCCTGCACCTGGTCCCTGCTGGAAGCCTCCGAAGCCCCCGTCGGCGACAACATCTTCGTCGCTCCCACCTGGATCGACCGTACCGACCTGTACCCGGAGAGGTGACCGATGCCGTCCCAGCACCCCGAGGAGATCGGCTACGGCTACGTGATCGAGCGCTACGTGACGAGGAAGGAATCGGAGCACGCGCGCTACCTACAGCTCAAAAGCGGTCGCGTCCTGCGGCCCGGGTGGCCACACGCCGAACGCTTCACCCGTCACCTCATCGACGACGCAGCCACGATCACCGACGCCGAGCTGGAAGCCCTCCTCGGCTACGAGTGGCGCTCACGCCTCACTGCCGCCTGGCTGATCGGCGTAGGCCGGCGCGCCACGTTCCGCGAACGCATCGGCGACCTGCTCCTGGCCAGCGAGTTCTGCTTCTCCGGCAGCGCCTACTGCTTCGCCCTGGCCCGCTTCGGCACCCACGCGGACGCCGAGATCCTCGCCTCGTACCTGGACCACTACCTCCCCCGCACCGACCTCCGCTACGACCAGCCAGCCGCGCTCGGCGCCCTCCTGCGCCTCGACGCCCACCTCGGCACCCACCACGCCGACCGCTTCACCCTGCCCGGCGGCCTCTGGGACCAGTGGGTCAACGCCCTGACCCACCTCCACGACCACCCCTCTTACACCCCCGCCGAGCTTCGCCGCTGGACGGACCTCCAATGCGACTTCGCCAACGGCTGGTCCCGCTCCTGACCTCCCCCGCCCAAGCCGACGCGCGGCCACGGCACCGCGGGCACTGTTGTCGCGATTGTGTCTGCTGCAGCTCAACTCCTCTGAAATAGTTGGCAGATGAAACAGCTCTGGTTCGAGGCCGGCAAGAGAGGAAGCACCATGTCGTACTCGCTGGTCGTCGGTGAGCCCTACCCGATGCAGGTCAACTGGCCGAAGTCCGCTGCCAACCTGGTACTCAGCGCGAACTACGTCGAGATCATCCATTCGTTCGACGGCCTCACGTCGGACGAGCTGGCCGCCTTCACGACCGGCTCAGCGACGGTCGCGGTCACCGTCGGGGACAGACATTTGATGTGGTGCTACCGCTTCGACGCCCCGGCCCGCCCCGGCGCCCCGAAGGGGGCTCTCGGTTGGGGCGACTCGCCATGGGAGGCATACCGCCAACGCGACCGCACTGTCGGCGTGCCCGGGCAGCAAGGTGAGCCCTTCACCGCGTACATGGTGCTCGTCGATGCCTCGACCGGCATCGTCGAGGGTCTACGGACGGCCGAGATAGGCAAAGACGTCGCGGACGCGCTCCGGTACGGCGTCGCCCGTCAGCTCGCGCTGCCCTACGACCACGAGGCCGCATCGCGTGAGATCGACGCGGTGTACCGACGCCACCCCAGCACACAGAGCCTCCTGAGGGAGGCCATCGCCGGCCAGCGGATCCCTGCTCTCGACAGCTGACCGATCAGCCGCAGCCAAGTGGGGGTCACCGATGTGCATGGTCGACGAACTTCGCGAGGAGCCAAGCCCGTTGGGAGACGTATCCTTCCACCCAGATTGGAAGCTGGGGCAGGAGTCACGAAGGTGCATCCGTTCCCTGCCATGAGCATCGAGCACCGTAGGCGATAGGGGGAGACGGCATGGAGCTGCAGATCACCGTCGATACACAAGGCGACGACACGGCGGCCCACGATCTGTACTACTGGCTCCGGCAGGATCGTGAACTCCGGCGCCACGCACAGGTCGAGCTGGCACTGCCTGTTAGCGCTTCTGGCCGCATGAACGCGGGAGAGACCATCAACATGTTCGTCAGCAACGGTCTTGCCGCCGCGAGCCTGTTGGTGAACATCGTGGTTGCCTGGCGAACAGCCCGCCCATCGCCACCCGGGCCGGTCGTCATCGGCCGCGACGGAATGACCGTGACAGTCCACGACACATCAGAGGACACCCTGCGTCGCGTCGCGGCCCTGCTGACATCCGCACCTCCCGAAGTAGCGCCAGCGACCATCGGCACGAGCCAGGCGTCGGCGCCCTCCGTCTCCGAAGATCGGTGATGCGCCTGCCTGATCCTGACGGAACCCGTGTAGTGCTGATCGGGGTGGACGAATACCAACACTTCCCGCCCTTGCCGGCGGTGCGCAACAACCTCACCGAGCTGGCCAAGCTCTTCAGGTCCCCACTCGATGGGGGCCTTCCGGACAGACATTGCACGACGGTACTCAACCCCACTGACATCAACAGCGCGCTCGACCCCGTACACCGGGCGGCGAGTGAAGCGTCGGACACCCTGGTGGTGTACTTCGCCGGCCACGGTATGCGGCTATCCGATGGCTCCCTCCGTCTCGCCGTGCGCAACTCAGAACGGGGCAGGAAACAGTACGGGTCCGTGGCCTTCGACGACCTCCGTGCCGAAGTGTTGGACAGCACGGCTGCCAACAAGGTCGTGATCCTGGACTGTTGCTACAGCGGTGCTGCGCTGGAGGGGTTCATGGGGAGCACCGATGAGGTCGCGGACGGGACCACCATCGAAGGCACCTACGTCATGACCGCCTCAGCAGCGACGCAAGCGGCTATGGCTCCCCCGGATGCCCCACTTACAGCGTTCACCGGCGAACTCGTCAAAGCGATTGCCAATGGCATAGCTGGAGTGCCGGACCCGCTGGACATGAGCTCCCTGTACAAGTACGTGCACGGTCAACTCAAATCACAAGGAATGCCACTGCCCCAGCAACGAGCCAGCGGCCTGGGGCACGACATCGCACTGTTCCACAACAAGTGGCGCCCGCCCACAGAGAAACCGACGCTCTCGGTAAAGCGGGAGGAATGGTTCCGCGAGATTCATCACGAACTGCTCGGGCACTTGAGGGATGTCTCCGCACTCGCCCAAGACCAGCTCCGCCCCGAGTTCGGCGATCCGGCGCTCATCCGCTCCCTGCTGGTGGCGCGAATCGCCGTCCAACTCGCCCAGGGCAAAAGCACGACGACCATCAGCGGCATGCTCTCCGCCAGCGGGGTCTTCGCCACTCCGTGCCCCAACACTGACGAACTCTCCGAACTCATCGCCGAGGTCCAATTCGGATGCGAAACAGACGGGCTGGCCAGCAGCGTTCCATTCCTCGGAGGTCTGGGACTCTTTCCCTGGACGCCAGAGAGTACGTACATGCTGCTGAGCGAATACTGGGCTGCCCAGCGAAGCCGTACGATGCCTCGTCCGCGCGTGGAGCGGGAACTCAGCGAGCTTTGGGACACCGCGGACACCCGTGTCCTGAGCGCGCACTCCTCGCTGCCGTCCCTCCCACTGGTCACTTATCCCGACCCTTGGGAGAAGCTGAAGGCCGAGCCGGATCTTCGAGTCGGCACCGTCACGGCAATGATGCTCGGCGAGCGCAGTGGGGGCGACCGTGCATGGGAACACTGGATGTCCACTCGCCCGTGGAGCACACTCAAGGCCCGCCACTTGGTTCAGCTTGGTGGCGATCTCGTCCAGTGCAAGGCAGCTCAGCGGGCCCTCGCTCAGTACGTCGATCTGGCACCAGCGGGCCATAACTCCCGTGCAGTCTTTGTACGGGCGGCGGAGATCATCGAAGAGCAGTTGAAGGACATTGCACTAGCCATCGAAAGCATTAGCGCCATCGAGTACGACTTGCTACGCGAGCGCACAGCGGACGAGCACTTCCAGGACGGTTGCCTTGCCACCTTCAGCAAGCACCTTCTGAAGCGCTCTCAAGTCTTCACACCCTTCGAAGAAGATAAGATGAACCATGGCACATGGGCTGCGATTCCCTGGTGGCCCCTAGTCGTTCACGATAAGCACGAACAGCGGGCGGTTGAGGACTTCCTGAAACGCGGCGGCCTCCAACTGGGTGTCGCCGCCGAAAGTCCCGACGCCGACGAGCTCGTCATCAGCTGTGAGGAACCCGACCTCGGACCTTCATGGATAACCGCCCGGCTCATCTTCGATCTTCGCGACGTCGTGCAGGCCTGCGAGTTGCTCCTTCTGGGTCGGCGGCAATCCGTGGTTGTGGACTTCCTCACCGAGCACATCGATGAGTGGGACGATCGACAAGTGCATCTGGCCGGAAGTCTCGACCTCTCGCTCGGGCCGGAGATCGGAGCAAAACTGACCGATGTCGCAACCCGTGCCCTGCGCCGACTTTTGCCTGGTTCTCATGGCCCATCGCTCCATCACGAGGGCGTGCCGGCACTTGATCGGCTCCTCGGCTCGTCACGGCTTCCGAGGATCGCCCGCTGCCCTCGCTAGCCGGTGTGCTCGCACGCTCGGACGAGGCCGCAGTAGCCGACTTCGCGTGCGTACTCGCCACCTCCGCCATCCTGGCAGCAGCTACCGATCCGCATTCTTGAACAATGGTGACGGGCATGGACGTCGCCCCCTCGGAATGGCAGAAGCGCATCCGATGGTCGGCGCCGAGACCCACTGGTCGCAGCATCGCGCGGACTGCTGCGGACAGCAAGGCTCCCTGACTTGCGTCGTCGCAGGTCAGGGAGCCTCTGAAGTCTTGCTCACACGTTGAAGCGGAACTCCACCACGTCGCCGTCCTGCATCACGTAGTCCTTGCCCTCCATGCGGGCCTTGCCCTTGGCGCGGGCCTCGACGACCGAGCCTGTTTCGACCAGGTCCTCGAAGGAGACGATCTCCGCCTTGATGAAGCCCTTCTGGAAGTCGGTGTGGATGACACCGGCCGCCTCGGGGGCCGTGGCGCCCTTCTTGATCGTCCAGGCTCGGGCTTCCTTCGGTCCTGCGGTGAGGTAGGTCTGCAGGCCCAGGGTGTCGAAGCCGACGCGGCCGAGGGTGGCGAGGCCGGGCTCTTCCTGGCCCATGGACTGGAGGAGCTCGAGGGCCTCGTCGTCGTCGAGCTCGATCAGCTCGGACTCGATCTTGGCGTTGAGGAAGATCGCCTCGGCGGGGGCGACCAGGGAGCGCTGCTCGTTCTTGAAGTCCTCGTCGACCAGCTCGTCCTCGTCGACGTTGAAGACGTAGAGGAAGGGCTTGGTGGTGAGGAGGTGCAGCTCGTGGAGGAGCTTGCCCTTCTCCGTGCCCGCGGTGATTCCTGCGGAGAAGAGGGTCTGACCGGACTCGAGGATCTTCTGGGCCTCCTCGACCGCGGCGAGGACCGCGACCTTCTCCTTCTGGAGGCGGGACTCCTTCGTGAGGCGCGGGACGGCCTTCTCGACGGACTGGAGGTCGGCGAGGATCAGCTCGGTGTTGATCGTCTCGATGTCGTCCTTGGGCGAGACCTTGCCGTCGACGTGCACGACGTTCTCGTCCTTGAAGGCACGGATGACCTGGCAGATCGCATCGGACTCGCGGATGTTCGCGAGGAACTTGTTGCCCAGGCCCTCACCCTCCGAAGCGCCTCGCACGATGCCGGCGATGTCGACGAAGTCGACCGTCGCGGGGAGCAGGCGCTGCGAGCCGAAGATCTCCGCCAGCTTGTTCAGGCGGGCGTCCGGGACGCCGACGACGCCCACGTTCGGCTCGATCGTGGCGAACGGGTAGTTGGCCGCCAGCACGTCGTTCTTGGTCAGGGCGTTGAACAGGGTCGACTTGCCGACATTCGGCAGGCCGACGATTCCGATCGTGAGCGACACGTTGGCGACTTCCTGAGGAGTGGGGAGGAGGGGTGGAGAGATGGTGGAACGGGCGGAGACGCGTCGGCCCGGGTGGGCCGATTCTCCAGTTTACGGGCGGGCGCAACCGGGTACCAACGGGTCCGCTCGGGCTCCGGCTCCGGGCACCGCCCCGGCACCGATCCAGGCACCGTTTCGGTCGGCGTTCGGCCGTGTGGCATCGAACTCACCCCCAAGGTCACCCAAAGCGCGTGTCCCACACCCGTTTTCTCCCGCCTTGCGACCTACGTTGTCCCGGTGGAGCAGCACAGGACACGTCCCCCGCAGCGCAGGCAGTCTCAGCAGGCCCCGCTGTCCCCGCAAGGCACCATCGATGAAGCCGCCGCCGTCTATCGGGTGATGGACGCGAAGTCGGAGGGCCGGTCCCGGCCGGTGCCGCCCGCCGTTCTCGCGCTGCGCAGGCTGCCGAATCCCCGGCTGACGGGCATCGGTGCGGGGCTCTTCGCCGCCGCCTCCATGTTCGTACTGGCGTGCCTCGACGAGCTGCTGCTCGACGGTTCATCGGCCGTGTTCGGTGTGCTGTTCCTGCCGGTCAGCGCGCTGACCGCGCTGTGGGTGCGGCCCGCGGACCTGGTCACCGCCCCGATCATCGTGCCGATCGCGTTCGCCGTCGGGGTCATTCCGATCTCCGGTGGCCCCGGCGGATTCGCCGGTCAGACCATGGCGCTCGTCACCGCGCTCGCCGTACACGCCGGGTGGCTGTACGGCGGGACGCTCATCGCCGGGCTCATCGCGACCGTGCGTAAGGTACGGCTGATGCGGCAGCGGCAACGTCAGCGCCGGATGCTGCTCGCCGCCCAGACGGCCCGGGACGCGCAGCCGCCCCGTCGCCCGCAGCGCTGAGCGGGGGCGGCCGGGACGGGCCACACCGTCCTACACCTTGTCCGCCGCCGCCATCGCCGCCATCGCCGCTCCCACGATGCCGGCGTTGTTCTGCAGCTCCGCCGGCACCATCTCGGCCCGTACGTGCTCGATCAATGGGAGGAACTTGTCGGCCTTGCGGCTGACTCCGCCGCCGATGATGAAGAGTTCGGGCGAGAACAGCATCTCCACGTGGGCGAGGTACTTCTGCAGCCGGTGCGCCCAGTGGTGCCAGCTCAGTTGCTCGTCCTCCTTGGCCTTGGTGGAGGCATGCGTCTCGGCATCGTGGCCGTTCAGCTCCAGGTGGCCCAGCTCGGTATTGGGGACGAGCTTGCCGTCGATGAAGAGGGCACTGCCGATCCCCGTACCGAGCGTCAGCACGATGACCGTCCCCATGCGGCCGCGGCCCGCGCCGAACGTCATCTCCGCGATGCCGGCCGCGTCGGCGTCGTTCAGAACCGTGACGGGGAGGCCCAGCCTGTCGCCGAGCAGTCCGCGGGCGTCCGCGTCGATCCAGCCCTTGTCGACATTGGCCGCGGTACGGGTGCAACCGCTGGTGACGACGCCCGGGAAGGTGATGCCCACCGGACCCGACCAGTCGAAATGACCGACCACCTCGGCCACGCACCCGGCCACGTCCTTGGGCGTGGCCGGGTGCGGTGTCAGTACTTTGTGGCGCTCCTGCGCCAGGTCTCCGCGGTCCAGGTCAACGGGAGCGCCCTTGATCCCGGATCCGCCGATGTCCACGCCGAAGATCTGCATGCAATCCACGGTACGGGCAGGTGGCCCGGCCCACTTCCCGGAGCGGGAGGCCGTCGGCGCGAAGCCGTCACTCCCCGGCGAGTGCCGCGGCCTCGGCGCGCAGGTCGCGGCGGAGCTCCTTGGGCAGCGAGAACGTGATGGACTCCTCGGCCGCCTTCACGATCTCCACGTCCTCAAAACCGCGCTCCGAGAGCCATGCCAGGACGCCGTCGACCAGGACCTCGGGAACGGATGCGCCCGAGGTGACGCCGACCGTGGAGACACCCTCCAGCCAGGCCTCGTCGATCTCGTCCGCGAAGTCGACCAAATGGGCGTCACCGGCACCGGCGCCGAGGGCGACCTCGACCAGGCGGACCGAGTTGGAGGAGTTCTTGGAGCCGACGACGATCACGAGGTCGGCGTCCGCACCCATCTGCTTCACGGCGATCTGGCGGTTCTGCGTGGCGTAGCAGATGTCGTCGCTGGGCGGCGAGATCAGGAGCGGGAACTTCTCCTTGAGCGCGCCGACCGTCTCCATCGTCTCGTCGACGGAGAGTGTGGTCTGGGAGAGCCAGACCACCTTCGACGGGTCGCGCACCTCGACACCCGCGACGTCCTCGGGGCCGTCGACCAGCGTGATGTGCTCGGGGGCCTCGCCGGAGGTGCCGATGACCTCCTCGTGGCCCTCGTGGCCGATCAGGAGGATGTCGAAGTCCTCCTGCGCGAAGCGAACGGCTTCCTTGTGGACCTTGGTGACCAGGGGGCACGTCGCGTCGATCGTGGCGAGCTTCCGCTCGGCCGCCTCCTTGTGCACGGTCGGCGCGACGCCGTGCGCGGAGAACATCACGATCGATCCCTCGGGCACCTCCGCCGTCTCCTCGACGAAGATCGCGCCCTTCTTCTCCAGGGTCTGTACGACGTACTTGTTGTGGACGATCTCGTGGCGCACGTAGACCGGGGAGCCGTACTGCTCCAGGGCCTTCTCCACGGCGATCACGGCACGGTCCACGCCCGCGCAGTAGCCACGGGGAGCGGCGAGCAGGACGCGGCGGGGTGTCGTAGCAGTCATGCGCCCATCGTAAGGCCGCGTCGTGCGCGCGGAAGATCGGCGGGGTCGCGAGACTGATCCGTACGCGATCGACGGAGGGCTCATGGCGGGGACCGGCAGCGGCAACGGGGGCAGCGGCGGGGGCACGGAGGTGAGGGGAGCACACCAGGAGGCGGGCAGGCTGCGGCGGACTCTCGGCTTCCGGGATCTGGTGGTCTACGGGCTCCTCTTCATCGCGCCGATGGCGCCCGTCGGCGTGTTCGGCACGCTCGACGCGAAATCGGGCGGTGCGGTCGCGCTGGTCTATGTCGCGGCGACCGTGGTGATGGCGTTCACGGCCTTCAGTTACGCCCAGATGGTGCGCGTCGCCCCGCTGGCGGGCTCGGTCTTCGCGTACGCGCGCAGGGGGCTCGGCGAGGGGCCGGGGTTCATCGCCGGGTGGATGGCGATGCTCGACTATCTGCTGATCCCGGCAGTCGCGTATCTCTTCTCGGGAATCGCGCTGAACGCGCTGGTGCCGTCGGTGTCGCAGTGGGTGTGGACGGCGCTGGCGGTCGTGGTCACCACGCTCCTCAATCTCTGGGGCGTGCGGACCGCCGCCCGGGTCGGCTTCGCGGTGCTCGCGATGGAGATCGTGGTGCTGCTGGTGTTCCTGGTGTCTGCGGTGGTGGTTCTCGTGCGGGACGGGGCGCAGCGCGGCTGGCTGACTCCGCTCACGGGTGATTCCGGTTTCTCCCTGTCGGCGGTGCTGGGGGCGGTATCGGTGGCCGTGCTGTCGTATCTGGGCTTCGACGCGATCGCCTCGTTCGCGGAGGAGGTGACGGGGGGCTCGTCGAAGGTGGCGCGGGCGGTGCTGTTCTGTCTGGTGCTCGCGGGTGTGCTGTTCGTGGCGCAGGGGTATCTGGCGGCGCTGCTGGAGCCGATGACGTCGGCGGAGCTGGCCGCCGATCCGGCGACGCAGGGCTCGGCGTTCTACTACACGGTGGACTCCGCGGTGGGGACCTGGCTGCACGATCTGGTGGCGGTCAGCAAGGCGATCGGGGCGGCCTTCGCGGCGCTGGCCGGGCAGGCGGCCGCGGGGCGGCTGCTGTTCGCGATGGCCAGGGAGCGGCGGCTGCCCGCGCTGCTGTCGAAGGTCGATCCGCGGTCCGGGGTGCCGCGGGTGGCGATCCTGCTGGCCGCGGTGGTGACGCTGGTGGCGGCGGTGTGGGCGGCCCGGCGCGCCGACGGTCTCGACCGTCTGGTGTCGGTCGTCGACATCGGTGCGCTGACGGCGTTCGTGCTGCTGCACGCGTCGGTGGTCGGCTGGTTCGCCGTACGCCGGATGGAGGGGCCGCCGAGCTGGTGGCGGCATGTGGTGGTGCCGGTGGTGGGTGCGGGGGTGCTGATCGCGGTGATCGTGGAGGCGACCACGAGCGCCCAGGTGGTGGGGGTGTGCTGGCTGGGGGTGGGGCTGGTGGTGCTGGCGTTGCAATTGGGGCGACGCGCGGCCTGAGGGGGCGTGTCCCGCCCATGGGGGGTGACTGTTGTCGTCGGCGGGGGGCTGTTGTCGTCGGCTGGGAATGGCTGCCGTGGTCGGCCGCGAGTGACCGCTGTCTCCGGCGACGGCTGATTGTCGGTGGGGGCGGATACGCTCGCTCGCATGGCTCTCCAAACGTCCGCGGAAGCTCCGCTGCCCGTCGGTGATGTCTCGCGGCTCATCGGCGGGTGGATCGACCGGCTCGGGGCGGTGTGGGTCGAGGGGCAGATCACCCAGTTGTCGCGGCGGCCGGGCGCGGGCGTGGTGTTCCTGACGCTGCGCGACCCGTCGCAGGACATCTCGGTGAGCGTGACGTGCTTCCGCCAGGTCTTCGACCGGATCGCGGACGTGGTGACGGAGGGGGCGCGGGTCGTCGTCCTTGCCAAGCCCGAGTGGTACGCGCCCCGCGGTCAGCTGTCCCTGCGGGCCACGGAGATACGGCCGGTCGGGATCGGTGAGCTGCTGGTCCGCCTTGAGCGGCTGAAGAAGTCGCTGGCCTCGGAGGGGCTCTTCGCGCTCGACCGGAAGAAGCCGCTGCCGTTCCTGCCGCAGCTGATCGGGCTGGTCTGCGGGCGGGCCTCGGCGGCCGAGCGCGATGTCCTGGAGAACGCGCGGCGGCGGTGGCCCGCGGTGCGGTTCGAGGTGCGCAACACCGCGGTGCAGGGGGTGCACGCGGTGAATCAGGTGGTGCAGGCCGTGAAGGAGCTGGACGACCTCCCGGACGTCGACGTGATCGTCGTGGCGCGGGGTGGCGGCAGCGTGGAGGACCTGCTGCCGTTCTCGGACGAGCAGCTGATCCGTACGGTCGCCGCGTGCCGTACGCCGGTGGTGTCGGCGATCGGCCATGAGCCCGACTCCCCGCTGCTCGACCTGGTCGCTGACCTGCGCGCCTCCACGCCGACGGACGCGGCGAAGAAGATCGTGCCCGACGTGGGCGAGGAGCTGGACCGGGTGCAGCAGCTGCGGGACCGTGCGCTGCGGACGGTACGGGGGCTGCTGGACCGGGAGGAGCGGGGGCTGGCGCACGCGCTGGGCAGGCCGTCGATGGAGCACCCCCGGCGGATGGTGGACGAGCGGGCCTCGGAGATCGACGCGCTGATCGGGCGGGGGCGGCGGGTGCTGGGGCATCTGCTGGACCGGGCGGACTCGGAGCTCGCCCACACCCGGGCACGGGTGGTCGCGTTGTCCCCCGCGGCGACGCTGGAGCGCGGATACGCGGTGCTGCAGCGGGCGGACGGCCATGTGGTCCGGGCTCCGGCCGACGCCGGGTCGGTGGGCGATGTGCTCCGGGCGCGGGTATCGGGGGGCGAGTTCGCGGTGCGGGTGAGCGAATGAGCGGGGGTTCGGGGGCGGGAGCCCTCGAAGGTGATGACGGACGAGGCCGAAGGCTCCTGGCGGGGCGGAACGTAGGGTGGAGCGCATGACGGACGACGGGACCACGGCGGCCGGAGCCACGGGCACGCTCGGCTACGAGCAGGCCCGGGACGAGCTGATCGAGGTGGTACGCCGCCTGGAAGCAGGCGGTACGACGCTGGAGGAGTCCCTCGCACTGTGGGAGCGGGGCGAGGAACTGGCGAAGGTGTGCCGGCACTGGCTCGAAGGCGCGCGGGCACGGCTGGACGCGGCCCTGGCGGGGCCCGCGGAGAACGGCGGCGAACGAACAGCCGGCAACGACAGCGGCAACGGCTGAGACAGCCCTGGACGCGTCCGGCCGGAGCGGGGTGCCCGTGGCGGCGGCCCGGGCCGGCCGGGTGCGCGTCGGCGCAACAGGGCCTGTGGAACGGCCTGTGGAACGGATCACTCCGCACCAATTTTAGTTGAAAGTTAACGTACCTCTCCGTTACGGTGATCGGCGTTGCTTGATCCCCCCTGCACGCCCGGAAGGTAATACGCACCATGTCGCTCGTTCTCGACCCCGCCGCCCAGGATCTCCTCTTCCGCGAGGCCCGCACCGCCAACACCTTCACCGACGAGCCGGTGAGCGAGGAGCAGGTCCAGGCGATCTACGACCTGGTCAAGTACGGCCCGACCGCGTTCAACCAGTCGCCGCTGCGCGTGATCCTGGTCCGCTCCGACGAGGGCCGCGAGCGCCTCGTCAAGCACATGGCCGAGGGCAACCGGCCGAAGACCTCGACCGCCCCGCTGGTCGCCATCCTGGTCGCCGACAACGAGTTCCACGAGGAGCTCCCGGCCCTGATGCCGCACTTCCCGCAGGCCAAGGACGCCTTCTTCTCCGAGCGCCCGGTCCGCGAGTCGTCCGCCGCGCTCAACGGCGCGCTGCAGGCCGCGTACTTCATCATCGGCGTCCGCGCCGCCGGTCTGGCCGCGGGCCCGATGACCGGCTACGACGCCGCGGGTGTCGAGAAGGAGTTCCTGGACGGCGACCACAAGGTGCTGATGGTCGTCAACATCGGCAAGCCGGGCGAGGACGCCTGGTTCCCGCGCCTGCCGCGCCTCGCCTACGACGAGGTCGTCACGACCGTCTGATCGCCCCCTCCGTACGGATCCGGCCCTGGAGCAGCATGTGTGCTGCTCCAGGGCCGGATCCGTAGGCGCGCGTTCGGCGTCAGGACGACTTGAGTGCGGCCGCCATCTCCGCCAGCCGCTCCGTCGAGGCGGAGCCCGTGACCACCGTGGTCGCGCCCTTGTCCTGGCGCACGAGGGCGTCGTACTTGTCGCCCTTCCAGTGCTGCCACGTCTCGCCCGCGACCTGCTGCGTACGCCCGGTGTCCCGGGCGTCATGGCTGACCTCGGTCACGTACTTCTTCGCCGGGGAAGTGGACTGCTCCACCGCGACGTACTTGCCCTCCGGGTCGAGGAAGCCCAGGTGCCAGCTGTCGCCGGCCTTGCTGTCGTAACTGACCGAGGTCGGCTTCCACTCCTTGGCCAGTCCGTCCGGGGCGGCCACCGGGTACGGTGCCGCGCGCCGCGCCGTCAGAAGCTCCACCCGGTAGTCGACCGCCTTGACCGGGTTGGCGTTCTCGTCGTGCGGAACGAAGATGTAAACAACGCCTGCCGCGGCAGAGATCACCGCCATCGACAGGAACATGTCCCGCACCGTCTGCTTGCCTCGCTTGCTAGCCACGGGTCCATCGTCGCATTAGGCCCGGTCGGCCCGACCCCGGGGCAGCCCGCTCATAAGTGACCCGGTCTGCTCATTTTGTCGACCTGACGATAGAGTCACAGCACCCTCTTCCGGTCGTCGTCGTACAGAAAGGTGCGCTCCGATGTCCGAGCATCATCTGCCGTCTCAGCTCGAGGTCTCCCCGGAGGCCCCCGACCGCAACCTCGCCCTGGAACTGGTCCGGGTCACCGAGGCCGCCGCCATGGCGGCCGGGCGCTGGGTGGGCCGTGGCGACAAGATCGGCGCCGACGGCGCCGCCGTGAAGGCCATGCGGACCCTCGTCTCCACCGTCTCGATGAACGGCGTCGTCGTCATCGGCGAGGGCGAGAAGGACGAAGCTCCCATGCTGTTCAACGGCGAGCGCGTCGGTGACGGCACCGGCCCCGAGGTCGACATCGCCGTCGACCCGATCGACGGTACGACCCTGAACGCCAAGGGCATGCCGAACGCGATCGCCGTGCTGGCCGCCGCCGACCGAGGCGCCATGTTCGACCCGTCCGCGGTCTTCTACATGGACAAGCTGGTCACCGGCCCCGAGGCCGCCGACTTCGTCGACATCAACGCACCCGTCTCCGTGAACATCCGGCGTGTCGCGAAGGCCAAGAACTCCACGCCCGAGGACGTCACCGTCGTCGTCCTCGACCGCCCCCGTCACGACGGCATCGTCAAGGAGATCCGCGAGACCGGCGCCCGGATCAAGTTCATCTCCGACGGCGATGTCGCGGGCTCGATCATGGCCGCCCGCGAAGGGACCGGCGTCGACCTGCTGATGGGCATCGGCGGCACCCCCGAGGGCATCATCTCGGCCTGCGCCATAAAGTGCCTCGGCGGCGTGATCCAGGGCAAGCTCTGGCCGAAGGACGAGGCCGAGCGGCAGCGTGCGCTGGACGCCGGGCACGACCTGGACCGGGTGCTGTCCACCGACGACCTGGTCAGCGGCGACAACGTCTTCTTCGTCGCGACCGGCATCACGGACGGTGAACTGATGCGTGGTGTGCGGTACCGCGCCGAGACGGCGACCACCGAGTCGATCGTCATGCGGTCCAAGTCCGGCACCATCCGGAAGATCGACTCGACGCACCGGCTGTCGAAGCTGCGCGCCTACAGCGCGATCGACTTCGACCGCGCGAAGTAGCCCCCACCCCGGAGTCCGGGGAGAGGAACGCGAAGAGGCGCCCCCGTGTGCGGTGGGGGCGCCTCTTCGCGCGTACGGACGCGCACGGACCCGTACGGACGCACACGGGCGGCGAGAAAAGACCGGTTCGGTCCGGTTCAGCTCCCGATGCTCAGGCACTCACGCGCGCCGGCATTCCGGCCCCACCGGAGCGCCGTGTGCCCGCCGGTCAGCCCGCCGCTGCGATGCGGCCCGTCGCGCCGGAGGATGCGGATGATGCCTTGAGCTCCATCTCTCGCCGTCTGCGACGGGCGAGCACCACACGGCGTTCGGCGGCGGTGAGGCCGCCCCACACCCCGTACGGTTCCGGCTGTATGAGGGCGTGTTCCTGGCATTCGACCATCACCGGACAGCGCGCGCAGACCCGCTTCGCGGACTCCTCGCGCGCGAGTCTGGCAGCAGTCGGCTCCTTCGACGGGGCGAAGAACAGCCCGGCCTCGTCCCGGCGGCACACCGCCTCCGAGTGCCAGGGGCCGGCCTGGTCCTCCCGAGCGGCGATGCGCTGGGGAGGGACGGCGGCGACCTGCAGGGGGTGATGCGGCAGTTGCAGCACGGTCTACTCCTGACGACGGCTTACGGCTTCGCGAGCGAGAGACGATGCAGCAGTCCCTACCCGCTGTGCGTGCGCCTATGCACTGCGTGGCCCCGGTTCCGGGCCGCGAAATCGCGATCGGTCAGGCATTTGGCTTGTTTTCGAAGGAGTTCGGGGGGACGGACGGACCACTTCGCTCCCAGGCCCTGTCCTGCCGATCTTCGCGGGCCCGGAACGCCTGGCACGACACCTCGCCGCGTTGTCGTCAGTCGCCCGAGTACGTCCGGTACGAGGACGATCCTCCGCCCAGCGATGCACCGCACCAGACGCCCCGGGCTGATCCACGAAGATCGACAGGACAGGACCTAGCCGAGGTATTTACGCAGCCGGTCCTGGAGATCCGCGATGAACTTCCCGCGTTTGGGCTTCGCCTCGACGCTGCCGAACACCGAATAGCCATTGACGACGACCACTGGCGCCTCGGGGTCGGCGGATTCCAGCGTGCGGACTTCGAAATTACCGAAGACGCCCGTTCCGCTGCCGCGCAGCGAGATGTTCTCGGGGACCTTGATCTCGACACTTCCGAAGATGGAGGTCGCGTTGACCACCGTGAGTCTCTGGCCGAAAAGCGCCTCGGTCAGGTCGATCTCCACACTGCCGAAGAGCGCGAAGGCGTTCGTGCGGCCGCCGACCCGCCAACGGCCCCTTCGGGTGGAGCTGCTGAAGATCGCCACCAGGTTCTCGGCGGGGCCCGTCGGACCCTCCTGGCCGTGCGCGCCGGGCGCGGCGGCCGGGCGGGAGGAGCCCGACGGGGCGGGCAGATCCCGTACCAGTGGTTCGAGCTCACCGACGGTCTTGGCACGGTAGACCGCGTCGACCCGCTCGGCGTGTTCCTCGGCGGTGAGCCGGCCCTCGGCCATGGCCTCGCGCAGGATGTCCGCGATCCGGTCGCGGTCCGCGTCGGAGGCGCGGATACCGGCCGGCTCCGCCGGGGCTACGGGCTGCTGGGGGTGCTTTTCGAGGTCCACCGGCCCAGCGTACCCAAACGCGATAGATCGCGACTAGCCCCCGCCCCGCCCTCGCCGTGTCGCCCCCACCCCGCACCCCCGCACGGATGGCGAACTGAGCCTTACCTCACAGCTCCGGTGTCCGCACGGCGTTCTACTCTGGTGGGTGCGCTGCCCAAGGGAGGGCAGCCGCTGTCTGCCGAGTGAGGAATGGCCGTAATGCCAGAGTTTGCGTACTCCGATCTGCTCCCCCTGGGAGAGGACACCACGCCGTATCGTCTGGTGACCTCCGAGGGTGTCTCCACCTTCGAAGCCGACGGTCGTACGTTCCTCAAGGTCTCCCCGGAGGCGCTGCGCACGCTGGCCGCCGAGGCCATGCACGACATCTCCCACTACCTGCGCCCGGCCCACCTGGCGCAGTTGCGGCGGATCGTGGACGACCCCGAGGCGTCGTCCAACGACAAGTTCGTCGCGCTCGACCTGCTGAAGAACGCGAACATCGCCGCCGCCGGCGTCCTGCCGATGTGCCAGGACACCGGCACCGCGATCGTCATGGGCAAGCGCGGGCAGAACGTACTCACCGAGGGCGGTGACGAAGAGGCCTTGTCGCACGGCATCTTCGACGCGTACACCAAGCTCAACCTCCGCTATTCACAGATGGCTCCGCTCACCATGTGGGAGGAGAAGAACACCGGCTCGAATCTGCCCGCGCAGATCGAGCTGTACGCCACCGACGGCGGCGCGTACAAGTTCCTCTTCATGGCGAAGGGCGGCGGCTCGGCCAACAAGTCGTTCCTCTTCCAGGAGACGAAGGCCGTCCTCAACGAGGCCTCCATGATGAAGTTCCTGGAGGAGAAGATCCGTTCGCTGGGTACGGCCGCCTGCCCGCCGTATCACCTGGCGATCGTCGTCGGCGGTACGTCGGCCGAGTTCGCGCTGAAGACCGCCAAGTACGCCTCCGCGCACTACCTGGACGAGCTGCCCGCCGAAGGCTCCCCCACGGGGCACGGCTTCCGGGACAAGGAGCTGGAGGAGAAGGTCTTCGAGCTGACGCAGAAGATCGGCATCGGCGCGCAGTTCGGCGGCAAGTACTTCTGCCACGACGTCCGTGTCGTCCGCCTCCCCCGGCACGGTGCCTCGCTGCCGGTGGCGATCGCCGTCTCCTGCTCGGCGGACCGTCAGGCCACCGCGAAGATCACCGCCGAGGGCGTCTTCCTGGAGCAGCTGGAGAAGGACCCGGCGCGCTTCCTGCCGGACACCACCGACGAGCACCTGGACGAGTCCGGGAGCGTCGTGAAGATCGACCTCAACCGGCCGATGGGCGAGATCCTCGCCGAGCTGACCAAGTACCCGGTGAAGACCCGGCTGTCGCTGACCGGACCGCTGGTCGTGGCGCGCGACATCGCGCACGCCAAGATCAAGGAACGGCTGGACGCGGGCGAGGACATGCCGCAGTACCTGAAGGACCACCCGGTCTACTACGCGGGCCCGGCGAAGACGCCCGAGGGGTACGCGTCCGGGTCCTTCGGCCCGACGACGGCCGGCCGCATGGACAGTTATGTCGCGCAGTTCCAGGCGGCGGGCGGCTCGAAGGTGATGCTCGCCAAGGGCAACCGCTCCCGGCAGGTCACCGACGCGTGCGACGCGCACGGCGGTTTCTACCTGGGCTCGATCGGCGGTCCGGCGGCGCGCCTCGCGCAGGACTGCATCAAGAAGGTCGAGGTCGTCGAGTACGAGGAGCTCGGCATGGAAGCGGTGTGGCGGATCGAGGTCGAGGACTTCCCCGCGTTCATCGTCGTCGACGACAAGGGCAACGACTTCTTCACCGAGCCCGCCCCGGCGCCGACGTTCACCAGCATCCCGGTGCGTGGCCCGGGTCTCGCCTGACGGAGCAGGCCCTCCGTGGTCACGCTCCTGCGGGACCTCTGCTCGCCCGTTTCGCGGCGAAGAGCCTCATGGTGTGGACGAGTGTGGCGCAGGCGGCGGTGATGCTGTCGTCGGTCTTCGCGCCGCCGGGGATGCGGACGGCCGCGCTGGTGGCCGTTTCCGTGGTGGTCGGCGCCTGCGGAACGCTTTTCATGGTGTCGCTGCGCAGTTCCATTCCCGAGATGGTCGGCGACGACCGCCGTTCCTGGGCGAACTCCCTTTCCATCACGGGGCGTTCACTGGCCATGGTGGACGGTTTCGCCTCGGCGGGTGTGGTGGTCTCGCTGGTCGGCTGCACCGCCGGGTTCGTGGTGGGCATGGCCACCTTCGTCCTCTGCGCCGTGACCGTGGCCCTTTGAGGGACCAGGTGCGACGGTATTCAGCCAATCTTCGGGCGCTCCGTACGCGTCCGGTCGCCCGGCCCCGCACCGGCACGCCCGGCGCGGATGCGCTGCCGGTCCCACCGGCCCGAACCCCGGGGCCGCTCCGGCACCCTGAGCGGGGCTGTCCATGCACTCGGCGCGCGAGCTGTGCGGGAACGCGGACCCCGGCCGTCCGGCCGCCGTCCTGGGCGCGTTCGTGACGTCCGGCTGACGTACGGCCGCGTGTGCGGTGCGGGACGGCTCGGGTCCACGCCCGGGCCGCCCCGCACCGCGTGACGGAGTTACGCGAATCGCTGCTGCGCGCTGCCGTCGCAGTTCTGCAGCTTGAGCGGGTCCTTGGCCGCCGCGAGCGTCAGACACAGTCCGGTCGAGGCCGCCGGGCGTACCGTGCCCGACTGCTTGACGAACTGCTGGTTGGCCGCGCCCGAGCAGTTCCACAGGATGAGCGTGGCGCCGGCCTTGTAGTCGGCGCCCGGCACATCGAGGCACCGCTCGTGACTCAGCTCCGTACGGATGGTCTTCGTGCCGGAGTCGTACCACCAGCCCTGGTTGCGGCCGCCGTGGCAGTCCCAGCCGGCGATCCGGGTGTTGTTGCGGGTCACCGAGGCGGGAACGTCCACGCAGGTGCCCGTGGCCTCGTTCTTCAGGGGCTTGAAGACGTCGTCCCACGCCGCGGCCTGGAGAACCGGCTGTCCGGTGCTCGCCGGGTCGGCGCAGCTCGCCTCGCGCAGGGACGAGTTGTAGATCTGGGTGAGGCAGGAGGCGAAGGCGGCGTGGCCGCGCGCGTTCGGGTGGAAGGACTGCCGGACGGAGTTGGAGTCCGGCGGGAAGTGCGACAGGTCGATGTAGAGGCCGCGGGCCCAGGTGTTCCCGCTGCACACCTCGTGGCCGTGGAAGAGCCGGGAGTTGTCGAGGTAGACGGCTCCGGTGTCGGCGGCGGCCTTGCGCATGCCGCGTTCGAAGGCGGGGACCGCGACGTTACGGCCCCAGGCGGCGTCGGAGTCGTATCCGGCGCAGCCACCGGGAAGCTTGCCCGGGAAGTTCGGGTTGTCGTAGAAGTCCGGGCCGATCGGGCTCGGGTAGCCCATGACGACGAGCTTGTAGTCGCCGTTTCCGTATCCGGCGCCGGACATGACGGTCCTCAGGTCGCGCACCGTCTTCTCGACCTTGGGAACGAGTCCGTCGACGCGCGCCTGCCAGCCGGCCTCGTACTTCGGCTGGCAGGTCCCCTGGGAGAGCACCCAGCGCTGGACGCAGTCCGTCATGACCGGGCCGAACTGGAGGTCGTCATTGGCGCCCGCGACCAGCAGGATCATCTTGATGCGGGTGTTGCGGGCCTTGATGGCGAGGTTGTCGCTCTGCACGAGTTCGTCGGCGTACTGCTTCGATCCGCCGATCACGATGTTGCCGGTGTACGCGCCGGAGCAGGCGACGTTGTACGTGACGTCGGCCGGGATTCCGGTGCGGTGGATGGCGGAGTCGGGCGAGCGGTGGCACCAGTTGTCGGGGCCGTTGGTGCCCGCCTCGTACGTGCCGACGCCCTCGCCGGAGATCTCGCTGTCGCCCAGCGAGATCAGCCCCGTCTTGCGGTCTGCGAGCGGGCGCTCGGCCGGGTCGCCGTACAGCCGGGTGGCTTCGGCGGCGCGGATGGCCTCCAACTCGGGCGACAGGGGGGTGGATGCGGTAGTGGTGGTAGCGGACCGGTCCGCCGCGCCGGCCGGTCCCGCGGCGGCGGCCATACCGCCGAAGGCCGCCGCCATGGCCACGGCGGCCGCGGCCGTACAGCGAAGTCTGTGTCTGGTGCGCCTCATTGTGTCTCCCCGGGTTTGTGGTTACCCCCGGTATTTACTGGTCGGTAGCCGACTTGGGAATAGACAGAACAAGACAAGTGCTCAACTTTTTCAGGAGGTTGCATCCCATGGACGAGTCACAGGCCGGTACGCAGTCCCCCACGAGCGATACGGATTTCCGCATCGAGCACGATTCGATGGGCGAGGTGAGGGTGCCCGCGGAGGCCAAGTGGCGGGCCCAGACGCAGCGCGCGGTGGAGAACTTCCCGATCTCCGGGCAGCGCCTGGAGCGGAGCCACATCGAGGCCCTGGCCCGGATCAAGACGGCCGCGGCCAAGGTGAACGCCGAACTGAAGGTGCTCGACCCGGACATCGCCCTGGCCATCCAGGAGGCCGCCGAGGAGGTCGCCGATGGGCGCTGGGACGCGCACTTCCCGATCGACGTCTTCCAGACCGGGTCCGGCACCTCGTCCAACATGAACACCAATGAGGTCGTGGCCACCCTCGCCACCGAGCGCCTGGGCCGCGAGGTCCACCCGAACGACCACGTCAACGCCTCGCAGTCGTCCAACGATGTCTTCCCGTCCTCCATCCACATCGCCGCGACCGCCGCCGTCACCGGCGAGCTGATCCCGGCGCTGGACCATCTGGCCGCCGCACTGGAGCGCAAGTCCGCCGAGTTCGCGACGGTCGTGAAGTCGGGCCGTACGCATCTGATGGACGCCACGCCCGTGACCCTGGGCCAGGAGTTCGGCGGCTACGCGGCGCAGATCCGGTACGGCATCGAGCGGCTGCGCGCCTCCCTCCCGCGCCTCGCCGAGCTGCCGCTGGGCGGCACGGCCGTCGGCACCGGCATCAACACCCCGCCCGGCTTCTCCGCCGCCGTCATCGCCGAGGTCGCCCGCGCCACCGGGCTGCCGCTCACCGAGGCCAGGGACCACTTCGAGGCGCAGGGCGCGCGGGACGGGCTCGTCGAGACGTCCGGCCAGCTCCGTACCCTCGCCGTCTCGCTCACCAAGATCTCCAACGATCTGCGCTGGATGGCGTCCGGACCGCGCACCGGCCTGGCCGAGATCAGCCTGCCCGATCTCCAGCCGGGCTCGTCGATCATGCCGGGGAAGGTGAATCCGGTCGTTCCCGAGGCCGTCCTGATGGTTGCGGCCCAGGTGATGGGCAACGACCAGACGGTCGCCGTCGCGGGCGCGGCGGGCAACTTCGAACTGAACGTGATGCTTCCGGTCATCGCGAAGAATCTGCTGGAGTCGGTACGGCTGCTGGCCCATGCCTCCCGGCTGCTCGCGGACCGCACGATCGACGGGATCACCGCGAACGTCGAACGGGCCAGGGAATACGCCGAGTCCTCGCCGTCCGTCGTCACCCCGCTGAACAAGTACATCGGGTACGAGGAGGCGGCGAAGGTCGCGAAGAAGTCCCTCGCGGAACGCCGGACGATCCGCGAAGTCGTACTGGACTCGGGATATGTCGAGCGCGGCGCCCTCACGGTGGAGCAGCTCGACGAGGCGCTGGACGTGTTGCGCATGACCCGCCCCTGACACGCCTCGCAGCGACGGGGCCACGGCATCTCGCGAGCCGGGCGCCCATTCGGTGAGCTCCTCTAAGATCTGCCCATGGCAGGTACGGAGTACATCGAGCACTGGCCGCCGGGCGAGCAGATCCTGTGGCGCTACCGCGACCACGGCCCGCTGCCCGGGGAGGCCACGCCGGACCCCGCCCCCGGCCCGGTCCACATCTGCCGCCCCGTCACCGTCGTCCAGGACACCGACGAGTTGCTCGCCGTTTGGGTCGCGCCCGGCACCGAGTGCGTGAAGCCGGTACTGGCCAACGGCACCGAGGTGCACGACGAGCCGCTCGCCACCCGCTACACCGCCCCGCGCACCACCGCCCGCTCGGCCTGGCTCGGCAACGGCGTGCTGAAGCTCGCCCGTCCCGGTGACCCCTGGTCGGTGTGGCTGTTCTGGGATCCCGGCTGGAGGTTCCGCAGCTGGTACGTGAACCTGGAGGAACCGCGCACCCGCTGGGCGGGCGGCGTCGACTCCGAGGATCACTTTCTCGACATCTCCGTCTACCCGGACCACAGCTGGGTCTGGCGCGACGAGGACGAGTTCGCCCAGGCGCAGCGGGTCGGTCTGCTGGCCCCGCGAACCGCTCAACGGGTACGGGAGGCGGGCCGCGCGGCCGTCGAGGTGATCCGGGACTGGGGCGCGCCGTTCCGGGACGGCTGGGAGAACTGGCGGCCCGATCCGCGGTGGCTCGTTCCGGCACTTCCGGATGACTGGGACCGTACCCCCTCCCCCATGACGTCGTGAGACCCTTGATGTACCCCAGGGGGGCAAACGTAGGATCACCCTCCGGAGGGTCGCACCACTCCAACCGTCGTGCGGGGCACCGGACCTGACCGTAAGTCATCGCACGAGCACCACGCACTGCATGAGCTGTATGAGCCACATCAGTCGTATGAATCGTATGAGCCACTACGAGGGGGTGGAGACGTGCTTGCTGTCGCCCGCCCCGTCACCGGAAACGTTGTCAGCACATCACCCTGCGGGCATCCGGTTTCGGCCCCTCTTTCGGGGGCATCCGGTGACAGCCGTTGTGATCGCTGCTCTTGCCGGGGCACAGTAGCGCCCCACGAGGTGATTGCCTCATACAACCGGCCCGGACGGACGGAATCCCACGCGTGACGGAGCATCCCACCTCCCACGAAGGCCGGCAGCCTCTCGCCGCCCGGTCGCAGGAACGCACCCGGCCGCGGCAGCAGGATGCCGCGTCGGCCGCTTCCCCTGCCACCGCCGCGATTCCCGGCCCCGCCACGGCGCCGGGCGCCGGAGCGAATCCGGCGGCCTCCGCCGCGAACCCCGGCCCCGCAGGACTCGACCCCCAGGCCGCGGCCCGTCGCGAAGGCGACCGGCTGCGTTTCGTGGGGGCGGCCACCCGGCGGATCGCCCGCGGCATAGACCTGGACGAGATCGTGCTCGGCCTGTGCCGGGCCAGCGTGCCGACGTTCTCCGACGCCATACTGGTCTACCTCCGCGACCCGCTCCCGGTCGGCGACGAGCGGCCGGTCTCCCCCTTCGTGCTGCGGCTGCGCCGGTCCGACCGGCTGCGGCTGAACGAGGAGAATGCCGAGACCTCGTCGGAGATCGAACGCCTGCGGCTGCCCGCCATCGATCCGCACGGCGATCTGCCGCCCGCGGCCGAGCTGTGCGAGGTCCGCTCGGGCGGCGCGCTCGCCGAGGTGCTGCGCGGGGTGCGGCCGGTCTTCGGGGACTCCGCGGCGGCCCGCGCAGCGCTGCCCGAACTGCTCGGCGCCGGCCGGACCGTACCCACCGGACACCGCGCGATCCTCGCCCCGCTGCGCGGCCGGCGGCGGGTGATCGGCGCCGCCGTCTTCCTGCGCGGGACCGAGCGGCTGCCCTTCGAGGCCAATGACCTGCTGGTCGCCGCCCAGTTGGCGACGCACACCGCGCTCGGCATCGACAAGGCCATGCTGTACGGCCGCGAGGCGTACATCGCCGACGAGCTCCAGCGCACCATGCTGCCCGACTCGCTCCCGCAGCCGACCGGTGTCCGGCTCGCCTCCCGCTATCTCCCGGCCGCCGAGACGGCCCGGGTCGGCGGCGACTGGTACGACGCGATCCCGCTGCCCGGGAGCAGGGTCGCCCTGGTCGTCGGGGACGTCATGGGCCACTCCATGACCTCGGCGGCGATCATGGGCCAGCTGCGCACCACCGCGCAGACCCTCGCCGGGCTCGACCTGCCGCCGCAGGAGGTGCTGCACCACCTCGACGAGCAGGCGCAGCGGCTCGGCAGCGACCGCATGGCGACGTGCCTCTACGCGGTCTACGACCCCGTCGCGCACCGCATCACCATCGCCAACGCCGGGCATCCGCCGCCCGTCCTGCTCCACCTGGACGGCCGCGCGGAGGTGCTGCGGGTGCCGTCCGGTGCCCCGATCGGCGTCGGCGGTGTGGACTTCGAGGCCGTCGAGCTGGACGCGCCCGCGGGCGCCACGCTGCTGCTGTACACCGACGGTCTGGTGGAGTCCCGGCTGCGGGACGTCTGGACCGGGATCGAGATGCTGCGCGAACGGCTCGCCGCCACCGCCCGGCTGACCGGCCCGGACCATTCGCCGCCGCTGGAGGCGCTGTGCGACGACGTCCTGGACATGCTCGGCCCCGGTGACCGGGACGACGACATCGCGCTGCTCGCCGCCCGGTTCGACGGGATCGCGCCGAGTGATGTCGCGTACTGGCACCTGGAACCGGAGGAGACCGCTCCGGGACGGGCCCGCAGGCTGGCCCGCCGGGCGCTGAACCGATGGGGGCTCGAGGAACTCTCCGACTCGGTGGAGCTGCTGGTCAGCGAGGTGGTGACCAACGCCGTGCGCTACGCGGAGCGACCGGTGACGCTGCGACTGTTGCGTACCGACATCCTGCGCTGCGAGGTCGGCGACGACGCCCCGCAGCTGCCCCGGCAGCGCCGGGCCCGGGACATGGACGAGGGCGGCCGCGGCCTGTTCCTCGTGAACCGGATGGCCCGGCGGTGGGGGGCCACGCGGCTGTCGACGGGCAAGGTGGTCTGGTTCGAGATGCCGGCCCGGGGCCAGTAGAAGAGGCAGGGAGAGGGGTCCGGACCAGGTTGGGAGAAGGGGCCGGACCGGGCGGGGAAAGGGGTCCGGACCAGGCACGGACGGGAACCCTGCACGGACGGTAGCCAAATGTTGCCGACCTCCTGTCGGCGGAGTTGACTTCAGTCGTGAACGAGACGACCTGACCGAAACCCCCACCGACGGGAGGACGCTCGTGCCTGAGGAAACGAAGACCAGGAACACTCCCTACACCACGAACAACGCCGGTAACCCGGTGGAGAGCGACGAACACTCGCTCACCGTCGGGTCCGACGGACCGATCCTGCTCCAGGACCACTACCTCATCGAGAAGATGGCCCAGTTCAACCGTGAACGGGTCCCCGAGCGCGTGGTCCATGCCAAGGGCTCCGGCGCCTACGGCTTCTTCAAGGTGACCAACGACGTCAGCCAGTTCACCAAGGCCGACCTCTTCCAACCGGGCAAGCAGACCGCCATGCTCGCCCGCTTCTCCACGGTCGCCGGCGAACAGGGCTCCCCCGACACCTGGCGCGACCCCCGTGGATTCGCCCTGAAGTTCTACACGGAGCACGGCAACTACGACATGGTCGGCAACAACACGCCGATCTTCTTCGTGCGCGACCCGATGAAGTTCCAGGACTTCATCCGTTCACAGAAGCGCCGCCCGGACAGTGCGGTGCGCGACCACGACATGCAGTGGGACTTCTGGACGCTCTCCCCCGAGTCCGCGCACATGGTGACGTGGCTGATGGGCGACCGGGGCATCCCGAAGACGTACCGCAACATGAACGGCTACAGCTCGCACACCTATATGTGGGTGAATGCCGGCGGCGAGAGGTTCTGGGTCAAGTACCGCTTCAAGACCGACCAGGGCATCGACTTCTACCCGCAGGCCGAGGCCGACGAGATGGCGGGCATCGACGGCGATGTCCACCGCCGCGACCTGTACGAGTCGATCAAGCGCGGTGACCACCCGAGCTGGACGCTGTACGTCCAGATCATGCCGTTCGAGGACGCGCCGGACTACCGGTTCAACCCGTTCGACCTCACGAAGGTGTGGCCGCACGGCGACTACCCGGAGATCGAAGTCGGCCGGATGACGCTCGACGAGAACCCGGAGGACTTCTTCGTCCATATCGAGCAGGCGTCCTTCGAGCCGTCGAACCTGGTGCCCGGCATCGGCCCGTCGCCCGACAAGATGCTGCTCGGCCGGCTCTTCTCGTACCCGGACACCCACCGGTACCGGATCGGCCCGAACTACGCGCAGCTGCCCCCGAACCGTCCGCGGTTCGGCCGGAACTCGTACGCGAAGGACGGCCCCATGCGGTACGAGCCGACGCGCACGGGAGCGGTCTACGCACCGAACTCGTACGGCGGTCCGGCGGCGGACACCGAGCGCTTCGGCGACCCGGCGGGCTGGGCCACGGCGGGCGAGATGGTGCACGAGGCGTACAAGCTGCACCGCGAGGACGACGACTGGGGCCAGGCGGGGACGCTGGTGCGCAAGGTCCTCGACGACGCGGCGCGCGAGCGCCTGGTCTCGAACATTTCCGGCCATTTGCTGGACGGTGTGAGCGCCCCGGTCCTGAAGCGGGCGCTGCAGTACTGGCGCAACGTGGACAAGGACCTCGGCGACCGGATCGCCCAGAAGGTCAACGGCGGCTGACCCCGTCGTACGCGAACACACGGGTCAGGGGCGGTGCCGGCCGGCACCGCCCCTGACTCATGCGTTCACTGCCCGGCCGGGTTGCCGTTGGCCTGGTGGCCCGGCCGTCCGGAGCTCAGTCCGTCGCCGGGCAGGATCGGGGACTCGCTCGGCGGCGGCACGTCCGGCGACTGGCTCGGCGGCGGCTCGGGCGACTGGCTGGCCGACTGGCTGGGCGTGTCGCTCGGGCTCTGCGCCGGCGGGCTCGACGGCTGGGACGACGACGGGTCGGGGCTCTGCGACGGCGAAGTGGTCGTCGACGGGCTCGTCGGCAGGGTGACCTGGCCGGGCTCGACGTCCTGGAGGTCGAACCGGGCGTCGGAGCCTCCGTTCAGCGCGCCCAGGGTGTAGTCCGCCCAGATCTGCGCCGGGAAGCCGCCACCGTTGGCCCGGCCGGAGTTGGCGGTACCGGTCAGGCTGACCTGGCCGCCGCCGTCCTTGGGGGATTCACCGAAGAGCGCCACGACCGTGGTGAGCTCCGGGGTGTAGCCCGCGAACAGGGCGGCCTTGTTGTTCTCCGAGGTGCCCGTCTTGCCGGCCGCCTCGTATGCCGAGGTGTTGGCCGCCTGTCCGGAGCCGCTGTCCACGACGCCCTTCAGCACGGAGGTCACGGTGTCGGCGGACTTGCGGCTGATCACCTGGTCGCCGATGCCCTTGACCGGCTCGACCGTCCGTTCGCGGTGCTTGGCGGACTTCACGATGAAGGGGGTGACCTTCTTGCCGTGGTTGTCGAGCGTGGCGTACGCGCCCGCCATGTCCCAGGTGGAGGCGTTCATCGTGCCGAGCGTGATGGCGGGGCGCTCGGGGAAGTTCTTGTCGGGCAGACCGAGCCCCAGCGCGGTCTTCTTCACCGCGCTCGGGCCGACGTCGACGACCATCTGCGCGAAGACCGAGTTGATCGACTTGTTCATCGCGGTCTGCACGGTGACGTCGCCGTAGCTCCGGTTGTCCTCGTTCTCCGGGCTGTACGGGGTGTCGCTGCCCACGACCGGCCGCTTGCTGGTGCCGTCGTAGCGGGTGTTGACGCCGATCAGATCGCCGTCCTGGGTCTTCGACTCGTTCTCCAGCGCGGAGGCGAGCACCAGCGGCTTGAAGGTGGAGGCGGGCTGGTAGTCCTGGCGCGTGGCGTTGGAGATGTAGTGCTTGACGTAGTCCACTCCGCCGTAGAGCGCGACGACGGCGCCGGTCTTCGGGTCGACGGAGGTGGCACCCGCCTGGACGGTCGCGTCGACCTTGTTGCCCTTGCGGTCCAGCTTGGACTCCAGCTGGCGGTCGACCGCCTTCTCCAGCTCCTTCTGCCGCTTCTTGTCGATGTTGAGCGTGAAGGTCCAGCCGCCGGCCCGCCGCACGTCCTCCGTGATGCCCTGCTTGTCCAGCTCCTTGTTGGCCGCATCCACGAGGTAGCCGGTCTGGCCCTCCATGCCGCGGGCGGGCTTGGGCTTGTCCGGGACGGGGAACTTCAGGCTGTCGCGCTCGGACTTGTCGAGCCAGTGCATCTCGACCATGTTGTCGAGCGTGTAGCCCCAGCGGTCCTTGACGAGCTTCTTGCCGGTCGGCGTCGCGGTCGCCCAGTCGTACTGGCTGGGGGCCTGGAGCAGCGCGGCCAGGTAGGCGCCCTGGGAGACGTCGAGGTCCTTGGCGTCGACCCCGTAGTAGGCCTGTGCCGCGGCCTGGATGCCGCTCGCGCCGCGTCCGTAGTACGCGGTGTTGATGTACCCGGCGAGGATGTCGTCCTTGCTCTTCTTCTGGTCGACCTTGAGGGAGATCACCAGTTCCTTGAGCTTGCGGCTGATCGTCGGGTCCTGCGTCAGGTAGTAGTTCTTCACGTACTGCTGGGTGATGGTCGAGCCACCCTGCTTGCCCTTGCCGGTGACGGTGTTGAAGAGGCCGCGCGCGGTGCCCTTCAGGTCGACGCCCTTGTCCTTGTAGAACGTCTTGTTCTCGGCGGCGACGAAGGTGTGCTGCACCTCCTTGGGAACCTCGGCGAGATCCACGATCTGCCGGTTGACCCCGTCACCGGTGCGGGTCATCACCGTGCCGTCGCTGTACTGGTAGACGTTGCTCTGCCGCTCGGCCAGGGCGTTGGCCTTGGGTATGTCCACGTACATGTACAGCGCCACGAAGGCGCCCATCATCAGCAGGCAGAACCCGAAGAACGTGCCCAGCATCTTCCGCCAGGTGAAGAGTCTGCGTATGCCGCCGCTCTTCGCAGCCCGCCGCGACCCACGCCGCGCATCCGCTCGACCCATCTCTGTGTTGCTCCCGATTCTCTGCTCGACCAGATCAGCTCAGCCCAGCCAGCTAACACCGTCGGCAAGGACAAATAGCAAGCGATGCGGTCTTTTCCGGACGTGACAATCAGCACCCGCTCTCTAGGGAACCGACTCATGAGAGGCGCTCAGGGTTGCGAATCCCGGTAATGTGTAATCACATTGCTAGCACCGAGTCAGTCTCCGCCGGCTACGGCCGGTCTTTCGAAACGGGGGATTCCATGCCGGACCAAGGCAATCCGCACACCGTGTCCACCCTGACCGCCGACCTCACGCCCGACGCCCCCGAGATGCCCGAACCGCAGGTGAGAGAGGTGACGGCGCACAGCATCCCCGGCGGCGTCGGCCTGCTGCTGACCGTGATCGGGGTGATCGCCGGCATCGGCCTGGCCGTCGTCGGCGGCGTCGTCGGCTCGAACGGGAACAACGGAGTGGGCGTCCCGGTCTGCATCGCCGGGATCCTGCTCGCCATCGCCTCGTTCTTCTGTATGACGGGTGTGAAGATGGTCGCACCGGGCGAGGCACGGGTGATACAGCTCTTCGGCCGGTACGTCGGCACGATCCGTACCGACGGGTTGCGCTGGATCAACCCGCTCACCAGCAGCCGGAAGATCTCCACCCGGGTCCGCAACCACGAGACCGCGGTCCTGAAGGTCAACGACGCCTACGGCAACCCGATCGAGCTCGCCGCGATCGTCGTCTGGAAGGTCGAGGACACCGCGCAGGCGCTCTTCGAGGTCGACGACTTCCTGGAGTTCGTCGCCACCCAGACCGAGGCGGCCGTCCGGCACATCGCGATCGAGTACCCGTACGACGCCCACGAGGAGGGCGGCCTCTCCCTGCGCGGCAACGCGGAGGAGATCACCGAGAAGCTGGCCGTGGAGCTCACCGCCCGGGTGCAGGCCGCCGGTGTGCGGATCATCGAATCGCGCTTCAGTCATCTCGCGTACGCGCCCGAGATCGCCTCCGCGATGCTTCAGCGCCAGCAGGCCGGCGCGGTGGTCGCGGCCCGGCAGCAGATCGTCGAGGGCGCGGTCGGCATGGTCGAGATGGCGCTGACCCGGATCGCCGAACAGGACATCGTCGAACTGGACTCGGAGCGGAAGGCGGCCATGGTCAGCAATCTGATGGTGGTGCTGTGCGGCGACCGTGCGGCGCAGCCGGTCCTCAATACGGGCACTCTCTACCAGTGACCGAACAGACCCCGGCACGTCGGACCCCGCCGCAGCGCAAGCAGATGCTGCTGCGGCTGGACCCCGCGGTGCACGACGCACTGGCCCGCTGGGCCGCCGACGACCTGCGCAGCGCGAACGCCCAGATCGAGTTCCTGCTGCGCAGGGCGCTGGCGGAGGCGGGCCGCCTGCCGGGCACGGCCCGCCCGATTCCCCGCCGGGGACGCCCCCCGAAGGACAGACCGGGCCCGTCCGAGGATTGAGGCCCAGGGGTCCGGGGGTCCAGAGGTCCGGGGGCGGGGCCCGGAGGCGGGGATCCAGGGCGGGAGCCCGGTATACACGCGAGGTATACACACTGAGTACAGTGTTGCGCATGTCTATCGGCCACACCTTGCTCGGACTCCTGGAGTCCGGCCCCCGCCACGGCTACGACCTCAAGCGCACGTTCGACGAGAAGTTCGGCCACGACCGCCCCCTGCACTACGGGCAGGTCTACTCGACCATGTCCCGGCTCCTGAAGAACGGCCTCGTCGAGGTCGACGGCGTCGAGAGCGGCGGCGGTCCCGAGCGCAAGCGGTACGCCATCACCGAGGCGGGCATCACCGACGTCGGCGCCTGGCTCGCGCAACCGGAGAAGCCCGAGCCGTACCTCCAGTCGACGCTCTACACCAAGGTCGTCCTCGCCCTGCTCACCGGCCGCAGCGCCGAGGCCCTGCTGGACACCCAGCGCACCGAGCACCTGCGTCTCATGCGCATCCTCACCGACCGCAAGCGCAAGGGCGACCTCGCCGATCAGCTGATCTGCGACCACGCGCTCTTCCACCTCGAAGCCGATCTGCGCTGGCTGGAACTGACCGCCGCCCGGCTGGACCGGCTCGCCGCGGAGGTGGGCGCGTGATCCCCGCCGGCTCCCTCCTCGTCGCCGACGGCCTGTACAAGTCGTACGGCTCCACGCCCGCGCTCGACGGTGCCTCGTTCTCCATCCATCCCGGCGAGGTCGTCGCCGTGATGGGCCCGTCCGGCTCCGGCAAGTCGACCCTGCTGCACTGCCTCGCCGGAATCGTCACCCCCGACAGGGGCACGATCACCTACGCGGGCCGCAAGCTCTCCGCGATGTCGGACGCCGAACGCAGCGCCCTGCGCCGCACCGAGTTCGGCTTCGTCTTCCAGTTCGGCCAGCTCGTCCCGGAGCTGACGTGCGTGGAGAACGTCGCCCTGCCGCTCCGGCTGAGCGGCACCAGGCGCAAGGCCGCCGAAGCCACCGCCCGCCACTGGCTGGAGCGTCTGGAGGTCGACACCGTCGCCGCCAAACGCCCCGGCGAGGTATCCGGCGGCCAGGGCCAGCGCGTCGCGGTGGCCCGTGCGCTGGCCGCCTCCCCGAAGGTGATCTTCGCCGACGAGCCGACCGGCGCCCTGGACTCCCTCAACGGCGAGCGGGTGATGGAACTGCTCACCGAGGCGGCCAGGTCCGCCCAGGTCGCCGTGGTCCTGGTGACCCACGAGGCCCGGGTGGCCGCGTACTCCGACCGCGACGTCACCGTGCGCGACGGCCGGACCCGCGACCTGGAGCACGCGCTGTGACCCTGCTCGACCACAAGAACGCCCCGGCCGAGGCAGCACCCCGCCCCACCGAGCCCACCGGCTTCACCGCCCTGCTGCGCGACCTCGCCCTCGGCGTCCGGTTCGCCTCCTCCGGCGGGCGCGAGGGCTGGATCCGCACGCTGCTGACCGCCGTCGGTGTCGGCCTCGGCGTGACGCTGCTGCTCGTCGCCGCCTCCGTACCGCACATGCTCGACCACCGCTCCGCGCGCGACCAGGCCCGCTCCGAGACCAAGATCTCGAAATCGCCCGACGCCCAGGCCGAGAAGTCCGACACGTCAGTGCTCCGGATCAACGCGGAGACCGAGTACCGCGGCCGTACCATCTTGGGCTTTCTCATGCGTGCGGACGGTACGCACCCGGTCGTGCCGCCGGGCGTCGGGCGCTTCCCCGGGCCGGACGAGATGGTGGTCTCCCCCGCCCTGAAGGAGCTGCTGGCCTCCCCCGAAGGCAGCCTGCTCAAGGAGCGGCTGCCGGACCGGATCATCGGCACGATCGGCGACGCGGGCCTGGTCGCCCCGGGCGAGCTGCTCTACTACGCGGGCAGCGACACCCTGACCCCCGCCAACGGCGGCCACCGGATCGCCGGTTACGGCGACCCGGGCCCGCCCGAGCCCATGTCCCCGATCCTCATCGTGCTGGTCATCATGATCTGCGTCGTGCTGCTGGCGCCGGTCGCGATCTTCATCGCGACGGCCGTGCGGTTCGGCGGCGACCGCCGCGACCGCAGGCTCGCCGCGCTGCGTCTGGTCGGTGCGGACATCCGGATGACCCGCCGGATCGCGGCCGGCGAGGCGTTCTTCGGAGCGGCGCTCGGCCTGCTGTTCGGCCTCGCCTTCTTCCTGGCGGGGCGTCAGCTCATGGCCTACGTCGAGGTGTGGGACGTCAGCGCCTTCCCGGCGGACCTGGTCCCCGCACCCTGGCCGGCGACGCTGATCGCCGTCGCGGTTCCGGTGGCGGCGGTGCTCGTCACGCTGGCCGCCCTGCGTTCCGTGGTGATCGAACCGCTCGGCGTCGTACGCAACGGCCGCAACCGCAGGCGCCGGCTCTGGTGGCGGCTGCTGGTGCCGGTCGCGGGACTGGCGGTGCTCGGGCTGACCGGCAAGGTCGACGAGTTCTCCCCGGTGAATCCGTACCCGATCGCGGGCGGTGCCGTACTGGTGCTGGTCGGGCTCGCGCTGCTGCTGCCCTGGCTGGTCGAGGCGTGCGTGAACCGGCTGCGCGGCGGCCCGGTGCCCTGGCAGCTCGCCACCCGCAGGCTCCAGCTGAGCAGCGGGGCGGCCTCCCGCGCGGTCAGTGGCATCACGGTCGCGATCGCCGGTGCGGTGGCGCTGCAGATGCTGTTCGCCGCGGTGGGCGACGAGTTCAACCGGATGACGGGGCAGGACACGAGTCGCGCCCAGTTCTACACGTTCTCCGAAACCGTCACGGGTGACGCGGCCACCCGGACCATCCAGAAGTTCCGGGCCACCAAGGGCGTGACCAGGGTGATCGGGATGGTCGAGACGTTCGTGGTCAAGCCGGGCAAGTACAAGGGCGACGACGTCCAGCCCACCACCTCGCTGACCGTCGGAGACTGCGCCACCGTGCGCGAGATCGCCCGGGTCGACTCCTGCAAGGAGGGCGATGTGTTCGTCGTCCATCCCCCGGGCGACAAGGAGATGTCCGACTGGGTGGACCAGACGGCCCGCAAGGGCCAGCCGGTCGAGCTCAACTATCAGGCGGGATCGATAACCGGCGAGAAGTCGAAGCTGTGGACCCTGCCCGCCGGCACTCCGACCGTCGTCGCGCGCAGTGACGCGATGGGCAAGGACCACTGGGGCATCGTGGCGACGGTCGGTGCGATCGACCCGAGGACCCTGCCGCACGCCCAGACCAACGCGCAGATACAGGTGGACCAGAGCGTCGAGGACGTCGCCGAGTACGTACGGAACACGGCGGCCGAGCTCGACCGGGGGATGCGGATCGTCACCATGGCCTCGGTGGCCCGCGACCGTCAGTACGCCAGCGTGCAGACCGGCCTCCGGGTCGGCGCGACCGCGACCCTGCTGCTGATCGCCGCGGCGATGCTGGTCTCGCAACTGGAGCAACTGCGCGAGCGCAAGCGCCTGCTCTCGGTCCTGGTCGCCTTCGGCACCCGGCGGACCACGCTCGGCTTGTCGGTCCTCTGGCAGACCGCCGTGCCCGTGGTCATCGGTCTGGTGGTCGCGATCGCGGGCGGCCTCGGCCTGGGCGCGGCGATGATCTGGATGATCGCCAAGGACGTGACCGCCTGGTGGCTGTTCCTGCCGATGGTGGGGGCGGGCGTGGCTCTGATCCTGCTCGTCACCCTGCTGTCGCTGCCGCCCCTGTGGCGCATGATGCGCCCGGACGGCCTGCGCACGGAGTGACGGCGTAGCCGCAAGAGGTGCGGTCCCCGGGGGGGGGCCGCACCCCGCGCCTTCCGCGCGGCAGGCGGCAGTGGAACAAGGCCGCCGGACCCCTACTGGCCACCCTCGCACCCATGGGCTGACGAAGCGCCAACATCCTCAGAGTGAGCGGGCGCTGATCGTGTGGTCACACCGGACTTGCCGACGACAGTGCTGCCGGCTTCAGCTTGGAGAACTCGAAGGGACCGGCTTGTCGGACGACCAGAAGTCGGAGTGCACGTTGGGAGTGGGCACGTCCTTCCCGCGGTATTCGGTGCCCTTCCCTGGAGTGGAGGGCTGCGCCACCCTCGACTTGTCCACGCAGGCCGTTTGAACCTCCAGGAAGAACTGTCCCTTGTACCCGACGGTCAAGCCCATCTTCAATACCCCGTCACCGGCATCGGCATAGACGGCAGGGAACTCCTTGTCGGGGTTGACCTTGGTGATTATGTAGCCCGACTTCTTCCATGCCCGTTCGATGATTCCGAGAAGCGAACCTCTGCGTTCCTCGGAAACCTGAGTCATGACCACAGCGCGGCGCGTGACGTCGCCGAGTTCCGGGGCGTCAGTACACATTCCACTGTCGGATTCATCGTGTGTCCACTCCAGGGGAGGGTGCACAGAAGACAGCGTGTTGCCGATGAGCCGGTCAGCCTTGTCTGCAGCCTCCTGCATATTCACACTGGAACTCCTTTGGGGAGCATGGGAATTATTGCCGCCACCCCCGCAGCCTGCTACGAAAGCTATGGCAAGCACAGGGACGGCGATGCGAGTGGGAACGTACTTCACCGCGGGGCCTCTGTAGTGATCGAGTCTGAATGTCCGGCGACGATCTTAGCGATGTTGTCCGCCGCTGAAGGGTTCCTGTCAGCGTCAAAGTACCCAGAATGCGCGGGAGTTGCCCCTTGGCCGGACAGCCAGAGCGGGAGCGGGCCGTCGCCGCTCTCCATTCTCGTGGCCCCAAACTCCTTACTCGCCGGGTCCGTACCGAACCAGATATCGTGGCCTCCCCCTGCGACTGCCCCAAGGATAGGGTTGACCGCGCCGAGCAGATCCTCTTTGGCAGGTAGCTTTGTTACGGGATCGTTGTCGGCGGAACCGACGAACACGTGCCCCTTACCGACGTTCAGTTCCGAAGCGTTGCCGGCCCCGGTACCCGGGCTGCCGAGCAGGATGATGTCGTCGGCGCCCGGGATGCCACCGTCCTGCCGGGCCGCGGTACCTACGGTGAGAGATCCGTAGGAGTGGCCGATCGCTGTAATGTGCGGGTCCTCGTGCTCGTTGGTCGCCTGAATGCCGTCCATGAACGAGTTGTAGTCAGGCGCGCCCTTGTTCGCGTCGGTCGTCGACATGACGTCCTTTAAGCCCGGTGCGTCGTATCCCAGCCAGACGATGGATGCGCTGGACGGGTCGTATTTATGGGCACCCTTCGCGGTCTGGTAGGCCCTGCGCACGGTGTCGTCCGCGAAGTCTTTGTCGAGAACCGTCCCGAGGCCCGGCACGTACGAGGAGACGTTCCTGGAGGTGTCGGGGTTGCCGTAGCTGACAATGGCTCGGCCTTTCCCCTCTGTTCCAAACCCAAGCAGGTACATGGGTGGGTGTGAACCGTGGGACAACTTAGACTGAATACCCTTCAGTCCTGCGAGTTTATCCTGCGCGCCGTCGGCCGTCTGCCCTTCGAGGCTGGCGATCACCAACGGGAGGTTCGCGCGGTTTGCTTCGTCGCGCACCGTAGCCGGGATGCCGTCGAGGTTCCCGATCACGTCGGGGAAGGACGTGATGTACTCCTGACGCTCTTCCTTGCTCAGGTGGTCCCACCATTCCTTGCGCTCAGCCGGTGACTTGTCCAGCACTTGATCTGCCAGATACTCACGGGCCGCGTTTTCCACGGCAGTAACGTCCCCCGCCACGTTCGCCCAGGTCTTCTTGTCAACCGTGAGACCAGGCGCGGCCTTGAGCTTCTGAAGAGCCGAACTGTACCGTTCGTCGATTTCACAGGCCTCACGCAGGGCATGAGCAATGCGGTCGGCGACGTCCTGGGCCTTGGCTCGGTGGGGATTCGGACTCTTCAGCTGCGGGGCATCCGGTCCCAGAGCGGGGTCGTACATGCCGTTACCGTCGCGGTACAGGCCGGGGTTTCCGGCGCCGATCAGACCGTTGTTGCCCATCACGGAGCCACCCGGTATCGCGTCACCGGTCATCGCGTTCTTGCCGCCGGCCGGGTAGTCGATGCTGCCGTTGTCGTTGACCTTGTAGCCCAGGGAGGCCACATCCTCGAGAGCATCACGCAGCCGGCGCTGCGGGGCGGTGAGTTCGGTGGCGAGGCCATCAAGTGTGCCTCGGATCAGGCCCGTCTCGGTCTGAATGTAGTGGTAGTTCTCGCCAAGGCGCTTCAGCCGCTTGACGGCTGATTCCGCCGACTCGCTTTCCTGCGTCTTGGTGAGCTGCCGCTCATGTCACCGTCGACGCGCTCGCGCGAGGCACCGGCACGGCGCATCAGCGCAGCCCAGCCGTCGGCTGCGTCGGTCAGCTCGGACAGCTTGAGGTCGCGGAGCTGCTGCCAGGTGAGTCCGGACGCCATGACTACTGCCCCATCCTCGTACCAGGAACCCTCACTGCCTTGCCCTTGGCACCCACCTCGGCGTCCACCTCTCTGAGGTCGACAGCCACCTGGCGCAGCTTGGGTTCGAGTGAACTGCACTCTTCCCGGACTGCCTTGAGGCGCTCTTCCCAGGAGCTGAGCACGGTCTTCAGCGAGCCAAGGCTGGCCAGTCCTTCGAGACCTCCGCCTATGCCCTCGTGAGCGGAGCGGAGCTCCACTCTGCACGTGCTCGTGGTGGTCTGCAGGTCATCAGCCGTACCGGCGGCCTCGGTCCACGGTCCGCCTTTGTGCTTGAGCCTGCCCGCCCCGCCCCCGGTACTGGCCGGCTTCGCATATCCGCCTTCGCCTTGGAGGCCGTTGATCTGCATGTGCGTGGTGTGGCGCTGCGCCGCATCGGCTTTGAGCTGTTCCCATTCGTCCCACGCCATGTCTGATCTCTCCCCCCGTGTCCCGGATGCCATCCGGGCAAGCTTCCTCATGGGTCCGTCGCGCTCATTGAGGTTGCAGTTGCAGACGTTACACATTCAGTGCGCTAAGTGACGTCCGTACGATCACTCAAATCCCGGCCTGAGTATCCGTACCTGGGCCCGGTCAGGCCGAACCCGGCACACGGCCGGGTTGGCTCCTTGACTCATTCCGGCCGCCCGAATCCGTGCCCTTCCGGAGAGCCCGCGCTGCTCGGACCGCAGTTCGGCGGCTGCGAGAACTAAGAGTTTGCATAGGTAACTTGGCTTGAAGTGTTGCCGTTGCGGGCTCCCCGGGACGACCGCCATGGATCCCGTGGTTTCCCGGCGCCACGCCCCGGCCGGGTACCGAGCCCGGGGCACCTTGCCCCGGCATGCCCACCATGCGCCCACCCGACTCCGTACCGCTGCTCACGAGGGTGCACCCCTGCACGGACTCGATCGACCCGCGCCCGGCCATCCCGGGCAGGCGACCTTCAACTACGCCTCGAACAGGCCGCATTGAGGTGACAGGGTTCGTCGAGCCGCCCCTCGCCGCCTCCGTCGAAGGCCGGAGCAGCGACGGCGCTCCGGGTGGTGCCCCTGTGAGCGTGTGTCCGCTCAGGGGCGATGTCCCCTCAGGGGCGGTGGGCACCGACGAGCGCACCATCGGAAGCTTGGCAACGGAATCGAGAGACGTCCGGGCGGGCTGGTCGGAGACCACCTCGGACGTAGGGGCAGCACCCGCCAGTCCAACATGTCACTGCCGCCCCTGTGGCACATGATGCGCCCGGACGGCCTGCGCACGGAGTGACGGCGTAGCCGCAAGAGGTGCGGTCCCCGGGGGGCGCACCCCTCACCCCTTCCCCGTCACCCGTACCGGCAGCGCCCGCATCGCCTCCCGCAGCGCCGCCGCGAACTCCTCGAACTCCTCGTGCCGCGCCGCCCCCGTCCGCATCCCCAGCGCCACCCGCCGCGAAGGCGCTGGTTCCGCGAAATACCCGGTGGCCAGCGCGTCGTTGCGACCGGTCTCCACCGTCACCGCGGTACGCGGCAGCAGCGTCACCCCGAGCCCGCCAGCGACCAGTTGCACCAGCGTGGAGAGCCCGGCCGCGGTCGTGGTGACCGGCGCACCCTCCGTGCGCCCCGCCTCCCTACATATGTCGAGCGCCTGGTCACGGAGGCAGTGCCCCTCGTCGAGCAGCAGCAGCGGCAGCTCGCGCAGGGCCTCGCGCGGAATGTCGGTGCGCCCGCCCAGCCAGTGGTCCCGCTCCATCACCAATACGAAGTCCTCGTCGAAGAGCGGAAGTTCGGTCACTCCCGGCGCCCCGAGCGGCACGGCGAGCAGCAGCAGATCCAGCCTTCCCGCAGCCAGCCCCTCCAGTAGCGAGGAGGTCTGCTCCTCGTGCACTTGGAGGTCCAGCTCCGGGTAGCGCTCATGGACCAGCCGCAGCACGGTCGGCAGCAGATACGGCGCGACGGTCGGGATCACGCCGAGCCTGAGCACTCCGGTGAACGGCGCCCGAACCGCCTCGGCCTCCTCCATCAGCTCGCCCACAGCCTCCAATACCACCCGCGCCCGGACCGCGAGCCGCTCCCCGGCCGGCGAGAGCAGCACCTTGCGCGTCGTACGCTCGATGAGTTGGACACCCAGTACCTCCTCCAGCGCCGACACGGCTCCGGAGAGCGCCGGCTGACTCATCCCGATTGCTGCCGCCGCGTCCCTGAAGTGCAGATACTCGGCGACGGCCGCGAAGGCGCGCAGCTGCGACAGGCTGGGCTGCTTGGGGCGATTGCCCTGATTCCTCTGCACCATTGATAGGGACCTCCGATCATCACAACCTAGTGTAGCTATTTCCCTGATCAATGCGCTCTGCGCCAAGGCGGGATCATCCAACCCTCAGGAACTCCCCCAAAAAAGGGAATTCCTACTAATAACGCCCTGCCCGGTGCTAGCGTCCTACTCAAGTCAACTTCTGGGGAGGGGTCTGACGTGCATCCCGTAGGCGCGTATGCGCGCGTATCGGAGGACAAGGCGCTCAAGGCGAACGCTGCCGACTGGCGCGAGATCGGCGAACAGGTCGCCGAGCAGTTCAAAGACATGGATGAGGTCGCGGCCGAACTAGGCCTGACCATCACACGTCGTTACAACGACAACAACACCCCGGCCAGCAACCCGCACATCGTCCGCAAGGACTTCGAAGAGATGCTGGTCGACCTGGAGAACGGCACGATCCGGGGCATCCTCTTCTACCACGCTGACCGATTGGTCCGGCAGGAATACGATGCAGCCCGAGTAAACCGGCTGTTCCAGCTCAACCCCAAATATGTGGGGCGGGCCGTTATGGGTGGTACAGATCTGTCCACCCAAGAGGGCCGGTCAATGCTCACCATCCAGGCCACCATGGGCGGCATGGAGGTGTACAACACCGGGCGCCGTGTCGCCCGAAGGAACAAGGGCCTGGCTGAACGTGGACACATGCACGGAGCCCCGCGGCCTTTCGGATGGGCCGAAGACCGTCAGTCGCTTCACGAGACTGAAGCCGAGGTGCTTCGGGCGGCAGTTCTCGCGATTCCCGGCGGCCTCACGGTCGGCGAAGTTCGCAAGCAGTGGATCGACCTCGGGTTCGAGCCCACACGCAACAAGAAGAAGGCCGGGTCGCACAGCCTTCAGCACAGCACTGTTGAAGCGCGTCTCGTAAATCCCCGCATCTGCGGATACCGCATCTACCTGCCGCAGTCTGAGCGACGCGGTGCCAAGAAGCCCTGGCTGCCTGATTACGTCGTCTACAAGGACGGCAAGCCGGTAAAGGGTGACTGGGAAGCCATCGTTTCCCCCGAACAGTGGCAAGCCTGCGTGGCCACCATCGAGGAGCGCAAGAAGGCCAGGAAGGAAGGCCGTGCGGTGCACACCACTTCGGCCAAGTACCTGCTTTCCGGAATCGCCCGGTGCGGCAAGTGCAGCTTCCCTCTGATGTCCAACCAGTACTCGAAGGGGACCACTTCCTACGAGAGGTACGGATACCGGTACGCCTGCCTCACCACGCTTGGCGGTTGCGGTGGCGTCACCCGCGTCGGCCCCCCGATGGAAGAGCTTGTCGAGGAAATCTTCCTGATGGAGGTCCAGCGGAGCCTCGGCATGGTCGTCAAGGAAGACGAGGTCGACGAGACGAAGCACGATGCCCGGCTAGCCGAGATCGACCAGGAGATCGAAGAGGTCAACGGGCGTCGCAGGGCGAAGCGGATCAGCATGGGTACGGCTCTCGATATGATCGAGGAGCTTGAGGGTGAGCGCGACGAGCTGAACCGGCAGCGTCGCCAACTGGTCGCCGCGAAGGTCCGCAGGCAGAACGCCTCCCCCTCCCTCCTAGAGGAGTGGGAGGAATACACGGTCTCGCAGAAGAAGACCCGGCTCCGCGAGTCGATCCGGGCCGTGATGGTCCACCCCGCAGGCCGCGGGAAGAAGTTCGACCCGGAGCTGATCGAGATCGTCTGGATGGAAGACGAGTAGCAAACACCAGGAAACCCCCTCCGCCCGGCAGGGGGTTTCTTACTACTTGCTACCGGCCGCGTCCTTCAGACCCCACAGTTCGAGGTTCCGCTCGCGCCATGCCTGGCCCCGCACAGCAGGGCCCCAACATCGAGGTCGATCTCAAGGCCGGCCAGTCCCTCTTGCTCCCGAGAGGGTGGGTCCACAACCCGCTCGTCGCGGACTCTGACGAGACCAGCGTTCATCTGACGTTCGCGATCAGGGAACGGACGCCGCTGTGGCTGGCCGAGAAGTTGGTCGTCGGTGCCATCGAGGAGGGGCGTTTCCGCCGGGTCATCCGTCCTGGACAACTGGAAGGTGTCGAGCTGGGGCGGCAGCTACTGGATACCCGTGACGCCTGGTCCAGTACTTGGCAGGGATAGATGTGACCCAGGCACCTCTGGCCGTACGCCAGGCCGCCCTGACGGAGCTCGAGTACACCGCCTGACGGCCGTAACGCCGTTCCCGCGGCTGCCGCCCGCCGAAGTGCGACAAGGCCGACTGCCGCGAGCGCCACACGGTGGAGTGCGGCGTCAACCGCCTCAAGCGCCACCGCGCCGTGGCTACCAGGTACGACAAATTCGCCGTCCGCTACGAGGCGACCGTTCTGGTCGCGGCCATCAACGAGTGGCTGTGACCAGCACTTTCGAAAGTCGCCTCACTCAAGGGATCAGGTCGGAGGCGCCGACATAAACTCGCCGACCAGAGTGGGAGTTCATGCCGATGCACTTGGACATGATTCGACTCTCCCCTCAGCGAACGCCCAGCGCGTAAGCGCACCCAACGCTTGCCAGTGTCTACGATTCCGCCACGGCTGCGTGGTGATCGAGAACGAGGTGTCATGCGAGGACAACCGACCCTGGTCATGGTGCACAGCCCTCTGGTAGGGGCTTCGGTCTGGCAGCCGATCGCGAGCGCACTGCGCGCGCAAGGACACGCGACGATTGTGTCCTCCTTGGCGGAGGCGTTCGCAGGTGCTGCACCGTACTATCCAAGGATTGCTGCAACCGTCGCGAACGAAATCGACCGACACGGCGGTGACGGCCGGATCGTGCTCGTAGGGCACAGCGGCGCCGGCGCCCTGTTGCCCGCTGTCGTCGGCGCAACGACAGCGACGGTTGTCGGCACGATCTTCGTCGATGCCCTCCTACCCCACCCCGGCCGCAGCTGGTTCGACACAGTCCCAGCGGAAATGTGCGAGCAGTTGCGCGGAAAAGCCCGGGACGGGCTTCTGCTGCCCTGGAATGAGTGGTTTCCGCCGGGCACCGTCGAGGAGATCCTGCCCGACCCGCACATGCGCGCCCGCTTCTGCGGAGAGCTCCCCCGCCTGCCCTTGGCCTACTTCGAGGAGCCCGCCCCAGAACTTTCAGGGCCTGCTCCCTCTCACAGTGCCTACCTGCAGCTGAGCGATGCGTACACGGCCGAAGCTCACCAGGCTGAGCAAGAAGGCTGGCGGGTCACGCGCCGCACCGCACACCACCTGGCCATGCTCACCGAACCGCAAGAGATCAGCGCCACGCTTGGCAAACTGATCGACGGCCTCGCGCACTGACGAAGTCGATGTACGGTCCACCACGGATCCCCGGCCAGACTGCCGACTTTGAAAACGGGTCCTAGCAGCTGTAGCCGACGGTGGCCGCTAAGGGTAGGGACTTCTTCCTACGCTTACCCACTCTGTTCCCTGCGAAGTGGTCGGTTAGTTTTCAACAACTCAAACACGGCCATAAGGGTGATCTTCAAGCGAGTCCGAACCGGACAGTAGGCCCCATTAGGCAAAACAAGCACAAGTCGACCCCATCCGTTTTCGTGCCGGATGGAGCCAAAGAGAAGCGGCCCGCTCTGTTCATCCTGGGGAGGGGTCTCAGAGCGGGCCGCTGGCACGAGTATCGCACGCTTACCACTGATTGCGACTCACGATCAATTCCCCCGCCAATACCGATTTCCCTGATCAATGGGGGGTGTGGCACGGTGGCCTGGTCCAGCCCCAAGCAACACAGGAGTACCAAGAACCATGCTCACTGTCGGTGACAAGTTCCCCGAGTTCGAACTGACCGCCTGCGTCTCCCTGGAGAAGGGCAAGGAGTTCGAGACCATCACGCACAAGTCGTATGAGGGTTGGAAAGTGGTCTTCGCGTGGCCGAAGGACTTCACCTTCGTTTGCCCCACCGAGATCGCCGCCTTCGGCAAGCTGAACGAAGAGTTCGCCGACCGTGACGCCCAGATCCTCGGCTTCTCCGGTGACTCCGAGTTCGTGCACCACGCCTGGCGCAAGGACCACCCGGACCTGACCGACCTGCCCTTCCCGATGATGGCCGACTCGAAGCACGAGCTCATGCGTGACCTCGGCATCGAGGGCGAGGACGGCTTCGCCCAGCGCGCCGTCTTCATCGTCGACCAGAACAACGAGATCCAGTTCACGATGGTGACCGCCGGTTCCGTGGGCCGTAACCCCAAGGAGGTCCTGCGGGTCCTCGACGCCCTGCAGACCGACGAGCTGTGCCCCTGCAACTGGACCAAGGGCGAGAACACCCTCGACCCGGTCGCGCTCCTCGCGGGCGAGTGAGCTGACGGCGACATGGCACTCGACGAACTGAAGGCCGCTGTTCCGGACTTCGCCAAGGACCTGAAGCTGAACCTCGGTTCGGTCATCGGGAACAGCGACCTGCCGCAGCAGCAGCTGTGGGGCACCGTCCTCGCCTGCGCGATCGCCTCGCGCTCGCCGAAGGTGCTGCGCGAGCTGGAGCCGGAAGCGAAGGCCAACCTCTCCGCCCAGGCGTACACCGCCGCGAAGTCGGCTGCCGCCATCATGGCGATGAACAACGTCTTCTACCGGACCCGGCACCTGCTGTCGGACCCCGAGTACGGGACGCTCCGCGCGGGCCTGCGGATGAACGTCATCGGCAACCCCGGCGTGGAGAAGATCGACTTCGAACTGTGGTCGCTCGCGGTCTCCGCGATCAACGGCTGCGGCCAGTGCCTGGACTCCCACGAGCAGGTGCTGCGCAAGGCGGGCGTGGACCGTGAGACCATTCAGGAAGCCGTCAAGATTGCCTCGGTGATCCAGGCGGTCGGCGTGACCCTCGAAGCCGAGGCCGTGCTCGCCGAGTAGGACCAGCGGTACCCCTTGTACGAGAAGGGCCCCGAGGACGACCGACCGTCCCCGGGGCCCTTCTTCTGTTCACTTGGCCGTCTGGTCGGCGCCGTCCTCGTCGTCGCCGTAGTCGATGTCCTCGGGCGGCGAGCCCGGCGCGGGGGTCGGAGCGACGCCGAGCGCGGACGCCCCGCGTGGGGACGGAGCGTGCCGCAGGGCTTCCTCCTGCCCGTACGCGCGCAGATAGCCGACCACCGTGTTGGTGACCGCGACCAGCGGCACCGCGACGACCGCTCCGCCGATGCCCGCGATCATGCCGCCCGCGGCGACCGAGAGGACGACGGCGAGCGGATGCACCCGTACCGCGCGCCCCAGGATGAACGGCTGCAGCACATGCCCCTCGATCTGCTGCACGGCGAGCACCACGGCCAGCACCATCAGCGCGGTGAACACGCCTTCGGTGACGAGCGCGACGACCACCGCGAGCGCCCCGGAGATCACCGCGCCGACCAGCGGGATGAAGGCGAAGAGGAAGATGAAGACGGCGAGCGGCACCGCCATCGGCACCTTGAGGAACCAGATCCCGAGCCCGATGAATATCGCGTCGATCAGCGCCACGACGACCGTGCCCCGCACATAGGCGGTCAGCGTCCGCCAGGCCCGCGGCCCGGCACCCGCGACACCCGGCCGGGCCTGCGCGGGCACCAGTTTCAACACCCAGTGCCAGATGCGCTTCCCGTCGTACAGCAGGAAGAGCGTCGAGAACATCGCCAGCAGCATCCCGGTGAGGAGCTCCGCCATCACGGTGACGCCCTGCAGTCCGGCGGAGGTTATCTGTTCGGTGTTGGTGCCGATGGTGTCGCTGAGGTTCTTCGCGACGTCGTTGATCTGCTGCTCGGTGACATGGAAGGGGCTGTCGAGCAGCCAGTTCTTCAGATCGTCGATACCCGTCCGCACCTTGTCGGAGAGGGTGTCGATGTTGTCCATGACCTGCCAGACCACGAACCAGCCGACCAGCCCCATGATGACGAAGCCCAGGATCGCGGTGACCGCGGTGGCCAGTCCGCGCGGCAGACCGTACCCCTTCAGCCGGGCGACGGTCGGCTGCAGCATCGCGGTGACGAGCAGCGCGGCGACGAAGGCCAGAACGACCAGCTGTACGGCGCTGATGACCCGCATCAGCACCCAGAGCGTGCCCGCCAGGACGAGCAGCCGCCAGCCGGCCTCGGCCGCGACCCGCATGCCCCAGGGGATCGCCGCGACCGGATCGGGCCGGGCGGCCACGGAGGGGGCGTACGCGGGCGGCGGCGGCACACGATCGCCGGCCGCGATGTCGGGCCGGGCCGCCTCGTCCGGTACGGCGGCGGCTCTCGCGGGTACGGCGGCCGGCACCGGCGGCTCGACGGGCTCGGCCTCGCCCCCCTCGACCTCGCCCCCCTCGGCTTCGACCCTGCGCCGCTCCAGCCGCTCGCCCAGGTCGGCCAGTTCGGCGCCCAGACTGCCGAGCCACCCCGGTAGTTTCGACATGATCGTTCCTTTTCCCCCGTCATCTCGCCCCACCGCTCCCCCGCCGAGCGGTCCGGACCGACCGTACACGCGCGAAGCCCCTCACCGCAGGACGGCGAGGGGCTTCGCGAGGTCGAGACCGGAATCTCGGCAGGTTCTAGTACCAGTGGTTGGCCTGCCAGAAGGACCAGGCGCCGCACGGGCTCTTGTAGCGGCCGTCCATGTAGCTGAGGCCCCACTTGATCTGGGTGGCCGGGTTGGTCTGCCAGTCGGCGCCGGCGGAGGCCATCTTCGAGCCGGGCAGCGCCTGGACGAGGCCGTAGGCACCCGAGGACTGGTTCCTCGCCTGGTAGTTCCAGGTCGACTCGTGGTTCACGATGTTGCTGAAGCACTGGAACTGGTCGGCGGGAACGATCTGCCGCGCCATCGCCTGGACTTCGGCCACGGTGTACGAGCTCTGCTGGGCGAACGTGGCGGTGCTGCGGATCTCGGAACGGCTGGCGCGATCGGCCGCGTCCTTCTTGTCCTGGCGCTCCTTCTCCAGCTTGGCCTCGGCCGCCTGCTTCTTCGACTTGGCGTCCTTGGCGGCCTGGATGCGGGCCGCTTCCTCCACGGACCTCTTCGCCGCCGCGTCGGCCGCGGACGCCTGGGCGTCGGCCTGCTGCGTCAGCGAAGCGGTCTGCACCTGGGCCTGCTGGCCCGCAGGGATGTCGGCGAGAAGCGTGGTGTCGGCTGCGGCCGCCTCGAAGTTGTTGTCGTCGGCAGCGGGAGTGCTGCCCGAGGCAACGCCTACGACGGCGCCGACGGTGGTGACCGCGGTGGCTGACGCCACGGCGAACCCCCGGACCGAGATCCGGCTCACACGGTGTCCTTCCAGCATCGCCCGCTTAGGTGACCTCGCGGACGCAATCGTGCCCCTGGCACTGGCCTCCCTACTGCTTGGGTCACGGGAGGCACGGGCCCGGTGGGCGACCCCCCGGAGGGAGTGCCGCGTGGTGCTCGCGGGCGGCATACGGACGGCGATTGTTGAGTTGTGTGGTGCGTGGCACCTCTGGAGGTGCGGGTGTGCCGTATGCGGGGCCTGACGGAAGCAAGACTCTGCCGGAACGGCACGCCGGGAAGCAATTCTCTGTTGCGTGTGAAAGCTCACACCCGTTTGGGGCTAGTGATTTACGGAAATGCCACCGCAGCACGATGCCGCCCGGCTAAGCTGCTTCGCTCACCGGGCGGCACCAACTGTCGTATCCCGTATCAGATGTGGCCGTCCTCCAGCATTTCGGTCACCAGGGCGGCGATCTGCGAGCGCTCGGAGCGGGTGAGCGTGACGTGCGCGAAGAGCGGATGCCCCTTCAGCTTCTCGACCACGGCGACGACCCCGTCGTACCGGCCGACCCTGAGGTTGTCCCGCTGTGCCACGTCATGCGTGAGCACCACCCGGGAATTTGCCCCGATCCGGGACAGCACGGTCAACAGGACGTTCCGCTCGAGGGACTGCGCCTCGTCGACGATCACGAAGGCATCGTGGAGCGAGCGGCCCCGGATGTGGGTGAGCGGCAGGATCTCCAGCATGCCGCGCCCCAGCACCTCCTCGATCACCTCGCGTCCGGCGACCGCCGAGAGCGTGTCGAAGACGGCCTGCGCCCAGGGGCTCATCTTCTCGGCCTCGGTGCCGGGGAGGTAGCCCAGTTCCTGCCCGCCGACCGCGTACAGCGGACGGAAGACCATCACCTTCTGGTGCTGCCTGCGCTCCAGGACGGCTTCGAGACCGGCGCAGAGCGCCAGCGCCGACTTGCCGGTGCCGGCCCGGCCGCCCAGCGACACGATGCCTACGTCCTGGTCGAGGAGGAGATCGAGCGCGATCCGCTGTTCGGCGCTGCGGCCGTGGATGCCGAAGACCTCCCGGTCACCGCGCACCAGGCGCACATTGCCGTCGGCGGTGACCCGGCCGAGCGCCTTGCCGCGCTCGGACTGGAGGACCAGTCCGGTGTGCACGGGCAGTTCGGCGGCTTCGGGTACGTACAGCGTCTCCTCTCCGTAGAGCAGGTCCACCTGCTCGGCGGCGAGGGGCAGTTCCGACATCCCCGTCCAGCCGGAATCGGTGATGGCGAGTTCGGCGCGGTACTCCTCGGCGAGGAGGCCGACCGAGGACGCCTTGATGCGCAGCGGCAGGTCCTTGGAGACGACCGTGACGTCGTACCCCTCGGCCTGGAGGTTGCGCGCGACCGCGAGGATCCGTGAGTCGTTGTCCCCCAACCGGTAGCCGGCGGGCAGTACGCCGGGATCGGAATGGTTGAGTTCGACGCGCAGGGTCCCGCCCAGATCCCCGAGCGGGATCGGGGCGTCCAGCCGGCCGTACCGGGTGCGGAAGTCGTCCAGCAGGCGCAGGGCCTGGCGGGCGAAGTACCCCAGCTCCGGGTGGTGCCGTTTGGCCTCCAGTTCCGTGACCACGACGATCGGGAGCACGACTTCGTGCTCGTCGAACCGGGCCATGGCGTTCGGATCGGCCAGCAGGACGCTGGTGTCGAGAACATAGGTGCGCCTGTCGAGCATGCGGCGCTTCGTGCTGGTCACCACGGAAGGACGTACCCCCTCGGACGAGGTTGGGGTGCGACGGCGTCGCGGAGCATCCCAATGGGAGAGGACGGACCGGGCTGCGACCCCGATGCACGGGCCGAGCGCCGGCCCTCCGCGTCGGCCGCACTGTATGTACGGTCCTTCGTGTGCAACGGGCCTCCCGGGCGAGCGGACTCCATGCCGCTCACTTGGACACGACGTCCGCCTGGTTGGTGATCGGACGTCGACCTGTCAGGGGTATTCCCTCGAACACGCGAAGCCATGCCGCCCCGGGCGGGCGGTTGAGCTGGGAGTGTGGCCCGGGTACACGGGTTCGGGCGCACCACCCGCACGGTTTTGTCCTCAAACGCCGGACCGGCTGAAAATGACCGTGGCCGCCCGGAACCGGTGCCGCCGGGGAGCGGTGCACTGCCGGGGGGGGGAGGAGCGCCCTGTAAGCCGGGCGGGGGCGTCAGCCGCCGTAGCGGCGGTGGCGGGCCGCGTAGTCGCGCAGGGCGCGGAGGAAGTCGACGCGGCGGAAGGCCGGCCAGAAGACCTCGCAGAAGTAGTACTCGGAGTGCGCGCTCTGCCAGAGCATGAAGCCGGACAGCCGCTGCTCACCGCTGGTGCGGATGACCAGGTCCGGGTCGGGCTGGCCCCGGGTGTAGAGGTGCTCGGAGATCAGGTCGGTGGAGACGATCTCCGCAAGCTCCTCGAAGGACGTCCCCTTGGCGGAGTGGTCCAGCAGCAGCGAGCGGACCGCGTCGGCGATCTCCTGGCGGCCGCCGTAGCCGACGGCGACATTGACCAGTATCCCGTCGACACCGACCGTGGCCTGCTCGGCCTCCTTGAGGACGGTCTGGGTGCGGGCGGGCAGCAGATCGAGTGTGCCGACGTGGTGGACGCGCCAGCGCCCGTCCGCCGCGAGGTCGCGCACGGTGTTCTCGATGATGCCGAGGAGCGGCGTCAGCTCGGACTCGGGCCGGTCGAAGTTGTCCGTGGAGAGCAGCCAGAGTGTGACGACCTCCACATCGGTCTCGCTGCACCAGCCGAGCAGTTCCTGGATCTTGTCCGCGCCTGCCTGGTGCCCCTGCGCGGCCGTACCGCCGGACGCCTTCGCCCAGCGCCGGTTGCCGTCGAGGATGACACCGATGTGCTTGGGCACCTGGGTGAGGTCGAGGCGGGCCTCCACCCGGCGCGCGTAGAGCCCGTACACCAGGTCGCGCAAGTTCACTGAGTTCACCTCTCGGTTCTGTGCGGGCCCGCCCGCCCCATGGCCCGGGGCCCGGGGGCGTCTCCCTGGGGATCACCGCACCGTTCCACAGAGTCCATCGCCCCGCCGTGCCGTGGCATTCCCCGAGGCCGCCACATTACTGCGCAGGCGGCACACCGGCCCAACCCGGCCTGTCACAAGTCCGTGATAGGGAGAGAAACGTGACTGATTCTCCTCTCTTCTACCGGGCCGCCGGTTCGCGCTACGACTCCATGGAGTACCGCCGCACCGGCCGCAGCGGTCTCAAGCTCCCGGCCGTCTCCCTCGGCCTCTGGCACAACTTCGGCGACGACCGCACGCTGGACTCCCAGCGGGCGATCCTGCGCCGCGCCTTCGATCTCGGGGTGACCCACTTCGATCTGGCCAACAACTACGGGCCGCCGCCCGGCTCCGCCGAGCTCAATTTCGGCAAGATGTTCCGGCAGGACTTCGCTCCCTACCGGGACGAGCTGATCATCTCCACCAAGGCCGGATACGACATGCACCCCGGCCCCTACGGTGAATGGGGCTCCCGCAAATATCTGCTGTCGTCGCTGGACGCCTCACTGAAGCGGATGGGGCTCGACTACGTCGACATCTTCTACTCCCACCGCTTCGACCCGGACACTCCGCTGGAGGAGACGATGGGGGCGCTGGCCTCCGCCGTGCAGCGGGGCAAGGCGTTGTACGTGGGTGTGTCCTCGTACAACGCGGAGCAGACCGCGGAGGCGGCCCGGCTGCTCAAGGAGATGGGCGTACCGGCCCTGATCCATCAGCCCTCCTACTCGATGATCAACCGCTGGATCGAGGACGACGGGCTGCTCGACACCCTGGAGGCGGCCGGCATGGGCTGCATCTCCTTCGTGCCGCTCGCGCAGGGCCTGCTCACGAACAAGTACCTGACGGGCATCCCGGAGGGTTCGCGCGCCACCCAGGGCAAGTCCCTGGACCCGGGCCTGCTCTCCGACGAGGTGCTCCGCCGGCTGAACGGGCTGAACGACATCGCCCGGCGACGCGGTCAGTCACTCGCCCAGCTGGCGCTGAACTGGGTGCTGCGGGACGGCCGTATGACATCGGCGCTGATCGGCGCTTCGAGCGTGAAGCAGCTGGAGGAGAACGTCGCGGCGCTCGCCGGACCGCCTCTGTCCGCCGAGGATTTGAAGGAGATCGACACCTTCGCCGTGGACACCGCGGGCACCAACATCTGGGCCGGACGGAGCTGACGGGGGCGGCCTTCGCGGGGCCGATACGCAGTCGGCACGCGGCCGCCACGCGGGGCGCACAGCGCGCCCACAAAAAACGGGCCGGTCCGTGGGGGGGATACGGACCGGCCCGAGGGGGGGGTTCCACCATAACCCTTCGTAAGTGATGCTGGGTGCCACGCCACTCCACAATCACTCTCCGAATTCATCGGACTCCGGTGCGAGCACTGCTCTCCGGTTGACGTGTCAGTGACCGCCGACCGGCTTCACGCAGCCGGTTCCTTCGAGGTACCGGCCGTGGGCCTCGGCCGTGACGAGTCCGTTGACCCGGCCGTCCAGCGCCCCCTCCAGACAGATCGGGCCGAGTTCGACGGTGAACGTGTTGCGGTGGGGGCCGAAGGTTTTGGTGGTGATCGCTTGGGGGCTGTATCCCAGACCGGTGAGCGCCTCATGGAGCTGGGACTCGGTGCTCCTGCCGCCCTCCGCGAGCCCGGCCAGACCCTCTTCGACCTTCTTCACCTCGGCATCGCCCTTGGCCCGGTCGGCCGGGGACAGCTCGGCGGTGGACTGGAAGGCGTGGTTCTCCCGGTAGCGCGACGCGTCGTCGCCCGCGCCCGGTCCGACGTAGGGCGAGGCGCCCACGGCGGGCGCGCTGCTGCTGCCCGCGCCGGGTCCGGCGTCCCCGACCCGTTCCGTGCCGCAGCCCGCCAGGGCAGTGGCCAGGAGGAGCGCCGTCGCGGTGGCGGAGGCCTTCGCTGTACGTCTCCGAGAGGTCATGGGCCGAGTATGGGACAGGCCCTGACCTGATGGGCCGCTAGATTCCGAATCATGACGACACGAACCGCGACCGTTACCTGGACCGGGGCGAACGCGCGCCGGATGGAACGCCAGGGGCTCGCCGCTCCGGTGCACCTCACCCCGGCCGATGTGGTCGGCGCGCTGCCCGCCGCGCATGCCCAGGTGCTGTCGGCCGCCGAGCTCTCCGTCGGGCTGCGGACGGCGGGCGCGACCCGTACCGATGTTCGCGAGGCACTGTGGACCGAGCGCACCCTGGTCAAGACGCACGGGCCGCGCGGCACCGTCCATCTGCTGCCGATGGCCGAACTGTCCATGTGGACCAGCGCGTTGTCCGCCGTACCGGCCGGGCGCAATCCGCTCCCCGAGGATGTACGGATGACGCCGGAGCAGACCGAGGCGGTGCTCGCCGCGATCGCGGACGCGCTGACCGGGGCCGAGCTGACCGTCGACGAGCTCTCGGAGGCGGTGGTGGATCGTGCCGGGGCATGGGCCGGGGACCGGGTGATGCCCGCGTTCCAGGGCATGTGGCCGCGCTGGCGGCAGGTGATGCATCTTGCGGGTCACCGCGGCGCGCTGTGCTTCGCGCCCGGTCGCGGCCGCAAGGTCACCTACACCCGCCCGGACGTCGTCCCACTCTACGGTCCGGAGGCGCTCGCCCGTCTCGTACGCCGCTATCTGTACGCGTACGGTCCGGCCACGCCCCAGCACTTCGCGAAGTGACTCGCGGCGCCGCAGCGTTGGGCGGCAGAGGTGTTCGCGGGGATGGCCGCGCGCGGGGAGATCGATGAGGTGGTGTACGAGGGGGAGCCGGCCTGGCTGGTGGCGGGCGACACCACCTTTCCGGTGGAGCCGGTGCGCGGGGTGCGGCTGCTCCCCTACTTCGACGCGTATCTCATCGCGTCCCAGCCGCGCGAGAAGCTCTTCCCCGGGGCGGCGTACACCCGTGCGCTGGCGGGTGGCCAGGCAGGGAACTTCCCGGTGCTGCTGATCGACGGGACCGTGGCCGGGGTGTGGCACCAGCGCCGGTCGGGCCGGCGGATCGCGGTGACGGTGGAGCCGCTTTCACCGCGCGCGCCCGGGCAGCTGCGGGGGCTGGAGGAGCAGGTGGCGCGGGTCGGCGAAGTCCTTGAAGGCAAACCGGACCTGACGGTGGGGAAGGTGACGGTGGGGCCGCACGCGTAACGCCTGCCGGTGCGGCTGATGCTGCGACAGCATTGGTTCGCCGGGTCAGCTCCTCGCCGGTGCGCCCCGGTGGCCGCGGGTGAAGCGGATCGACACGGTGTCACCGCCGATGACCACGAAGCGTCCGCCCTCGCACCGGATGACGGCCTCGTGCACCTCGCCCCGCCCGTCCACGCGTTCCTCGGTGCGGGTGACGGTCCAGCCGCCGTCGGGGGGCTGCGGCAGGTTCGGCACGGCGGCGAACTCCCACTGTCCCGACGGTACGCACCAGCCGGGCAGCCGGGGCCAGGTGCCGGGGCCGACATGCAGGGTCCCGTCGGAGGCACAGGTCAGGACCACCGACTGGCCGTCGGCCAGCAGGAATTCGACCGCCTCCGGCTCCCCCATCCGCCCTTCCGGCCGGTAGAAGACGCCGAGCACTCCGACGATCCGTGCGCCTCTGAGCCAGTCGGCGCCGGCGTGCTCCGGGACACGCGGTGCCTCGTCTTCGTTCCCCACCCACATGGCCGGTTCCCTCCTGTGCGCTCACCGCCAAGGGTCGCACCCTTCGGGCGAAAGCAAGGGGCGCGGCCTACTCCGGTTTACGGGCCTCGGTCCTGCGGGCCTCGATCAGGAATCGGGTGGTGTGGGCCACGAACGGCCCCTCGGTCTCGATCCGGTGGTGCAGCGCGGCCAGTTTCGGCCGGTACTCCTCGACGGTGAAGCCCGGCACCATCCAGATCACTTTCCGCAGGAAGTAGACGACGGCGCCGATGTCGAAGAATTCGGTACGCAGCGTCTCCATCCGCAGATCGACGACTTCGAGCCCGGCCGCCTCGGCTTCGGCCCGTGCCTTCTCCGGGTCGCGGGCGCCGCGCACCTCGGGCGGCTGCGGGCCGAGGAAGTACTCGACGAGTTCGAAGACGCTGGCCGGGCCGACCTGCTGCGAGAAGTACGTGCCCCCGGGGGTCAGCACCCGCGCGATCTCCGCCCACCAGGTGGTCACCGGATGCCGGCTGACCACCAGGTCGAAGGCGTTGTCGCCGAACGGCAGCGGCGGCTCGTCCGCATCGGCGACCACGGCCGCACCGAGCGGGTGCAGGAGTGCGGTGGCGCGGCCGATGTTCGGCAGCCAGGACTCGGTGGCGATGGTGAGCGGCGGCAGCTTCGGCACGGAGGCGAGGACCTCGCCGCCGCCGGTCTGGATGTCGAGCGCGGCCCTGGCCCGTCCCATCCGGTCCGCCAAGGCGCGGGCGTAGCCCCAGGAGGGGCGCTGTTCGGTGGCCCGGCCGTCGAGCCAGGAGAAGTCCCAGCCGTCGACGGATACTGCGGCGGCCTCCGCGACCAGGGCGTCGAACCGTGCGTGTTCTGCTGCTTCCGCGGGTGTTCCGGGCATACCGCAATGGTGTCAGCCGGGTGGTGTCCGGCGCGACCTCAATACGGCGGGGCGGACGGCAGGCCGGGCAGCGGTCAGGCGGCCAGTCCGCCGAGCAGTATGCCCAGCAGCGCGCCCGTGATCATGAAAGGTCCGAACGGGATGCCGGTCCTGCGCCCGGCCCGCTTCAGGACCATCAGCCCGAACCCGTACACCGCACCGAGCAGGAACCCGGCGAAACCCCCGGCGAACACCACGGCCCAGCCGTACCAGCCGAGGGCCACGCCCAGCGACAGGGCGAGCTTGACGTCTCCGAAGCCCATTCCGTTCGGGTTGATGAGGAAGAGCAGGAAGTAGAAGGCGCCGAGGGCCGCACCGCCGAGCAGGGCGGACAGCCAGGATCCGCCGTGCTCCGGGAGCAGCGCCGCAACGCCCAGAAGTACGGCGACCGCCCCCGCGGCGGGCAGGGTCAGCTGGTCGGGCAGGCGGTGGACGCGGCGGTCGATCGTGGCGAGGAGTACGCCGACGGGGGCCAGCAGCAGCCAGACGGCGAGCTCGGGCCGGAGTCCGGTGGCCGCTGCGAGCGTGGCGCAGGCGAGCGCGGTGACGACGGGGACGAGGACACCGGGGGCGTAGCGCGCCGCGGGCTGCCCGGTGTCTTCTCCGCCGCCTCGGCCTCCCTGCTCGGCGCCCGGAGCGGCGGGGACCGGCACCGCCGCCGCGCACGTGGCGCACCGGGTGGAGCCGAGCCAGCCGCGGGCGGCACCGGTCAGGGCGTGGCCCGCGGGGCAGGTGTCCCGCCAGGCGTCCTCCGGTTCGACGGAGAACCGGTAGGCGGCGCGCGGGACCAGCAGTCCGGCCGCTGCGCCCCAGAGTGCGGCGAGCACTGTCAGCATGGCGTACACGGATCAGACCCTAGGCGGGTGCGGGGCACGGGTCATGGGTCCTGGGGCCCACTGCACACGTTTGTGGACCCTGCGGCCGTCACCGGACGCTACCGTCTTGGCCATGGCTCAATGGCGCAATGGGAATGGGACGTTGACGGTCACCGATCCACAGGGGGGGCAGGAGCCGGAGATACCGCTGCGGATCGCGGCCACGTACCGGGCAAGGAGCCGCGGGCTGCTCGGGCAGGACGGGATCGACGGCGCCCTGCTGATCACCCCGTGCGGGAGTGTGCACACCTTCCGGATGCGGTTCACCATCGATGTGGCGTACCTGGACCGGAAGTTCAACGTGGTCGCCGTGCACACGATGAAGCCGGGCCGACTCGGGATGCCGCGGCTGCGGGCCCGTCATGTGATCGAGTCGGAGGCCGGGGCGATGGAGAAGTGGGGACTGCGGCCGGGGGCGCGGGTGCGGATCGTCCGGACCGAGGAGGGCCGGGGCTGAGAGCCTGTCGGGTGACCTCTGAGGCGTGGGCGGCCGGGCGGCCGGCTCCTGGACACCCAGGGCCGCGCGACCCGCCGTGTCCCCTTCGACCTGCCCCGGCCCCGACCGGGTTCACGCACATGCTCGCGCTCACGGCGGGCCGGAGCCGAGCAGCGTCCACGCCCCGTAGGCCGCCGACGCCACCGCGAGCACGGCGACGACCGCCACCGTGCGAGCCGTGGTGCGCAGCCGCAGCAGCGCGACGGCGGGCGGGAGGAGCAGCGGGAACGCGGGCATCATCAGCCGCGGCCTGGACCCGAAGTACCCGGAGCCGATCAGCGCGATGACGACGACGGCGATGCAGTAGGCGAGTACGGGGAGCGGCTGGCGCTGCCGTACGCACAGGAACACCAGCCATCCGAGGCCCACCAGCGCCGCGCCCAGCCCCAGCGCGCCGGGCAGCGGCAGACCGAGGATGAACGTGGCGAGCGCCACGCCTCCGTCGATGCTGTTGCCCCACTGTGCCTGGACGTCGAAGTACGCGAAGAGGCTGCCCTCCCGTACGGCGACGAACACCACGTACCCGAGCCAGCCCAGCGGCGCGAGCACGGTACCGATCAGCATCCGTGTGTTGCGGCGGACGATGCCGTCCATCCGGCCGGCCCGGTACTCCCGTACGAGCGTGACCGCGGCGGTGATCCCGAGGGCGGCGATGAGCGCAGCCGCGGAGGGCCTGGTCAGCCCGGCGAGTACGCACAGTGCGCCCGCCACGATCCAGCGCCGGGTCAGTACGGCGTACAGCGCCCAGGCGGCGAAGGCGGTGAACAGTGTTTCGGTGTACGCCATCGACTGGACGAACGCCGTCGGGTACACGCCCCACAGCGCGGCCAGCACCACCCCTGCCCGACGCCCGTACAGATGCGCCCCGACGGCGAAGATCCCCCAGGCCGCGAAGAGCGCGGCGACCCAGGCGACCAGCAGTCCGGCGCCCGCGAGGGAGAGCGGGGTCAGCTCGGCGATGCCGCGCTCCAGAGCGGGCAGCAGGGGGAAGAAGGCCAGGTCGGAGTGGATGCCGCCGTTCGGGAGGGTGACGGTGTAGCCGTAGCCGTTCTCGGCGATCCGCTGGTACCAGACGGAGTCCCAGCGTTCGCCGAGGAGGTGGAAGGCGCTCTTTCCGGCGTCGGACGCGGCGGCGGCGAGGACGGCGAGACCGATCAGGCGCACGGCCGCATACGCCCCGAGGGCCGGTGCCGCCGCCGCGAGGGCCGCGGCGAGGCGGCCTCGGACGGGGGGATGCGGCGGTTGCGGCGGTTGCGGCCGCGTTCGGCGGCTGCGCTGCCGAACGAGCTGCTGGGCGGAGGCGGTGGCCTGAGTGGCCGGATCGTCGTCGGGCATGCAATCGATTATCTCCGCAGCGGGTGGCCCCACCCGCTGCGGGCCGGGTCAGCGGCCCCGGCTGCGGACGGAGCTCGGTGCGGGGCAGTGGCAGGGCAGGGGCGTTCCCCGTTGGGCCCGGTTTTGGGGCCGAGGGCCCAGGTCACCCGGCTCGTACACCCGTACGCTCACGCCACACCCGAATTGCGGAACTGCGGGCACAGGCATGTCGAGTAGGCGTCGGAGAGGAAGAACCGTGAGTGGTGGCGGGGGCTGGGAGAGCGGAAGCGCGGGCCGCATACCACCGGGAGGCGGGGGTGGTTCCGGGGCCAGCAGTGGCGTGTTCTTCGCCCTGACCCGTAGTTGGGCCGCCGGCGCTCTGGTCTACATCGCCGCCGGATATCTGGTGTCGCGCGGGCTCGTCGAGATGCTCGCCACCGACGAGCGGCTGGCGAGCTTCGGCTGGCGCCTGGGGCTTCTGCACGTGCCGAACGTCATCACGACCGTGCTCACCGTCCTGGCCTCGGCCCGCGTCCTGCCCGACGAGCAGCGCGAGTCCCGGCCGCTGACCCTGCTCGCCTCCCTGGGTGTCCCGCTGGCCGCGCTCGCCTACGGATTCGCCGTGTCCTGGCATCTCATGGGCCTGGAGGGCACGTTGATGCCGGTCGTCACGCTGGCGACCGGTTCGGCCGCGGGGCTGGCCGTCGACCGGCTGCTGGACGACCGCGACGAAGAGCCTTCCCCGACGCCGTACCAGCCGTACTCCTGGCGGGACGGCGGGGCCACCGCCATGGAGTACCTCGGGGTGATCGTCCTCGTCGTCACGATGATCGGCGCGATGGCCATGGCGGGGGTCGGCGGGCAGATCGGCGAACGCATCCGCTGTGCGATCAGCTCGCTGGGCGGCGGTGCCGGCGGCTGCTCCACGGGCGGCGGCGACACCACCGCCAAGCCGAAGGCGGACGCCGACTACCAGCCCAGGATGTGCCAGGTCTCCAGCATCTCCGACACCGCCGGCGGCAAGGTCAAGCTCGGCTGGTTCGAGTGGGGCAACGAGTACGGCTTCCAGCAGAAGGTCAGCCAGGCCAACACGGACCTGAACGGCGACGGCAAGGTCGACGAGAACGACAAGCTGGTCTACATGACGTTCACGGACGCCGCCTCGGCCGGCGGCACCGCCAGCACCCCCGGCATCAAGCTCGGCAAGCTGGGCAAGGCGGACGTGGACGTCGGCGGCGGCATCAAGATCACCAACGGTGACACCTGGGTCTTCAAGAGCGAGGAAGAGGCCGAGAAGCTCCGTAAGGACATCGAAGAACTGAAGATATGGGAGAACTCCACCAAGTACAGCGGTGGTTACGGCGGTGGCTGGTACTCCGGCATGAAGTGGGCCGACAAGAAGCAGGAAATCGAGAAGAAGATCGGCGACAAGAAGATCTCCTACTCGACCATCGGCCTCAACGCCTACGCGGACGGCGGCCTCTCCATCAGCTCGGGCGACGAGACCAAGCTCGGCGCCAAGCTCGGCGGCAAGGCCAAGTTCTCCCCCGAGGTGACCATCACCAAGGACGACGTGAACGGCAACGAGTCGTACACGTACACCGCCAAGCTCGAACTGGAGGGCAAGGTGAGCGGTACGGTCGGCCCGTACGGCGGTGCGGCCACCTCGAAGGACAGCCGCACCGGGGCGATCACCGTCACCCGCGACCAGAAGACCGGCAAGATCGTCCGCATCGACATGACCCAGACCGTCGAGAAGGACTCGACGGCGAACAAGGGCGACATCAGCGGCGACAATGGCAAGAAGGGTGACGACAAGCGCGGCGGCAAGGTCAGCGGCACCGACTCCTCCGGCGACACCGGTATCGAGGTCAAGACGAACTCGATCATCTTCGGTAAGGACACGGACCGGGCCACCGAGGACAAGCGGGCCGTCGCCGAGCAGTGGCTGAACGGCTCCGGCAACAACACCGCCCCGTTCGAGTACATGTTCGGTGACCACTCCATGCAGCAGAAGCCCACCGGGAACGACCCGTTCGAGCAGCTGATGTTCCAGGACGGCCTGTCGAGCTCGATGAAGTACCACGGTCGGACGGACGCCCAGGAGTTCGGCTTCGAGATCTCGCTCGGCATGAGTCTCGGGCTCTCCATCTCGGACGAGCACAAGAAGGAGACCCTGACGGACGCGCAGTTCCTCGGGGCCCCGAACGGTGACAAGCGCTCGTACCTTCCTTACAGCTACTGCGCGAAGTAGCGCGGGTAGCCAAAGGTGCGGCCGTACCTGTAGCTCTGGTGAAGGTACGGCCGCACCGCGCACGGCAAGCACGCACGACGAAGAGGCGATAGGCGATGACGACGACGATGAAGATGTCCCGGGCATTCGGCGCAGCTGCTGCCGCCGCCATCGGTCTCACTCTGCTCACCGGCTGCGGCGACGAGGCCGCCTCGGCCCCGGAGGGCTGGGGGAAGCTCGACACCAAGAGCCTCTCCGTCGGCTACCCGGAGAAGAAGGGGTACAAGGAGCAGCCCGCCGCCGACCGCGCCAAGGCGAACGCCGCCGTGGCGCTCAAGGAGGAGGGCGGGCTGCGCACCGGCATGGTCTCCGTGCAGCTCGACTTCGCCAAGGGCGTGGACGACGCCGGTGAGGCGGCAGCCGCGGCGGGTGCCGGTATCGGGCTCGGGACGACCCGCAAGGAGACCACGGACGTACGGCTGGCGGGTGCGGAGAGCGCCCGTGAGGCGCGCAGGATCGACTACGAGTTCACGTCGAGCGGCAAGGAGCAGACGCCCGCGCCGGGCACCGTGATGACAGGCGTGGTGGTCGCGGGCGTCGATTCGAAGCACGTGCCGTTCGCCGTCCGGATCAATGCGGTGAAGGGCTCGCTGAGCCGGCAGGACCTCGACGCGTTCGTTGATTCGATCACGGTCAAGTAGCGGATCAGGGGCGCTCGTTCATGCAGATCCTGCCCGGTGGCACGGCCACCTTCCTGCTGCTGTTCGGCCTCCTCCTCGGTGCGTTCGCCATCCGGTCGGCGCTGCGGCTGAGCCGGGTGCTGCGGCTGGTCCGGCACGGCGAGCGCGCCGAGGGCCGGTGCGCCGACCGCCGGACGGTCGACCGGGGGCCGGGCACGGACCGGAGTTACGTCACCGAGTACGTCTTCGCCTTCCGTACCCGCGACGGCCGCGAGATCGAGTTCACCGACCATGCCCCGGGCCCGTTCGGCTTCGAGGTCGGGGCGGCCGTCCGGGTCAGTTACGACCCGGCGGACCCGGCGAAGCACGCCACGGTGGCGGGGCCGGGGGCGTGGGGGCCGGTGATGATGCCCGCGGTGTTCGCCGTCGTGCCGGGGGTGTTCGCGGTGGGGCTGCTGCTGGGGTTCATGGCGCTGCGAGGGTGGCTCTGACCTGCCGGCGCCCCTCCCGGCAGGCCTTGCCCAGGCACGGCCCTAACGGCTGGGGACCTCGCTCCCGAACAGCATCCACGGCGACTGGTCGAACGACGCCACTCCGGACAACTGCGGTTGTGTCGCGGCGATTTCGTGCCGTACGGCGAGCGTGTCCGGCCAACTGTCGAAGAACGTCGTGCCGTTGATGACGACTCCGCTCCAGTCGGTCGCCGCGGAAGCGCCCTCCCGGTCGACGACGAAGCCGATGCACAGCACGGAAGCCCGCCCTATCGCCTCCCTGATCGCCCGCGCGGCCACCTCCTGCTCGTCCCGCGTCAGCCGCCCGAATCCGAATTCGAGCGCGACGACTCCGTCCCCCATCCGCCGGATGCGCGCCGGGACGTCGGTTCCGCTGTTCACCCACAGCAGGAAGTCGACCGTGTCGATCCGTTGCAGGCCGGCCAGGAGTACGAGTTGTTCCCTGGTCACCCACGAGGGAGTGCCCCACGGATCGGGCCCGGGGCCGAGGAGCGTGACCCGCCGCGTGACGGGGTGGCTGAGCCGCAGTCCCGCAGCGTCGAGATCGCCGAAGAGCGACTCCGCGTCCGGGCGGCTCCAGCCGAGGTGGTACGAGTAGAAGAAACCGTTACTCATCGATACATCACCCCAGGGAACGGATACAGGTGGAGGGTGCAGATCAACGTGCGTATGGGCGCGCCGGGCGGACGCCCGTGACGGGCGCCGGGTCGGATTTGCTCACGGTCGGTCACGTACGAGCGTAATGAGCTCCGCCTGCCCGGGCTTGGGCCCACGGGCCCAGGGGCGGGCCCCAATGAGCAGGGCCCCCGGCCACGGCATCAGGGTCTGCCCGGCCACCAGAACGTACGGCCGACATCGAGAGCCAGGGCGGGGACCAGCACGGACCGGACGAGGAAGGTGTCGATGAGGACACCGATGGCCACCACGAGACCGATCTCGATGAACGCGACCTGCGGTGCGGTGGTCAGTGCGGCGAAGGTCGCCGCGAGAACCACGCCCGCGCTGGTGATGACGCCACCGGTGGAGGTGAGGCCGGCGAGCACCCCGGCGCGGTGGCCGCGGTGACCGGCCTCCTCGCGGATGCGGTGGATGAGGAAGATGTTGTAGTCGACGCCGAGCGCCACCAGGAACAGGAAGCCGATCAGCATGACCTGGACGTCCACCGCCGGGAAGCCCAGGACGTGCTGGAACAGCTGCCGGCTGATGCCGAGCGCCGCGAAGTAGGACAGCACCACGGTCGCCATCAGGAGCAGCGGGGCGACCAGCGCCCGTACCAGCGCCACCAGGATGAGGAAGACCACGGCGAGGACCAGCGGGATCACCACCTTGCGGTCGTGGGCCTGGGCCGCTGCCTTCTCCTGGGCCATCGCCGTGGGCCCGCCGACCCGCGCGTCGGCGTCGGGCACGGCGTGCACCGCGGTCCGGACCCGGTCCACGGTGCGGGCCGCGGCCGCACTGTCCGCGCTGTCCTTCAGCACGGCGCGCGTGGCGGCGAGGGTGCCGTCGGTGGACTTCTCCGCCGGGGCGACCTCGGCGACCCCGTCGATGCCCTTGAGTGCGGCGGCGATCGCGGGGGCGGCGCCGGCCTTGCTGATGACCTCGGCGGGCCGGCTCTGTCCGGCCGGGTAGTGGGCGGCGAGGAGGTCCTGGCCGGCGATCGAGCCCGGCTTGCCGACCACGAGGTGTTCGTCGTCGAGTCCGGTCTTCAGGCCGAGCGAGCCGAGCGCGAGGACGGTGAGGACGAGAGCGGAGCCGATCCACACGAGGCGGGGGCGCCGGGAGATCCGGCCGCCGATCCGGTCCCACAGGCGATGGCCGGCGTTCGGCACGGCCACCCCGGCGCGCGGCACGCGGGGCCAGAAGACCCAGCGTCCGAGCAGCACCAGCACGGCCGGGAAGAGTGTGGTCATCGCGGCGAGTCCGCAGACGATGGCGATGGCGCCGGCCGGGCCGAGCGTGTAGTTGAAGCCGACGTCCGCCCGGGTGAGGCAGAGCAGACCGATGCTGACGGTCGCGGCGGACGCGGCGATGGCCGGTACGGCCCGGCGCAGTGCGGTCCGCGCCGCCCGGTGCCGGTCGTCGTGGACCCGCAGCTCCTCGCGGTAGCGGGCCAGCAGCAGCATCGCGTAGTCGGTGCCCACGCCGAACAGCAGGGCCGTCACCACGATCTCGTTCCCGCCGCCGACCGTCAGGCCGAAGCCCTTGGCGAGGAGGTACGAGACGGCCTGGGTGGTGAGGAAGGCGACGCCCACGACGAGGAGGGGCAGCAGCCAAAGGATCGCGCTGCGGTACGTGATCAGCAGGAGACCGGCGACGACGAGGACCGTGATGACGGTCAGCGCCCGGCCGGTCGACTCACGGGCGTCGGTGGCGTCCAGCGAGTTGCCCGCCGGGCCGGTGAGCTTCGCTTCGAGGCCGTCGGGCCGGTCGGCCGTGGCCCGGTCCCGCACCTTCTTGGCGTTGTCCGCGAGCGTGGTGCCGTCCTCCTTGGCGAGGGGCACCAGCGCGGTGAGCGCCTTGCCGTCGACGGAGGGCCGGGGCGGTCCGACCGGCCCGGCCGCCAGCGTGGCGAACTCCTCGATGTCGGCGGCGACCTTCGCCTCGTCCTCGGCGGTGAGCCCCTCGGCGCGGGCGTAGACGACGATGCCGAGCGAGATCCGGCCGTCGGCGAACCGGTCGGCGAGGCCCGCGACTTCGGTGGACTCGGCCCCGCGGGGCAGTTCGACGGTGAGTTCGTCCTTCTCGATGCCGGACAGCTGTCCGGCGAGCGGCACGGAGACGGCGACGACGATCAGCCACGCGATCAGCGTCAGCCACTTTCCCTTCCTTCCGGCCGGTGAGGTCACGAGCCGGTCGGCCCAGCTGTGCGGTCTTGGCATGGGGGCTCCTCGTCCAGGGGTGGGTGTGGGATGGGGGGCGGCGACCAGGGCGCGGTGGGCGGCGCCTCCGCGTCGTCGCGGGCAGGCCTGAACCGGGCCTCTCCCCCGAATGAGGTCATGCCTCATCGGGCGCGGCACGCCCGTGATGGCTGTGCGGCGCCTGTACGGCTGCGAAGTTCAGGAATTCAGATAGGCGAGGACGGCCAGAACGCGGCGGTTGTCGTCGTCGGAGGGTGCCAGGCCGAGTTTCGTGAAGACGTTCGACGTGTGCTTGGTGACGGCCTTCTCGCTGACGCCGAGCCGTCCCGCGACGGCGGCGTTGGAGCGGCCCTCCGCCACCAGTGACAGCACCTCGCGCTCACGTGCGGTGAGCCGGGCCAGCGGTTCGTCGCTCGCGTTGCCCGCCAGGAGTTTCGCCACCACGTCCGGGTCCATCGCACTGCCTCCGGCGGCTACCCGGCGCACACAGTCGATGAACTGCCGGCTGTCGAAGACCCGGTCCTTGAGCAGGTAGCCGACCCCGCCGGAGCCGTCCGCGAGGAGTTCGCGGGCGTAGAGCTGCTCCACGTACTGCGAGAGCACCAGCACCGGTAGTCCGGGGATCCTGGTCCGCGCCTCGATGGCGGCGCGCAGCCCCTCGTCGGTGAAGGTCGGGGGGAGGCGTACGTCCACGAGCGCCACGTCGGGCCGGTGCTCGATGAGCGCGTCCAGGAGTTCGGGACCGTTGTCGACGGCGGCGGCGATCTCGAATCCGTGGGCCGTCAGGAGGCGGACCAGGCCTTCCCTCAGGAGGAAGAGATCTTCGGCGAGAACAATGCGCACGGGATCTCCATGGTCGCCATCGTCGGTCCGCCCCGGGGGCTGTTCACGGCAAGTATGCCGTCGAATGCGGCAATGCGGCTCTCGATTCCGCGCAGCCCGGTCCCTGCCGACGGGTTCGCGCCGCCGATCCCGTCGTCGCTCATGCTGATGCGCAACGCGTCGTCGTCGTGCCGGATGTCGATCCAGACGCGTCCGGCACGGGCGTGCTTCGCCGTGTTCGTCAGCAGTTCACCGACGGCGAAGTACGCGGCGGACTCGACCGGTGCGTCCAGCCGCCCCGGCAGATCGACGACGACGTCGACCGGGAGGGGGCTGTCCAGTGCCAGGGCGCGTACGGCATCGCCCAGTCCCCGGTCGGAGAGGACCGGTGGGTGAATTCCCCTGACGAGGTCGCGGAGTTCGCCGAGCGCCTTCGAGGACGAGTCCCGCGTCTGTGCCAACAGGGCCCGCGCGGCTTCGGGGTCGGTGTCCAGGAGTTGTTCGACGGCGTCGAGATTCATGCCCATGGCGACCAGCCGGGCCTGCGCCCCGTCGTGCAGATCGCGTTCGATGCGGCGCAGCTCCGCCGCCTGACTGTCCACGACCGCCCCGCGCGTCCGGGTCAAATGCCCGACCCGGGCGGCGAGTTCGTCCCCGGGGCGTGGCCCGAGCAGCTTGCGGGTGAACCGGGCGTGGGCGGTGAGGAGCCGGGGTCCGGCCCAGACACCGAGGCCGATGAACCCGATGCCCACCAGGGGCATCAGCCAGGTGCCCGTGCCCCGCTCGCCGCTCACCCGGATCAGGCCGGCGTAGCGGTCGTCGTAACCGGCCGACACGAGGTCGTCCCAGACGAACGGGAAGACCAGGCCCTCCAGCCCGTAGACCAGCAGCGCCGCGGGCAGCAGTGCGAGCACGGTGCCGACGACGGGGTCGCTGATCGTCCACAGCATGTCCCGCCAGGTGGCGGGGTCGGAGAGCAGGTGCCGGCACCGGTGCCACCGGCCGGCGAATCCCGGCTCGCGGGCCGGCAGCGGAAGGTACGGCTCGGAGATCCTGACCTCGGACCAGGTGTGCGCGAGGCGCCGCGAACGGTTCGCCAGCTTCCGTACACCCGCCACGACGAGCGGCAGGAGCAGCACGCCCACGCCGAGCCCGAGGTAGACGAGGGAGATCACCATCAGGACGAAGAGTGCGAGCTGCGGCACCTTCTGCGCCACCAGGGCGAGTCCCCGCAGTGGCGGCTGCCAGGGTCTGGGCGGTGCTGGTGCGGTCATGACTGCTGCCTCCTGCGAGTGGCCTCTTGGTCCGGCGAGATCAGTCTGTCGTGGGACGGCCCCGGGAGCATTGGGCCTGTCCCCCATTTCCAGGGGGACTCAGGTCCCCCTGGACAACCGCGTCGGGTTCACCGGCCGGTGTCCGTCGCCCTCGAACTATCCGATGGACAACGGCCGCTGAAGCGCCCATGGTGTACGTCGATGACACGCACCGATTCGCCTCCCGCATGGGACGAGCGCACCCAGTTGGCCACCTTCCTCGACTACGTACGCGACACCGCACGCGCGAAGTGCGAGGGCGTCTCGCCGGACGACGCCCGCCGGGCCCCGCTGCCCGGCTCCCCGCTGATGACGATCGCCGGGCTGATCAACCACCTCAGCTGGGTCGAGTACCACTGGTTCGAGGTGGCCTTCCTCGGCGGTGAGGACGAAGGCCCCTGGACGGACGAGGACCCCGACCGCGAGATGCGCATCGCGGTGGACATGCCGCTCGCCGATGTGCTGTCGCAGTACGAGGCACGGACCACCCGCTACCGCGAACTGGTCGCCTCCCACGACTTGGACACGCCGGCCAAACGTCCACGCAGGGACGGCCGTCACCCGGATCTGCGCTGGATCGTCCTGCACCTGATCGAGGAGACCGCCCGGCACAACGGCCACCTCGACATGATCCGGGAGATCGTCGACGGCACCACCGGCACCTAGTGTTCTGTCCGGGGAGGACGGAGAATCCACACCGCCAGGGCGGAGGCGCCGGTCCACACGGCGGCGTAGGTGAAGCCCACCGTGGGGCTGAGCAGCGTCCACAGCAGTCCGACCGCGGCCGAGGACGCGAAGTCGCCGGCCGACTTCACCAGGCCGAGCAGCCCGAACCCGCTGCCGCGCAACTTGTCGGGGAGCAGGCCCGCCACCAGGGTCGACTCGGCGGTCTCCACCAGCCCGATGCCGCTGCCCGCCAGCACGAAGGCGGCCAGCAGCGGCGGCCATCCGTGCCAGGAGACGGCGAACATGCCGTACGCCGCGAGGTACAGCACTCCTCCGGCGGCGAACGCGGCACGTGGACCGGCGCGGTCGATCCAGTGCCCGCCGGCGTACGCGACCACGGCGGCGAACGCGTTGTGCGCCGCGTAGATGAGCACGGCCAGGGAGGTCGCGGCTGCCAGATCCCGGGTGCCGTGATGCAGCAGCTGGGTGGCGCGCAGGATCAGCAGCGTCACAGCCACATTGCCGATCTCGAACAGGGCCACCGGCACCAGCGCCCGCGGCAGCCCGGCCCGCCGCAGCTCCTTCATGTTCAGGCTGATGCGGCGCCGGGCTGCCGGTTCGGTGAGCGTGCGGCGTGCCTCGCGGCCCGCGACGGTGATCGCCACTGCGGCCAGCAGGCCCGGCAGCGCGGCGAAGTACAGGGTTTCCCGGATCCCGACCAGGGAAATCAGCAGCGCCGCGAGCAGCGGCCCTGCTACCGCGCCGAGGTTGTCGCCCGTGCGCTCCACGCCGAAGGCACGTCCGTACGCCCGGCGCGGGACGAGTGAGGCCAGCAACGCATCGCGCGCCGGGGATCGTAATCCACGCGAAACCCAGGCCAGCGCACGGAGCACGCCGACCTGCCAGACCGTCGCGGCGAGGCCGATTGCGCCGGTGGCCAGGGCCGTTCCGATGTAGCCGCCGGTGGCGATACGTGCCCGCCGCGCCGGTTCGTCGGCCAGCGGGCCGCCTGCCAGTTTGGCGATCCCGGTCAGCGCGTCGCTCACCCCTTCGACCAGGCCGAGCGCGCCGGGCGAGGCGTGCAGGGTCGAGGTCAGGAAGCTCGGCATCACGGCGGTGGCGATCTCGTGCCCGGAGTCGCTGAAGAAGCTGGCCGCGCCGACGCTGCCCACCCCGGCGCTGAACCAGCCGGTCCGGTCCTGGGGGTCCTCTCCCGACTGCTGTTGTCCGGTGTCCATGGTCGGGAGTCTCCTCCGTCCCATCCGCCCGGCGTCGATGTTCCGGCGGTGCATGCGGGTGGAGCGTCGGGGCGCCGGATCGGTGCCTAACCGATCGTGGCGATCCGAGGCACGAGGTGCTCGGCGATCTGGTGAGTGAAGCTGACCGGGTGCCGGTCCGGCAGCACCTGGATCTCGCTGATGCCCAGGCTCGCGTACGCCTCCGCGTCGGCGAGGAACACGTCCGGCCGCTCCAGCACCGGGCCGTTGTACATCACGGTCTTCGTAATGGCGTCGTAGTCCCGGTCCTCCGCGGCGCAGTGGGCGCGCAGCACATCGAGTTTGTGGGCCACTTCCTCCTGACCGGTGGCGAACAGATTGCAGGCGTCCGCGTACCGGGCGACCAGGAGCAGCGTCTTCCTCTCGCCCCCGCCGCCGATCATGATCGACGGGCGCTCGCCGATCGGTTCGGGCACGCACAGCGTTTCGGCGAGCCGGTAATGACGGCCGTGGAAGGGGCCGTTGTCGTCGCTCCACATCTGCAGGCAGATCAGGATCGTCTCCTCCAGCCGCTCGAAACGCTCGGCGACCGGAACCACGGGCACTCCGAGCCCGTACTGCTCCCGCTCGTACCAGGAGGCGCCGATACCCAGCCTGGCCCTGCCGCCCGACAGCACATCGAGGCTGGTGACGATCTTCGCCAGCAGTCCGGGGTGCCGGTACATCACCCCCGTGACCATCAGGCCGAGCGTCATGCGCTCGCTCACCGCCGCCACGTAGCCGAGCGTGGTGTACCCCTCCAGCATGGGCTCGTCGGCGACGGTCTGCCCGGTCTCCATCTGGAAGTAGTGGTCCATCAGGGTGAACGACGCGATCCCCGCCTGCTCGGCGATGCGCACCGACTCCGCGAGGGTCGGCGCGATGAGGGCGGGGTCGGCCGGTGTCGAGTAGTTCCAGTAGTGCAGACCGAGGTTCACGTCCGGCCTCCGCGGGTCAAGGGGGTACGGGGCGGTAGGCCGCCGCCCCGGCCGGAGTGTTCAGCCGGATTCGTACTCGGGATTCCCATCGGTGTTCCGTCTCCCGCCCGACGCGATCGACCACCTTGCGCAGCCGGCTGCCACGCTATGCGAGGCGGCACCCACCCTGCCATCCGAGCGAGGCATACAGGTCAACCGCCCGCGCTGGCCGGACGCAGCCGCGCGGCCTCGGGTACGCGCAGATCCCGCCCCGCACCGCACCCGGATGAACGCCCGGGAAAGGACGGCGGACTCCGGCGACCGCCGCGTGAACACTCGGGAACAGCTGGTGGGCGGCGCGCCCGCGCCGCCGGAACGGCACAACTCCCCATGGTTCACCGCCCCGGGCGAGGCCCACCGCGTCTCCCCGCGCACATCCAGGAGCGCCCAGGTCCGCTGTCTCACAGGCCTGTCACAATGTGCATGCGCACTGAACCACTTCCGGATCGGACACGTGATCATCGGTAACACGTTTATGCCGCACCTCCGGGGAGATCCATGACGCGCCGATGGTCGCTCATCGCCACAATCGCCGTATTGACCGTCGCGCTGGCCTTCGTCGTCGTCCAACTGGTGCGCGGCCAGGACTCCGGGAAGGAGCAGGCCGGGGCGAAACCGGCCGGGAAGGAGCAGGCCGGGGCGAAACCGGCCGGGAAGGAGCAGGCCGGGGCGAAACCGGCCGCGTCGAGCCCGACCGACGAGAAGAGGAACAGCGACGGCTCCGTCCCGGCCGGCTACCTCGGCACCTGGTCGGGCTCCATCGACAACCCCGCGGGCCACTCCACCCGGCAACTCGTCATCAAGCAGGGCACCGTCGGCCAGTCCGTACTCACCCTCACCGCCGACGGCCCGCTCGACAACGGCGGCTCCTACCACTGCGTCTTCGAGGCGGGCCTGGCCTCGGAACCGACCCCGAACGGATCCGTCGAGATCGCGCCTTCCACCGTCGCCGTCGGCGAACCCATGTCGTCCTGCACCGCGGGGAAAGCCACCACGCTGACCTTGCTCCCGAACGGCACCCTGAGCCGGGAGACCCCGGAGACCGGCGAAAAGCTCACGTACACCAGGACCGGCTGATCAACCCAGCAACGCGGACACCGCGCTCAGCAGCAACAGGGCGGGGACGAACCTTGCGGGCGCCGTCGGCGGAAAGTGCCACGCCAGCGGCCAGGTACGGCCGGCCAGGGCCGGGATCGGCACGTAACTGATCCGGCCCGCACACGAGTTCGGCACAGTCGCCTCACCGGGCCAGGACTTGCGGGCCGTGCTCCCGGCAGGGGAAAGACGGCGGACGCCGGCGACCGCGACGTGAACACTCGGGAACGGTTGGCGGACGATGTGCCCACGCCGCGGGATTGTCACAACTCCCCGTGTTCCACTGCCCCGGGCAAGGCGTCGCCGCATCTCCCGGCTCACGGGCGCACGTCCAGGGGCGGACAGGTCCGCCGTCTCGCACGCCTGTCACAACTTACGTGCACACTGAACCACTTCCGGATCGGACGCGTAATCGCCGGTGACACATTTATGCCGCACCTCCTGAGGACATTCATGACGCGCAGATGGCCGCTCATCACCACGATCACCGTATTGACCGTCGCGCTGGCCTTCGTCGTCGTCCAACTGGTGCGCGGCCAGGACTCCGGGAAGGAACAGGCCGAGGCGAAACCGGCCGGGAAGGAACAGGCCGGGGCGAGCCCGAGTGGCGGCACCGAGTCGCTGCAGGGCCTCGGCTGGTGGCCCCTGCACCAGTCCGGCACCGCGAAGGCCGGCGAGCAAGACGCTGTGGTCAGCGGCGGCACGCAGTGGACCGACGGCCCCGAGGGCGGCGCCTTGCGGCTGGACGGCACCAGCGGATACGCGGACTCCAACACCCGGCTCGACACCGTGGGCAAGGACTACTCGGTCGCCGCGCGGGTGCGCCTCACCCCCCAGGGCATGAAGGGCATGCGCACCGCCGTGTCCCAGGACGGCGACGGGATCAGCACGTTCTTCCTCCAGTACTCCGGCCAGGACGGGAACTTCGCCTTCAGTTTCTTCGGTACCCGTACGATCGCGGAGACCGAGAAGCCGCAGCCCGGCCGCTGGTACCACCTGACCGGCACGTACAGTCAGAAGGACCACCGGATGCAGCTCTACGTGGACGGCCGGCTCGCGGGAACCAGGGTGGCTTCCAACGGCGTGAAACCCACTGGCACTGTGGTGATCGGACGCGCCAAGTTCGAGGGGAAAGCGACCGACTACTGGAACGGTGACATCGCCGACGTACATCTCTACAACCGGGAGTTGACGTCCCGTGAGGTGAACTCGCTTTCCTCTCACGAACCGGGCTGACCGGCGCTGACGGGGCGAGTTCACCGCCGCCGCAGGCCGACGGGCGCCGCACGGGCGCACGGCGGCTCGCGGCGGCGCCTGCCGGTTGTCCCGCAGCCGGCGGAACCCGTCTTCCCCGCAGACGACCGGAGAGGAAAGGCCCTTGTCGGCCAGCACGACCGAAGAACTAATGCCCGGCCCCCACGCCGCGGAACCCCGCCCCGACGAGTTCCTCAGAGCGCTCTACGACTTCCACGGCAGCGCGTTGCTGCAGTTCGCCGCACGGCGGCTGGAGGGCGACTGGCACCGCGCCGAGGACGTCCTCCAGGAAGTCGCGATACGCGCCTGGCGGCACGCCGGGGAACTCGACCCGACCGCGGATTCGGTGCGGCCCTGGCTGTTCACCGTGCTGCGTAATCTCGTCATCGACGGCCACCGGGCTCGCCAGGCCAGACCACCGGAGACCGGTGACCCCGAACTCGCCCACCTGCCGGTGTCCGACGGCGTGGACCACATCCTCACCTCCCAGGTGCTCATCGAGGCGTTGCGGGACCTGCGGCCGGCACAGCGCGAGGTCCTGCTGCACGTGCACTACCTGGGACGCAGCGTCAACCAGACGGCCAAGGTCCTCGGCGTGCCGCCGGGCACGGTCAAGTCCCGTACGTACTACGCCGCCCGCGCCCTGCGCGAGGCACTGCACAGCCGCGGGCTGTACGCGGGCGGCCTGGACCGCGAGGCCGGATGACGCTTGGAGCGTCCGGCAATTGGGGGCCGGCGTCACGGGGCTGAGGCACGCACCTCGCGGCGTTGTCGTCAATCACCATGGCTCCTTCCCCAAGCTCTCAGCTGCGTTCGAGCAGGGGAGACCCCATCTGCCTCAATCCTCCGCCTTGCGATGCACGCACCCCGGCCCCGCTCCTTCTTCCACCCCCCAATTGCCGGACGCTCTTATGCCAGACGTCCCGCGTGCCGGGTGATCTCCAGGCCGAGCGGTCCGGTGTCGAGCGATCCGCCCGCACCGGCACGCCAGCGCCACCCCGTGGGTGCCTCGCCGAGCACCAGCAGCGCGTCCCCGCGCCGCAGACCGGCCAGTGCCCCCTCCCGTCGCGGGAGCTGCGAGGCGTCCACGACGAACAGATGCGGCGCCTCGCCCTGGACGGCGATCCGGCTGCTGCCCTCGATCAGCCGGTAGATCTGGGTGACGTCGGGCGAGCCGGGCTCCGGCGCTCCCGTGCCCGCCGACGCCGCCGCCGTGGCGAACGCCTCCTCCAGGCTGGCCGCGTCGTGCAGACGCGAGGTCCGCGGCTCGTCGCCGGAAAGGAGCCGGCCGTCGGCCAGGGATCCCACCAGGGTGACCTCGGCAAGTGCCCCCACCGGGCCGGCGAGCGCCTCGGTGACGACGGCCCGTACCAGGCTGCGCACCTCCTCGTCCGGACCCGTCACCGAGACGGGCCCCGCCGCCCGGGAGAGGTCGACGAGCACGCGGTCGGGTCCGTCCAGGCCCACCGTCACCGTCAGCGCGTACGGCAGGGCCGGTTCGCCCTCCGGGCCGGGGCGGTGCAGATCGTCGGGCGAGATCGTCCAGCGCTCGCCGTCCGCCTCGACGGTCCAGGGCGCGGGGGCGGTCTCCTCGGCCCCGGCCAGCAGCAGTGCGAGCCGCTCCTCGGAGTAGACGACGGCGTACAGGTCGGGCAGCGACCGGCCGGAGCGCAGGCACTCGCCCGTCAGCCGGCGCAAGCCCGCGTTGACCACGTCCAGCGCCTCCCGGCCCACGACGGCCGCCGAGGCGGCGACGGGCTTCGGCGGGCGGGGCCGTCGCTCGGTGACGATCAGTGCGGCCACCGCCCCGATCAGCGCCAGCCCCAGCACCACGGCCAGGACGTACCAGATCATCTTCTGACTCCTTGTCGGGACGCCCCGGCGGCGGAGCCGGGACGGTCGAGAACGAGGGCGGCACAGTTGCTGCGCCGTGCACCCGATGGCGACTACGGCGCCCGGCGGCGGATGGTTCACCGGTGCGCCGGGTGAACCATCCGCGGTCGGGCGCCGTAGGTCCCGTCAGTGGCACGGGAGCCGCCGAGTGCGGCTGCCGAGGCCCCCCATTCACGCCGGCTGGAGGACGTTCTCGTGTCGTTGATGTTGACCGTGGTCGAGGAGGGCGGTGACGCGTTCGACGTCCACCTCGACGCCGACCCCGACACGCCCGCGCGCGCTGTCGCGGAGGCGCTGGCCGGGGCGGGAGGCGTCCACTGGCCCCCGGAGGGCCTCGGCCTGTACGCCGGCGACCGGCTGCTGCCCGCCGATATGCGGCTGCGGGACGCGCCGCTGCACCACGCGGCCATCGTGGGCCTGGGCCGCCCGGCGGGCACCGCGTCGGCCGAACCGGACGGGCTGGTGGAGGTCCGTACGGTCGGCGGGACCGGCGCGGGCTCCGTGCACCGGCTCGACATGGGCGAGTACCGGATCGGGCTGGCCCACGACGGGACCGCCCAGGTGCTGCGCGCCATACCGGACCGTCCGTTCGCCGTCCTGGCGGTCGGCCCCCAAGGACGCTGCCGTATCACGCCCGACGCCTCCGCGCCGGACGGCGGCACCCTGCAACTGGACCGCGAGGACCTCGCCGAGGCGACCGCCTGGCCGGCCGGCGCACAGCTCCTCGTCGGGGACTGCCTGCTCGAACTCGCCCTCCCGCAGAAGCCGGACGCGGCCGTGCAGCAGTCGGAGGACGGCACCGGCTGGGACTACAACCGGCCGCCGCGGCTGCGGCCGGCCGAGAACGCCACCCGCTTCACCCTGCCCTCCCCGCCCGCCCCGCCCGCCGCCCGGCCGCTCCCGTGGATCACCGCGGCGGCCCCGCTGGTGATGGCGGGGGCCGGGGCGCTGATCTTCGGCCGCATGTCGATGCTGCTGTTCGGGCTGCTCTCCCCGGTCGCGATCCTCGGCAACTATCTGATGAGCCGGCGCACCGGGCGCCAGACCCACTCCGGCAGTGTCGCCGCCTACGAGGAGAAGAAGGCACGCATCGAGGGCGACGCGGCGAAGGCCCTGGCGGACGAACGCACCGCCCGGCGCCGCGGTTTCCCGGACCCGGCCGAGGTCGTCCTGACCGCCGTCGGCCCCCGGCGCCGTCTGTGGGAACGCCGTACCTCCGACGCCGACTTCCTCGAACTGCGCATCGGAACCGCCGATCTGGCCTCCGACGTGGTGCTCCAGGACCCGACGAAGGACGAACACCGCCGCGAGGACCCACGGACCGCGTACGACGTCCCGGTGACCGTTCCGTTGCGGGAGCACGACGTCCTGGGCATCGCCGGCGAGGGCCCGGCAGCGCGCGCCGTGGCGCGCTGGGCGGTCGCCCAGGCCGCCGTCCTGCACAGCCCCCGCGACCTCCAGATCCATCTGCTGACGACCGGCGAACGGGGCCGGGACGGCTGGTCCTGGCTGCGCTGGCTGCCGCATGTGCGCAAGAAGTCCGGCGACACCCCGGCCAGCATCGGCTACGGCACGGAGACCTGCGCCCGGCGGGTCGCCGAACTCACCGCGCTGATCGCCGAGCGCGCCGGACGGGCGGACCGGCGGAGCCGGCCCGCCGGGCCCGACGTGCTCGTCATCCTCGACGGAGCCCGCAGGCTGCGTTCGCTGCCCGGAGTGGCGCAGATCCTGCGCGACGGACCGGCCGTCGGCGTCCGCGCGGTCTGCCTGGACGCCGAGGAGAGGCTGCTGCCCGAGGAGTGCCACGCCGTCGTCGCCGAGGAGCCCGGCGGAACCGTACGGGTGGGACGCTCCGGGAGGGGCACCGTCGGGGGCATCCGGCCCGACGCGGTGTCCCTGGAATGGTGCCGTTCGCTGGCCCGCGCGATGGGCCCGCTGCGGGACCCGGGCGGGGCCGTCGAGGAGGCCGCGGTGCTTCCCGGCTCCGCGCGGCTGCTCGACGTCCTCGCCCTCGACCCGCCGCAGGCCGCCGGCATCCGGGCGCGCTGGACGGCCGGGGGCCGCTCGACCCGCGCGGCCGTCGGTGTCTCCCTGGACGGCCCGTTCCACCTGGACCTGCGGCGCGACGGCCCGCACGGGCTGGTCGCCGGCACCACCGGCTCCGGCAAGTCCGAACTCCTCCAGACGCTGGTCGCCTCGCTCGCGGTGGCGAACCGTCCGGACGCGATGACATTCGTCCTGGTCGACTACAAGGGCGGCTCCGCGTTCAAGGACTGCGTCGACCTGCCGCACACCGTCGGCATGGTCACCGACCTCGACGCCCACCTCGTCGAGCGGGCCCTGGTGTCGCTGACGGCGGAACTCACCCGGCGCGAGCACATCCTCGCCGCGGCCGGTGCCAAGGACATCGAGGACTACGTCGAGTTGCTGGAGCGCAACCCGGCAGGCCGCGAGCCGATGCCCCGGCTGCTCATCGTCATCGACGAGTTCGCCTCGATGGTGCGCGACCTGCCGGACTTCGTGAAGGGTCTGGTCAACATCGCCCAGCGGGGCCGCAGCCTCGGCATCCACCTGATCCTGGCGACGCAGCGCCCCAGCGGCGTCGTCTCCTCGGAGATCCGCGCCAACACCAACCTGCGCATCGCGCTCCGGGTGACGGACGCCGGCGAGAGCCAGGACGTCCTCAACTCCCCCGAGGCCGCCGGGATCTCGCAGGGCACCCCCGGTCGCGCCTATGTGCGTCTGGGCCAGAACTCCCTCGTGCCGTTCCAGTCCGGACGGGTCGGCGGCCGTCGGCCCGGTGCGGCGGCGACCTCGCTGCCGGCACCCTGGGCGGTGACGGTCGGCTGGGAACGGCTCGGCGAGCCGCTCCCGCCGCGGCCCCGCGCCGCGGCCGTACCCGCCGAGGTGGAGACCGACCTCACCGGGCTCGTCGCGGCGATCCGCGAGGCGGACCGGGAGATGGGCATCCCCGCGCAGCACAGCCCCTGGCTCCCGCCGCTGCCCGAGGTCCTGGTCACCGGCGAACTGCCGGCGCCCCCGCCCTCGGACTACGACCTCGCGCCCGTCGCGTACGGCGTGGTGGACCTGCCCGCACAACAGGCCCGGCTGCCCCTGGTGATCGACCCGGCGACGCTCGGGCACCTGCACATCATCGGCTCGCCCCGGCAGGGCAGGTCGCAGACGCTGCGCACCATCGCCGGCACCCTGGCCTTCGCCCATTCCCCGGACCGGCTGCACATGTACGGCATCGACTGCGGCAACGGCGCGCTGCTGCCCATCGAGCAGCTGCCGCACTGCGGGGCCATCACCCAGCGCACCCAGCCCGACCGGGTGGCCCGGCTGCTCGCCCGGCTGTCCGGGGAGCTGACCCGGCGCCAGGAGATGCTCGCCGCCCGCGGCAGCGCCGACCTGCCGGAGCTCCGCCGCGCCCTGCCGGAGGCCGAACGGCCGCCGCACATCATGCTGTTCATCGACCGGTGGGAGGTCTTCGACAAGCAGCTCGGCGAGTACGACTCCGGGAACCTGCTGAGCTCCGTGCTGAACCTGCTCCGGGACGGCGCGAGCGTCGGCATCCACCTGGTGATGACCGGTGACCGGGCGCTGTTCTCCAGCCGGGTCAACGGCTCCACCGAGGACAAGCTCGTGCTGAAGCTGAACGAGAAGTCCGAATACGGGATGATCGGCATCACCCAGCGCAACGTGCCCGACGAGATCCCGCCGGGCCGCGCGTTCCGTGCCGCCGACAAGGCGGAGGTGCAGATCGCGCTCCTCACGGACAACCCGGAGGGCCAGGCGCAGGCCGTGGCGCTCCAGCAGATCGCCGAGTACTGCCGCGAGCGGGCGGCCCAGCTGCCAGACGCCACCCGGCCGTTCCGCGTCGACACCCTGCCGGACCGGCTCACCTGGGAGGAGGCGACCCGGTACGTGCCGCAGCCGCTGACGTCCGCACGGTGGGCGCTGTCCGGTGTCGGCGGCGACGAACTCACCGCGTTCGGGCCGGACTTCGCCGTCACGCCGACCTTCCTCGTCGCCGGACCCGCCCGCTCCGGCCGCAGCACCGTCCTGGCGACGCTGGCACTGTCGCTGCTGTCGGTCCAGACGCCCGTCGTCGTCGGCGCGCCCTCCAGGTCGCCGTTGCGCCAACTCGCCGGACGGCCCGGGGTCCTCGCGGTCTTCGACGAGTCCGACATCGACCCCACCGCGCTGGAGGAGGCGCTGGCGTCCTCGCCGCAGGGGGCCGTGGTGATCCTGGACGACGCCGACCTGCTGCTCAAGACGAAGGCCGAGCCCGTCCTCACCCAGATCGCCAAGTCCGGCGCCGAGATGGGCCGGGGCCTGGTGATCGCCGGGCAGACCGACCGGCTCTCCTCCGGCTTCTCCGGCTGGCACACCGAGGCCCGCCGCAACCGGTGCGGTCTGCTGCTGAAGCCGCAGAACATGAGCGACGGCGAACTGATCGGCGTCAAGGTGCCCCGCAGCCGCCTGGGCGCGACCCGCCCGGGGCGGGCGATCCTGCACCTGGGCGACGGCGTGCTGCGCACCGTCCAGGTCCCGGAGACGGTGCTCCCGCCGGCCGGGAGCTGAGCGCCTGTGCGGGGGTTCCGACACCGGCTCTGAGGTCCCACGGCAGAGGGCTCCCGCCCCGGCGACAGCCGGGGCGGGAGCCCTCACGCATGACGGGACGCGGCCCGGATCAGGTCGATCCCTCCACGTAGCTGGGGTCGTGCACGATCGTGCCCTGGCTCCCGTGGGGGACGGCGCCGTTGATCGCCCAGGCGAAGCCGCCCACTCCGATGAGGTTCGAGCTCTGGTCGATCCACCCCGCCGCCTTCGTCCAGATGTTGACGATCCCCGGCAGCTGCTTCACGTTGCCCGGCATCTTCAACACGCCGCCGGGAATGTTCTTCAGCGCGTTCGCGACCAGCTCGCCCGGGTTCTTGAACCCGGTGAACGACTTGATGGCGGGGATCACGGTCTTGATGTTGACCTGGATCGCCTTGAGGTCTTTCGTGACGGAATTGAGGGTGCTCGCGATCCCGCCCAGTTTGGCGATCTTGATCAGGCCGACGCCGCCGAGCACCAGCCCCAGGCCGCTGAGAACCATGTCGAGCACATCCCACTCGCCCGACTGAATACTGTCGACGATGTTCATGATGAAGGGGATGGCAGCGGTGACCAGACTGGCGATCGTCAGGATGAGCCCCAGACCCTGCAATCCGGGGATGAGCATGGCGATGATGCCCAGGGCGGCGCTGATGAAGCCGAGCACCTTCTTGAAGATGTCCTTGATCTTCTCCCACAGGCTCTTGCCCGGGACCGCCTCGCTCGTCGCGTCGTCCAGGGCGCGGGCCGCCGTCGAGGCGTCCGTCTCGCGCAACTCCCGCGCGTCCTCGGCGAGCATGCGGGCGGCGTCGAGATCCCGCTGGGCGCTGTCGACGTCCCCCTGCGCCACGGACTGGTCGTGCCGGGCATTCTCCATGGCCTGCCGCGCACTGCGCCGGGCCGCCTCGTCGTCCGGCGGGGGCGGGTCCGCCGCGTCCAGGCCGCTGATCACGGACCCCGCCGCGGCGGCGGCATCGGTGGCCCGCTGCAGCCGCTCCTTGGCGTCCCGTCCGTCGACCAGGGCGTTGTCGGCCTTGCGCTGATGGTCCCCCAGCTGGTCGGCGTAGGTGTCCAGCGCGCGAGCCGCCTTGTCGTACGAACTGTGCAGCTTCTCCACCTGATTGGCCAGGTCCCCGAGCTTGTTCCGGAGTTTGTCCATGGCCTTGCCCTCGCCGAGCTGGCTGTTCTTCAGGCCGCTGACGATGGGGAGCGCCTGGTCCGCGTCGTCGGCGACGGACCGGTACTGGCCCGCGAGCTTCGCGAGCATCTCCGCATCGCCCGGAGTCGGGTCGTCCGAGAACCCGAAGACCGTCTCCCAGTCGGACACCGCTGGCCGCGCCATTGCCGCGCCCTCACTTTCCGTTCTCGTCCGTGCCCTGCGGGCTCTGTGCAGCCGGCACAGCCGTGCCCTTGCTCTTGACTTCCACGAAGCGCAGCGTCCCGGCGATGGCGTCGAACACCTCGAAGAACGCGTCCTTGAGCTCCACATTGGGCGTGGAGCTGGAGACCAGCAGGTATTCCCGGCGGTTCGGGATCGGGAACAGCGTGTGCAGCAGCGCCGTACGCACCGGCGTGCCCTTGTAGTCGATGTCCTCGATCGAGGCGATCCGCCCGACCGGTCCGACGTCCGGAAGCTCCAGCAGATCCACCTCGCGCGGCGGGTACCCACTGCTCTGCGGGTCCCCGGCCTGCATGCCCGCCCCGAACAGCACCTCGGCCAGATCCGCCGACTGATCCTCCGGCACGGGCATCCGCAGCACGACGGACGTGGCGCTGAGCATCGCGTCCCCGCCGGGGAACCCGACCATCCCCGCCGCCTGGAGCGCCCCCCGGGCGTAGGCCTCGCGGGCGGTCCGGCGGGTGTCGCGGATCAGGCCGTCGAGCCTCTCGCGGGAGAGCTGCGGAACCCCCTTCGCCTGGTGCTCGATACGGCGGCGGATGGACGCGTCCCGGGTGCTCGGGTCGAGGTCCAGATGCCACCAGGAGCCGGGGTAGCGCAGCTTGTAGTGCGCGGGCGCCCCCGTAGCCCGGTCCGTGACCGGATGCGTCATGACGCATGTCCCTTCTGCCAGCAGGCTGTCGTCAGGTCGTCTTGGAGTCGTCGAGCACCTTGACGGTCTCGTCGTCCGTCTGCGTGAAGGCTTCGGAGATCTTCTTCGTGTTCTCGGAGAAGACCTTCACGTTGTCCTGCACCTTCTCGTGGCCCTTGCCCCATGCGTGGTCGAAGTCGGCGAGGGAGTCGGCGAGCTTCGAATCGCCCACATCGTCCTTCGATCCGACGTCGCTGAGCCGCGCGGTGTTGTTGATCCGATCCCCGATGTCCTCAAGTGACTTGACCGTCTCGTTCAGGTCCTCGAGGGGGACGCTGATGCGGGTCATCGGTTCCTCCTCTCCGGCCGCCGCCGCCCGGTCCCGCCGCAGAAGGGCGGGACCGGACACGAGGGCACGTCAGCCGATGGAGCCGGACGTCTGGTCGTCGGTGTCGACGAACGCGTCGGCGACCTGCTTGATGAACTCGCTGACGCCCTGCAGGCCCTCGATCGCCTTTTCGGTGCCGTTCTTGTACTCCTCCCAGAACGGACGGAACTTGCTCTCGGAGCCCGGCGTCGCATAGGCCGCCTCGACCATCTCATCCATCTTGGTGTTGGCCTCGTGGAGGCTCTGCTGCATCAGTTCCTTCTGGTTCTGCAGCCAGATCGAGGCCTCCCGCATCTCGTCCGGGCTGATGCTGATGTTGCCGCCGGCCATGTCGGTTCCTTCTCTCGTTTCGGGTCGACGCGGTCGCTGAGCCGCGCACACCGGGCTGTACGGGGCACCCGGCGGAGCGGTTCATGCCTGTTGCGGAACGGTGACGAAAGGAGGCGGCCGACGCCCTGATCACGGGCTTCTCAACTACCTTGTTGCCGTGGACCAATTGATCACCGAGGATCCGACGCGCATCGGCCCGTACCGCCTGATTGCCCGTCTGGGTGCGGGTGGCATGGGCCTGGTGTACCTGGGCCGCTCGGAAGCCGGACGGACAGTGGCCGTGAAGGTGGTGCAGGCCGAGCACGCTCAGCACCCGGAATTCCGTAAGCGGTTCGCCCGCGAGGTGGCGGCTGCCCGGCGGGTGGGCGGGACCTGGACCGCAGCCGTGCTCGACGCCGACACCGAGGCCCGGGTGCCCTGGGTGGCGACCCAGTACATCCCCGGGCCCGATCTGACCACCGTGGTCGCCAAGGACTTCGGGCCGTTGCCCGAGCACTCGGTCCGCACCCTCGCCAACCGCCTGGCAGTGGCTCTGCAGTCGGTCCACGGGGCGGGCCTGATCCACCGCGACCTCAAACCGTCCAACGTGCTGGTGACGGTGGACGGCCCGCGCGTGATCGACTTCGGTATCGCACGGGCCATGGACAGCCTGGCCGAGGACAGCCTGCACACCCGCACCGGGATGCTCATCGGCTCCCCCGGCTTCATGTCGCCCGAGCAGGTACGCGGCCTCGAACTCACCCCGGCCAGTGATGTGTTCTGCCTGGGCGCCGTCCTCGTCTACGCCGCCACCGGCCGCCTCCTCTTCGGCGCCACGGAAACCGGCCTGAACGCACACCTCTTCCGGATCGCGGAGGAGGAGGCGGACCTGACCGGCGTACCGGAGTCACTCGTCGATCTCGTACGCGCGTGCCTGCACAAGGACCCGGCACAGCGGCCCACGCCCGCCGACGTGGCCGCCCGCACGGCCACCGACCAGGACGGCGAATGGCTGCCCGGCCCGGTGCTCGCCCAACTCGGGCGTCACGCCGCCCAGTTGCTGGACTTCACCCCGGAGACACGCGCCGCGCAGCCGGACCCGCGTATCCCTGCCCAGGCCCAGCGTCCCCCGCAGCCCCAGCCGCTTCCCCCGCCCCCCGCGTACACCCCGACGACCCCGGCGGACCACCGCCCGGCGCCGCCGGGGTTCGCACCATCCGCGGGCCCGGCGCCCGGTGCCTGGCCCGCGTCACCGGCCCCGGCCGACGCCCATGCCCCGCGCCCCGGACGATGGTGGGGGCTGGGGGTGGCAGCGCTGGCGCAACTGCTGGTGTTGATCGGCACGACGACCACGGCCGTTGCGCTGCCGGCCATCTACGCCGATCTGAATCTCCGTCATATGACGTCGATGCCCCTCGCCTCCGGACTGGCATTCGGCGCACTGCTGCTGCTCGGCGGACACATCGCCGATCTCCTCGGCCGCAAACGGACGTTGATCACCGGTTTGGCCGGCTACGCGGTGGCGGGCGCGATCGGCGGCTCGGCCTCTTCTTTCGGCGTGCTCATCGGAGCCACCGTCCTGCAGGGCGCGTCCGCCGCGCTGCTCTCAACGGCCGTGCTGGCCCTGGTGTCGGCCGGCTTCACCGATCCGAAGGAGCGGGGCAGGGCTTTCGGGATCTATGCGGTGCTCGCCGGCGGCGGAACGGCGATCGGCCTGTTCGCGAACGGATGGCTGATCCAGATTCTGAGCTGGCGCTGGTGCCTGTACGCGGGCGTCCCGCTCGCCGTGCTGGCCCTGATCGGTGCGGCCACCCTGGTGCACGACACCCCGGTCCGCTCGCCTGCCCGCCTCGACGTACCAGGCCTGCTGTTCGGCTCTCTCGGGCTGGCCGCCCTCGTCTACGGCTTCGGCCGGGCCGAGTCGCACGGCTGGACCGACTTCCTGTCCGTGGTCCTCCTCGTGGGCGGACTCGTCCTGCTCCTGGTCTTCGCCTGGTGGCAGACCACGACGACCAGCCCGCTCCTGCCTGCGTACGTCTTCAAGGACCGCAACCGCGTCGGCTCCTGCCTCGCCCTGGCCTTCATCGGCATGGGCATGCTCTTCCAGCACCTGGTCCTGGCCAGGTACCTGCAGGGCGCCCTCGGCTACACCCCGTCCCAGGTCGGCATGGCCCTGCTGCCCATGGCGGGCGCGGTCGTCATCGCCTCCACCCAGGTCTCCGCCCGCCTGTACCGCCGACTGGCGCCCCGCGGCCTCATCGTGCCGGGCCTGGTGCTGGCGGCAATCGGTCTGGCGCTCCTGACCGGCCTCGACACCGACAGTGCGTACGCCACCCAGGTGCTGCCCGGCATTCTCCTCATCGGCTTCGGTCTGGGCCTTGCCTTGGTGCCGCTCTACGCCACCGCGACCGGCGGGATCACCCCGCAGGACTCCGGCGGGACCTCGGCGATGGTCAACATGGCCCAGCAGTCCGGAAACTGGGCCGCCTCGCCCCTGTTCGGCGGCATCCTCGCCTCGGCGGTCGCCGCCCGGCTGGATCACCTGTCAGGCGCTCCCGCGGGCTTGACCGAAGCAGCCGAGAAAGGCATCCTGCTCGGCCGACAGAGCCTTCCGCCGGCCCTGTCCAACGTCGTAAGGGAGACGGACAGGGCAGTCCTGGGCGGCTACTCCGTCACTCTTTGGTGCGCGGTCGGCCTCACGCTGCTGGCGGGCCTGCTCGCCGCCCTGCTGGTCACGGCCGAGGCTCCGCGTGGTGGCCCCGGCTCCCGCTGACCGTTGCCGCATCCGTTCGGCCTCGGCCGCATCGTCTCGGCGTCCGGGAATCGGCCGTGGCCGGTCCGCCGCAGCGGGACGGGGCGACGACCGCCCCATCCCGCTCCACACCCACGACTTGATGCGGCCGACGCTGTGACTCCGGTGTCAGGTACCGCTCCGGCGGCAGAACTTCGCCTGAAGCAGATCGGTGAAGATACCGATGGGGTCGTCCCAACCGCCGTTGCTCCAGTCGCCGTTGACGTTGGTGGTGACCATCTGTTCGCCACCGCGAGCGCCATAGGCGTAGGACCACGATCCGAAGAGCGCACCCCCCATGCCCCAGACCGTTTCGCCGCAGGGCAGTCTCACTGAGGAAACGCCGAGGCTGTAGGCGGCGTCGGAAATCCAGTCGCGGGTCGGCACGGTGGTGAACATGTCGCGTTGCTGGTCCGGTGACAGTATCCGGCCCCCCAGCAGGGCGCCGAAGAACCGGTTGAGGTCCCCGGCGGTGGAGATCACGCCGCCGGCCGCCCAGAACATGGATGAATCGAGCTCGGTCGCGTCGTGGACCGGCGCGCCGGGGTCGGTCCGGAACAGCTTCGTGTAGTGCCGGGAGTGTGACCCGTGGATCGTCGGGTCGTTGCCGTGCGGCAGGTACGTGCCGGTCAGGCCGAGTGGGCGGGAGATCCGCTCCGTGATCTCCTCGCCGAGCGCGCGGCCGGTGGCCCGTTCGATGATCAAGCCTGCGAGGACGTAGTTGGTGTTGGAGTACGCCCAGCCCGAACCCGGTGTGAAGGTGGGCGGATGGGATACGGCGATCTGCACCAGCGACTCGGGGGTGTGTGTCTCGTAACGGTTCAGTGCTTCCTGGTCATCGGTGTAGTTGAAGATGCCGCTGGTGTGGTTGAGCAGCATCCTGATGTTCACCCTGGCACCGTCGTGGTGGTGGCCGTGGACCACGCCGGGCAGCCACTGTTCCGCGGTGTCATCCAGGCTCAGCCTGCCTTCGGCCGCCAGCTGCAGCACGACGGTGGCCACGAACGTCTTGCTGATGCTGCCGATGCGGAACCGGTCCCGCTGTGAGCGCTTGCGGCCGGTTCGGGTGTCGGCCACTCCTGCGGTCGCGAACCACTGCCGGTCGCCGTCGCGGACCTCAGCAAGAATGCCGGGAAGGCCGCCTAGAGTCACGGCTTGCTGAAGTAAGTGCTGGATCGCCTCGTAGCCCTCGGCCCCTGAGGCCGGCGCGGACTCGGATACGGCGCCCGCATCCTTGGCTGGTTCGGCGCCCGGTCGGCCGCTCTCTGTACGAGCAGTGTGCTGGTGCATGTGGCTCTCCCTGTCGTGTGTGACCCGCAGCTGGCCGCCCGGCCCCTCTCCACAGCGTGGATCACTGGCTCTCACCAGGGATTTAGGGCCCAGCGCAGCGTGCGATCCATCGCGCACCCACGCCTACAGGACTCGCTGCACAGCCCTTAGGGCACGGCCGCGGGGTGAATCGGCCGTGTCAGTTGTTTCCAGTGGTCACTGATCCTGGCTGTTGAGCGTCTGCCGTACGCGGTCCGTCAGCTCGGCCTGATCGATACCGGCCAGGGCGAGAGCACGTGGCACGGTGCCGATTTGAGCCTGCAGGATCCCGAGCAGTAGATGCGCTGACCGCAGGTCCTTCTTGCGGGCGGAGGCGAAGCTCCGCTCCAGTGCGAGTCTGGCGGACGCACCCATCTTGGGCTGCTGGGAAGCGTGGCTCGGTCCGGGAAGGTCGTAGGCGGCCGGAGACACTCCAACCATGCTCAGGCTGTGCTCGAACTCCCGGTCCAGTGCCTCGCGGACAGCAGCGCGATCGAGCCCAACCGAGGCCAGGACCTGCTGAGCGGTAGACCCCTGATCCGCGGCGAGCGACAACAGAAGATGGTGCGCGTCGATCGTCGCCGACCCATCATTCTGAGCTTCTTCCATCGCCCGCACGATGACCGCATGCAGGTACTTGTCAAACGCGCTCATCGCCGCGCCTCCTCAGCTTGACTCCGGCGGCGATGAGCCGCTTGGCGTGCTTCTTGTGGACGGCTTGGCGGGTGACACCAAGCGCCTCGGAGACCTGCGGCCAGCTCCAGCCCGCTCGCATGGCCTGCTCGACAGCGGCGTCCTCCAGTTGATCGGCAAGGCGCCGCAACGCCACGACAGCCGCCAGGGTGTCAGCGGGCTCTTGAGGAAGGGGATTCTTGGCGGCGGACATGCAAGCAACTGTAGTTGACTAATGGAGATAGTCAACCAGAGTTGCTAATGACTGGGGCGGGGCGGGGTGATGCGTCGGGGACTCGCGATCACGGGCCGACATGTCGGCAATCGACCGTCCGCCGACACTCAGGGACGTGATCACGCACCCGCAGGTGCAAAGTGTCGGCAACTCGCGTCGCACATCAACGTCGGGCATCGCCGGCTGTTCGGTCGAAGCGAATGTCTCCATCCCCCGAGCGGAGGAGTCGAGTTGAACCTTGCGCATGATTCGGCGGGGGCGGTCCGCCGGACAGCATGGGGCCATGGTCACGTTTGGGACACCTGCAGCCGCTGCCATCTCTGAGAGTCCGCCTCCTGCCCGTTGGGTGGTCCGAGTCGCGCACGTTGCACCTGCGTCATTCAGTCCGCGCGGTCGTCCTCGACGAGGACGACCGCATCCTTTTCTGCCGGTTCGCGATTCTTATGCTGGTGCCGACCTCTTCTCCCCCGCGACCTTGCGACTCCTTTGACGGCATTGATCACTTCTGGTGTTCCAGCCAGGCCAGCGCGGCTCGGTCTCTGAGCAGACAGCCCATGTCATGGTGCGAGCAGGACTCGCTTGCGCAGGAGGTCCGAAGCCGGCTCGGCCGAACATCTGGCGCTTGAGCATCTTGATCCGGCTGACATGGCCTTCGACGACGCCCGAGTTCCAGGGGAGGGTGAGGCCGGCAAGGACGGCTTCACGGTCGCGGTCGATGCCCGCGGCGAGCGTGTGGAGGCTGGGGAGGTCGTCCTGCCTGACGGCGTCCGCGTACCGCTTGACGGTTCGGCTCGTCATGCCGAGCTGCCGCTGGATCGCGCGACGGCTGTGCCCTGCCTCCACCAGGGCATGGACTGTGGCGTGAACGGTCCGGGTGCGGTCGGCGAACCGGTGACCGGTCGGCCACGGTGAGCCGGACGGCTCCTCCGCGGCCATCGGTCACAGGCGCTGTCGGTGCACCGTCTAGATTCACGGCGTGACTGAGCCTTCCTACCTTGCCGCTGTTCGGGAGTCATACGACACCGTGGCCGACGACTACGCCGCCCTCGTCAAGACCCCGTCTGAGCTGGACCCCCTGTCACGCTCGATGCTGACCGCCTTCGCCGAGCTGGTGCAGGCATCCGACCGAGGGCCGGTCGCGGACCTGGGCTGCGGACCCGGAAGAGTGACGGCGCACATGGCCGGACTCGGGGTTTCTGCATTCGGCATCGATGTGTCCCCAAAGATGATCGAACTGGCCCGAAGCACCTATCCGGACCTGCGCTTCTCCGTGGGCTCCATGACCGCGCTGGAGATCGAAGACGACACGCTCGGCGGCATCCTGGCGTACTACTCCACCCACCACACACCTCCGGAGCTGCTGCCGGTCGTGTTCGCCGAGTTCCACCGCACCCTGGCACCCGGCGGACATCTCCTCCTCGCCGGCCACGTAGGCACCGGTGAGCACCGCCGTCCGACACACGGCTATGGCGGCCACCTCGTGTCCTACGCGTCGTATCGGCTGCCCACACACCAGCTCGCTGAGCTGCTGAACCAGGCCGAATTCACCATCACCGCTCAGCTGGTGCAGGAGCCCGACGAGAAACTGAACTGGAAGTTCGCCAGTTTCCTGGCCTACAAGCCGACTACCGAGGAGCCGGCTTGACTTCCTGGCCCCCTGAGATGTCTTGACACGGGCCGTGTCAAGGGGAACCTTCACTGCCCCCACACCGTCGCGTCCGGTGTGGGGTCGGGACCGCACGCCGGAGGGGCCTCGCTGCGCGGATGGTCCGATCGGACTCAACACCGCGACGGCCGGCCATCTGGGGGAGGGCCGCGGTCCCGCCCAGGCGGTGCGGCGGCTACGTGAAGCACTCCAGGATCAGCGGCAGGTCCGTCAGCCATTCCCGGAGGCGGGACCGCTTGCGTGCGGCGAGCAAGCACGGGTACGTGGCGCCGTTGTGGAGACGGACGAAGACCCTGAGGTGCCTGGGGCCCACGGCCGCGTACTCGACCGTGTTGATCTCGGCCCAGGTGAAATGCAGCTCACCGGCCTCCGCAGCGAGACTGACCCCCATGGCGTCGATCAGGAGGGCGCACTTCGCGGCGACCGCCATGAAGGCGAGGTCCGTGTCGGGCGACGCGTTGCCCACAGGGGCGTACTCGGCCGGGGCCTCGTGCAACGGAACGACGTTGGAGGGTGCGTAGGAGGGCGGCGGAGGTACCACCACCGTCGGGGAGGGCGTCGCGATGCCCGGTGCACACAAGAACAGGTCCAACAGGCCATCGGGCGTGGGCCGTACGTAGGGGTTCTTGGCCAGGCACGACGCCAGGATCGGACGCAGGCCGTCCGGCACCGCGGCCAGATCCGGCGTCTCATGCACCGACCGGTACATGAGACCCATCGGCGTGCCCGCCCCGAACGCGCTGCCGCCCGCCGCCGCGACAAGCACTGCGCCGAGTGCGAACACGTCGGCGGCGCCGCTGACTTCCTGCCCCAGCGCCTGCTCGGGCGCCAGGAAGCCCGGCGTCCCGAAGGCCGTACCGGTGGCCGTCAGGCGCGTGGACTCCAGCGCCCGCGCGATACCGAAGTCCAGCACCCGCGGGCCGTCCGAAGCCATGATGATGTTCCCGGGCTTCAGGTCACGGTGCACCAGGCCGCAGCCGTGGATGGCCGCCAGCGCCTCGGCGAGCGCCGCGCCCAGCTGCCGTAGCCGCGCCTCGTCCATCGGCCCCTCGGACTCGATCAGCGCAGCAAGCGTGGGCCCGGGAACATACGCCGTGGCCAGCCAGGGTGCCGCCGCTGCCGGGTCTGCGTCCACCACCGGGGCCGTGTGGAAGCCGCCCACGCTGCGCGCGGCCTCGACCTCGGCACGGAACCGCTCCCGGAAGTGCGGGTCGGTCGCAAGCTCCGAGCGCGCCACCTTCACGGCCACCGCGCGCCCGCCGCGCGAACGCGCCAGATAGACGATGCCCATCCCGCCGACGCCCAACTCCCGCTCCACGACGTACCCGCCGATGCGCTCCGGCAGGTCCGCACCGTCCACCCCGTACCCCATGCGCTGTGTGCCTCCCCTGTGCTCCGGCGCCTCAGTATGACTCAGACACCTCCTTCGCACGGGACAGGGCGTGGGGTGGTCGTCTACGCCGGCGAGCCGATCTGCGCCACGACCAGCGCCTGGCCGACATGGCCGACGGCAACAACGTCTCCGAGTCCACCGTCCGCCGCCGGCGCGACAAACTGATCGGACTACTCGCCGCACAAGCCCAGCACCTGGACCGCGCCCTGAACAAAGTCGCCAAGCAAGGCTGGGAGGTGGTCCTGATCGACGGCACCCTCATCCCCACCAACCTGGTCGACACCGAGGGCACGGACACCGAGACCGTGCGGGCCGCGCTCGAGCGCAAGTGAGCCAGTGCTGTGACGGGGAAGATTCACCGGGTTCGGGTCTTCCGCCGGCGCTGACGATCTCGGAGTATCGAAGGATGGGGAATCGCTGGGATCTGGCCGAGGCATTCCGGGCGGAGGTGGGCGTCGAGTTCGCGTTCCTGGTCGAGGGCGCCGGCTTTTCGGGCCCGGAGCAGACCGACAATGGGCTTCTCTTCCATAGCGTCGGCCTGGACGTGGAGGTCTGGTTCCTGGACGGGCGCGAGCCCGTGGTGACGACGCTGGTCGCCCCGGTCGCATCGGACGGTGTGAGGGCCGGGGGAGTATGGCTGGACGAGTTGTACGTCGTGAGCGGATGTGGTCCCGCTCAAGACGTTCCCGGTTCGGCCCCGACCCGGCGAGCCACGCTTAAGAGGAGCTCACAAAATGGGAGTCCGATCAGCTCGCGGCGTCTGGTGCGTGCGATCGCAAGGCGCCGGAAGGTCCTCGTAGCGGAGCTACTAGGGCATTTCGGCAACGCAGCGAGCGTGCGTGCCAGGCGTCGCGAGCCGGGCGCCCATTTTGTGAGCTCCTCTAAGCGAGTTCATCAGCAGGCGGCTGCGTTACGTCGGCTCATGCCGCTGTTGCTCACCGCTGAGGGTTCACAGCTGATTGCCCGCTGCCTCCAGGGCTGATCCTCGATCCGGTCCAGTTTTGCCTCGCGGCCCGGATCGCGGGAATCCTTCCATGTCTTGGTGCGCTGGAAGGTGACACCGGGGCGGGCTTCAGTGGGGACACCGTCAGGATCGTCATCCCACGGCTCAAGGCCCCACTCGTCGCCAAGAGTGGGCCGCATGCACCACAACCTGGCCAGGGGCGGGCCAAAACGTGGAGGCGACGAAAGACCCCGCCTCTACGATGGACCGATGACATCGATCAAGCAGATCCAAGTCACCTTCGACTGCGCAGAACCTGAGCGCGTCGCTCGTTTCTGGTGCGAGGTGTTGGGGTACGTCGTACCGCCGCCGCCGGAGGGGTTTGCTACTTGGGACGATTTCGATCGCGCACTGCCGCCTGAGCGTCAGGGTTCGGCGTTCGCATGCATCGATCCCTCAGGTGTGGGCCCGCGACTGTTCTTCCAGCGCGTTCCCGAAGGCAAGGTCGTCAAGAATCGGCTGCATCTTGACGTGCGGGTCGGCATCGGGCTCGTGGGTGAAGAGCGCCTGGCCGCACTTGAGGCCGAATGCGCACGACTGGTCGCGCTCGGCGCGGTACGCGTGCGACTACTGCGTGCCGATGGCTACAACGAGTCGTGCCTCGTGATGCAGGACATCGAGGGCAACGAGTTCTGTCTCGACTGAGTGGCCGCGAACGCAGCACCCGCGCGCCCGGCGCCCGCCCCGTCACGGGGCGGGCGCCGCGCTCACACCTCGGTCGACGGCTGGGGCGGCACCGGCCCCCCGCCTGCGTCGTGCCGATGCCGACTTCTACGTCGACGGCTACGCGCACGGACCGGCCCGCTCATTCCGGGCCGACGGACCGTTGATGTCCGAGGGCCGCATGGTGTGGGGCCAGTGCCACGGTGTGTGGCGCTCCTGGAACCACGACGGCACCCTGGCCGGGGAGCAGGTCTTCGACGATGAGGGCGACTTCATCGAGGTCCGCGGGAACCCGCGCTAAAGCTCGCCGGCCGGGTGGTCGATCCGGTCCGGGAATGGGTCTCCGGGGTTCGGGTCGACCATGAAGGCCGGAGTCGTCCCGGACATGCTGAGGTATCCGTTGATGCTCTGCCTGACGCTGAACCCGTTTCCGTCGGGGCTGTGCGCGTACCCGGCAAGCGGCGGCGAATCCCTGAAGGTCCGCGTCGTCCAACCCCGGTCGCTCCAGACGCGCATCACCATGTCGAGATACGCGCCGGAGGTGTCGGGCGTGGTCCCGACCACCCAGTACCCGATGTCGAAAGCGGCGGACCGACCGACGTCATCGCCCTTGTCGCCATCAGCATCGTCATCGTCGAAAGGACTGCCGAACAGGGTGACGCCGTCGTGCATCCTCGCCCTGGGGAGGTCGGGATGCCGCAGTGCGAGGGACAGTTCGACGGGCAGCGCCCGGAGCGTTTCGGTGAGATGCCGCAGCAACTGGGCACGGGCCGCGGCCTGCGTGACGATCGGCAACATACCTTGACCTCCCGGAGGGGGAACCATGGGTCCCATACCCGGCGCGCAGGAAGAACTGGACCGCCTGGGCCGAGTCCTACGGTCTCAACTGACCATGTTGATAGATGACTTGACCCCCGGCAGCGATCTGAGCCTGCTGTTCCTCAACGAGCCTCGGGTCGTCGACCGGCATGAACCACCGCGCTACCAGTACGCGGCCGAGTTCTTCACCGGAAAGCGCCCCGCGCTTGTCAGCGGCGCCGACATCGCGTCCCGCGCGGCCGCCCTGCTCACATCGGCGGGCGGCCTCGTCACCCGGGGCCGACGCGCCTCGACGGGACCGGAGTGGCACAGCGCCATCCTCATAGCCGTTCCGGAGTCGTGCTCCCAGCGAACTACCGGACCTGAATCTCAGTGCCAGGTGTTGTCGTTTCCGGAGGTCTGGGTCGGGAGTCGGTAGCCGAATTCCTCCCGGAGCTTCGGGGCGGCCACGTCCGAGCGCATCGACAGCGCGACGAGCGCGGTGAAGCCGAGCGCCCAGATGCCCGCGACGATCAGTACAGGCGCGATATCAGTGGTCCGGGGGATCAGCGTGCCGAGCGCTCCTGCGCCCAGCAGCGCCCAGACCGTCGTCGCCGCGTGCACCTCGGACGCATGAGTCGCCGTCGCGGTGATCGCGTGCGCGCGGTCGATGGCGGTCACATCCGCTCCGCCGCGGCGTACCCGCACGAGGGTGCGTCGCAGTCGCCGGACCCGGAGCACCGCGATGCAGGGGACGAGGAGCAGGCACAGGACGCCGAGTCCGGCGCCGGCCAGCTGCACCTGTTTCCAGATGGGAGTCGTGGGCGAGAGCGAGGGGCTCATCATGGCGAGCATGGCGATGACGAGGGTCGCGAGCACAGGGATGCTCGCGCGGTCGAGGTCGGTGGCCTCGGCGCGGTCTCGGGCCTTGACCTGCTGCCGCAGCTTCGTGTCCGCGTCGCCGAGGAGGAGCCGCGCGTGGCCCTGTTCGCCCAGGGCCTGTGCGGGAAGGCGCTCGCCCGCCGTGCGGCGCCACCGTCGGTCGGCGGCGATCAGAGCGAGTACGGCCGGGACACAGAGCACGCCCAGGACGAGCAGAATCATCGCGATCGCCGGCCAGGCGGACGCGGCGAGCAAGACGCCGGCCGTTGCAAGGAGAAGGGAACCGATGACGATGCTGGTTACGACCGCCGGGAAGAACGGCGTGCGGCTGACGGGGCCACGCACCTCGACCGCGTTCCCCAGCGAGGGGGAGTCCTCGGCCGCTGCGTACATGTCCGCGAGCGCCAGTTGCTGGAAGGTCAGGGAGTAGCCGAGCACGATCAGGAAGACGGCGATACCAAGGCTCGCAGCGATGAGGGGGCCGCCGAACACCGGCACGAAGTCCGGTGGGTCGTCGGGGAAGCCGAATCTGCCGATGAGTGCGAGGACGGGAAGCAGACCGAACAGCGCCCCGCAGCCCGCGGCGGCCGCGCCCGACACGCGCACCAGGCTGCCGGTGATCAGGACGCCGCGGGTAGGCGGCAGTTCGGGGCCGCGGTCGCGCCGCTCATCGCCGAGGGGGCCGCGATTCGCTTTCATGGCGCCAGGTTCTCACGGCCTGTGGTCGGCCGGGGCTCTGCAAGTTCCTGTCCCGGGCAGCGTCCCCACGGTGGGAGGTTGCTGCTTAGAGGGCATTTGATCTAGGCGTATTGCCCTGTATGCCCTAGTGTCTCGTGATCCTGTTTGTAGAACGTCGGTACTGGTCGACGCGAACGCTGGCCGGCTACTTGAAGCGGCGCGAGGGCGTTTCGGTGTCCTGGCACTACGTTGCCCGCGTCTGGCGTGAGGAGAACCTGAAACCGCATCGTTCGGGCACCTTCAAGATCTCGAAGGACCCGACGTTCGCGGAGAAGGTCGCCGATGTCATCGGCCTGTACCTGGCCCCGCCCGGTGGCGCCGTGGTGCTGTCGGTCGACGAGAAGACGCAGGTGCAGGCCCTGGACCGAACCCAGCCAGTGCTGCCGGTGGCCTTCGCGGCCACCGAGAAGCGCACCCACGACTATGTGCGGCACGGCACCACGAACCTGTTCGCCGCGTTGAACGTCACGCTTGGTGAAGTGCTGGGCGAGTGCAAGCCGAGCCGGAACGGCGCGGACTTCCTGGCGTTCTTGAAGAAGGCGGTGAAACCGCATGCGGGAAAGGAGATCCACGTCGTCCTGGACAATCTGTCCACGCACACCACCCCGGACGTGAAGGCGTGGCTGGCGAAGAACCCGCACGTCCACTTCACCCCTGTCGGATCCTCGTGGCTGAACCAGATCGAGATCTGGTTCGGGATCATCACCCGGCAGTCCATCCGCCGTGGCACGTTCTCCAGCGTCAACGTCCTGGTCAAGCAGATCCGCGACTACATCAACTCCTGGAACGAGAACGCGAAGCCCTTCACCTGGACCGCCACCGCCGACGAGATTCTCGCCAAGGTCCGACTCGTCCAGACCAACGTGAAGAAACTCGTCAATAACAACTCGAAGTAACACAATCAGGATCACGAGACACTAGGCGGCTTCATTTGGATCATCTGGCAGACCAGACCTGGTAAGAAGTGACCCGCATACCGAGATCTCCGAGCCCCTTGTGCACGCGCCACGTTCACAGATACGCAAGCCAGAGCAACACCAGAAACACCAGGGCGATCCCGCCGACGAACCACGGCGCCACGCCTCGCCCACGCTGTTCCACGACCACGGAGTAGTTGGGGTCCTTAGCGTCGTAGATGACGTCCAAGCGCTGGCCGACCCCGATGGGCGGAAACTGGTACGGCATGCTGTCGCAGTAGTACTGCGAGCCGTCCACCTCGTACAGCAGACGGAGCGTGACCAGGCCCTTTTCGTGCTGCCGAAGCCAGGCGCGGATCGCCTTCGAGCTGTAGCCCTTGTCGCCGATGACATGGGCGGGTCGGGTCCGGGGCCGTCCCGGACCCGACCGGGGCACCCGGATGGCGCCCATCTCAGCGGTGAACCGCGTGCGGTCTCGCTCGAAGGTCCCGTCCTTGGCCCAGCGGCGGAAGCGGGCGTGCAGGGTGACCCAGGACCCGTACCGCTCGGGTACGTCCCGCCGTGATCCACTGCCCGAGATCACGGGTCGATGCCGTGATGGACTGAGCGCCAAGGTCTACCTGGCCTGCGTCGGACCGAGAGGGCTCAGACTGCGAAGCCACCGTCCACCGCCAGCTCCGCGCCTGTGACGTATCGGGCGCTCTCGCCGGCCAGGTACGAAACGGCGTCCGCGACCTCCGCCGCCGTGCCGTAGCGGCCGAGCGCGGTGAAGCCGCGCTGGAAGTCGGCGGAATCGCCGTCGCCCGGGTTCATGTCGGTGTCGATCGGGCCCGGGTGGACCAGGTTGACGGTGACCCCATGCGGGCCGAGCTCCCGGGCCATGCCCTTGGTGAAGCCGATCAGCGCGGCCTTGCTGGTCGCGTAGAGGGCGCTTCCGGGGAAGGCTACGCGCTGGGCGATGCAGCTGCCGATGCTCACGATCCGTCCGCCCTCGGCCAGGTACTGCAGCGCCGCCTGGGCGTAGAGGTAGGGCGCGCGAACGTTCACCGCCAGCACCTGGTCGATCTGGTCGAGTGCCACCGCCTCGATCGGCCCGACGGCGCCGACACCCGCGTTGTTCACCAGGATGTCCAGCCGCGTGAACCGCTCGGCGACCGCCGCCACCGCGCCGCGCACCGCCTCCGGGTCGGCGCTGTCCGCGCGGACGGCCCAGCCGGTCCGACCCATCGCGGTGATCTTGGCGACCACCTCTTCGGCCAATTCGGCCGAGCCCTGGTAGGTCAGCGCCACGTCTGCGCCGTCCCCGGCCAGCCGCAGCGCGACCGCTGCCCCGATCCCCCGGCTGCCGCCGGTCACCAGGGCCACCTTGCCGTCGAGCCCCGTCGCACCGTTCATCGTCATCTCCGTAAAACTCCTTTTTCCGGTCTTGGACACGCTCAATCCAAGACCGGAACGCCCTGCGGGTCCGGCGGTATTCAGACGTCACGTTCAATCTTCAACGACGACTCCGTACACCCTGGAAGTACGAACCGACCGCGGCTGCCCGGTGCAGTTCGGTCCGCACGCCGGATCGGCAGGCACGTGGACCAAGGGGCAGCTCGACCTGCCGGCCGCCGCGACAGTCGCGGCCGTGAACACAGCGCTGGAGCAGGCAGGCTCCAGCGGCGTCATCGCAGCCGACACCGAAGCACCAAAGCTCCACCGCGCTCTCATCGCGGCCGGGATCCCGGCATCCGGACCGGACACTCTTGGAGCCCGCCTGCGGGACGCAACCGGAGGTATCCCGATCGGGAATGTCAACGGGGCAACTGCACCCAGGACTTGATACCAAGCTGCGGCAGTGAGGCTTCGCGGACACCCCACTCCCCGCCCCAGTCGTCCACCACAGCCGTCAACAGCCAGAGCGCCCGCCGACGCCGTGTCTCGCAGAGCGTGGCCATGTCCGGTTCGGAGTGGCGCGGGTGCTGGTCCCAGACGAGGAGGCGGAGCGCGTCGTCCCGGTGGCGCAGGGATACGTACAGCTCCTTCCCCGGGCTCATCCTGGCCGTGACGGCAATGAGTTCGGCGGCCGCGTGCGTTGCCGGCCAGACGTACGGGGCGAGCCCGTGCGCCTCCAGAGCGGCGGCGATCGCGGTGCGCCCGATGAACGCGCTACGGACATCGCCCGGCAGTGTGAAGCTCAGCGCGAGGGTGTGCGCGGAGCGGCCCTTGGAGCGCAGATGGGGCTGCGGGGGTTGCTGGAGTTGCTGGTGCGGGTTGCGGGATGCGGCCGAGCGCGGATGCGGATGCGGATGGGGATGCGGATACAGGCCCGTGGTACGCGCCTCGGCGAGAGCCGGGCAGAGTGCGGTGAATGGAGATGAGTGCATGACTGACTCCCCTGATGCGGGTGGCGAGTTGGCGGTGTCCCTCTTTCGCGTGGGCGCGCACAGGTGGCTCACACTGTTGCGCTGCGGACGAGCAGTGGCCTGTCTCCCTGACGCGGGACTGCCCCTCCCAGGGAAGGAGGTTGCGGGCAGGACCGCGTGATGCACTTCCGGCTCGTCGTCGCTGTGTGAGCGGTGCGTAACCCAAAGTAGCGCAGCGGTGGCACTCATGCCATCGAATCAGAGGCAATTACCTCCCATCTGTTGGACTGGGCGCCCGGCGCGGCGGCAGACTGTGCGCACAGTCCGTGGAAGAGAGGGCCCATGCCGAGCAGTTCCACTCCGACAGAACGCCAGAAGCGACTCGGTGCCGAACTGCGCAAGATGCGCGTTGCAGCCGAGGCAACCACCGCCTACGCGGCGGGCTTGCTGGGTATCGACCGGACGAAGATCTCCAACATGGAGGCCGGAGTCCGTCCAATCGCACCCGCACGTGTCCGTACGTTGGCCTGCAACTACGCCTGCGCCGACCCACGTTACGTTGAGGCACTTGTAGAGGTGGCCGAACAACGCGAGCGTGGGTGGTGGGAGCAGTACAGGGGAACGCTCCCGTCAGGCCTCCTGGATATCGCCGAGCTCGAATGGCACGCGGCTCGCATCCGTACAGCTCAGACCGTCCACCTACCTGGTCTGCTCCACACAGACGGATACGCCCGTGCGGTGTTCGGCGCCGTTCTGCCCGAGCTGTCCCGTCTGGAGATCGAGTTGCGGGTGGCGCATCGGATGGAAAGGCAACAGGTACTCGACCGTGAGAATCCCATCGACTACGTGGGCTACGTCCACGAAGCTGCCCTGCGCATGCAGTTCGGCGGCAGGGACGTCGCACGGGAGCAGCTGCTACATCTGTGCGAGATGTCCGAACGCGAGCACATCGATGTGCGGGTGATTCCAGTCAGCCGCGGCGCATTCCCTGGAGCCGGGCACGCGCTCCTCTACGCCCACGGTGTCGTACCGCAACTCGACACCGTGCAGCTCGATTCAGCTCACGGACCTGAATTCATGCACGCCGATGCGCAGCTGACCAAATATCGCGCGCACCTGGACTGGATGGAGAGCGCAGCGTTGTCCTCCGCCGCATCCAGGGACTTCATTCACGTCATCTCTGGCCAACTTTAAGGAAGTTCAGCATGCTCGAGATCAACTGGGAAGAGCCTTACTGTGGCGAAGGAAACAACTGCTTTAGGCTCGGCACAGACACAGAAGGCAACGGGTTCATCGCTATCCGGGGCCGGGAGGATCGATACCTCACCGACAGCCGCGAGGCGCTCCAGCAGATGATCCGCGACATCAAGGCCGGCAAGGCCGACCACCTGCTGTAACAGCAAGGGCCCGGCACCGCGATGTGCTCGCGGTGCCGGGCCCCGGTGTGGGCGCGGTTGCCTCAGGAAGCGGTGCCGCGCGGGAAGGAGACCTCCACGCGGCGGTTCTTCTTGCGGCCCTCTTCCGTGCTGTTGTTTGCGACCGGATACTGCTCGCCGTAGCCGCGAATATCGAAGGTGACGTTCGAACCCAGCTCCTTGACCAACACCGACTGCACCGCATTGGCACGCTGCTTGGACAGCACGTCACCGTGGGCCGACGAACCGAGATTGTCGGTGAAGCCGAAGACGCGCACCTTGGTGGCGTTCTGCTTCTTGATCTCGGCGGCGATGGCCGCGATACGGGAATTGGCGGCGGAGCTCAGCTTGGCACTGTCCTTGCTGAAGAGGACTTCGGCCTGGAGCGCGAACTTGATATTCGCGTTGCTGTCCTCGCGGCGCTCGTCGCCACCCATGTCCTCGACGACCTGAACGATGTCGAGAACCTTGGCAGGGGCGAGTGTGCCGCCTTCAGGCATCTTCAGGTCAGGGTCGTTGGGGTCGAGCTTGACCGGAGGCACCGATGTCGCCTCGGTGCCGGGGGGCACACTGGGGCCGTCGTCGGCGATCGCGTTCGACACCCCCAGGAAGGCGGCACTTGCCGTGAGCAGAGCGGCTGCGACGACATGGCCCGCAATCCGCGTCGGCTTGCGGCGTTTCAGGGTGTGGGTCATGTCGGTCATCACCCAGAAATCTTCAGCGAGGCAGTGGCGAAGGTCGGCAGGGTGAAGTCGACTTCTGTACTGGTGGCGGGAGGAGCCGGGAACTGCATGAAGACGGAAACCGACCCTCCGGCCGAAATCGCTGTCAGCCCGGTTGTGCAAAGGCATCGCCCATCCGTGTCCCGAAGAATGTAGTAGCGCTTCTTGCCGACCTTGTCCACAAGTGTCGCGCCTGCTACAGAGTTCGGGTTCCTGGCCACAATGGTGCTCTCACTGCCCGACCACTGAGAGCCACTGCTAATCGTGTCGCTCTCATTCTTGATCACGCCACTGACAGTAACGAACCCGCCACTATCGCGCTTTACCTCATTGACGACAAGAATCAGCCCATCACGACCATTGACCTGCGCGAGCTTTACATTCGCGTCCACATTGTCGCCGGCAGCTGTGTCCTCCTGCTTCGCGCCCTTGTCCTCTCCCGAGGGCTTGGACGGAGTGGAGGATGGCGACGAACCAGCTCCATTGGCCTTTCCGCCACCGTCATCAGCACCGCAGCCAACAGCAGTCAGGGCCATTGCCGCCGCCAGCGAGACGGCTGCCACAGCCCTTCGGGATCTGGTGGAGCGCCGAATGCTCATGGGTTCTGAATCCTTTACTCGTCGTTCGCCATCAATTGTCGACCAGGTGCACGTCGTAGAGAATCTTGCTCACCTCGGACCAGGGCGGGGGGTTGCTCGGCTCGATTTGGAGGAAGTCATTGCCGCACGAGAAGAAGAACATGTCGCGGATGCTGTCGTCGTCGTAGTCCACGGACGTCCAATGACAGCGAAACTTGATGACAGCGGTGGCCGTAGCCTTCGCGCGCGTCTTCTCCGAACCGGGAAGCACCGTGGAGTCCACCGGCTTGCGGCCCTTGACCTTGACCGTGATCCGGTCCGTGTAGCCACCGGGCGTCGTTTGGCACCGCTTGACATCGGCCTGATTCGCTGCGGCCAGTCCCTGGGCCGCAGGACAGCCGACGACCGGATGACTCTGCAGGTATGCGTCGAGCAAGTCCTCAGGGAGCGAGGCAAGGAACCCGGCCTCGAAGTTCTCCCGTGCCTCGTTCGCTGCAGCCAGAGCTGCCGCGTCCGCCGCCCCCTGAGCTCCATTGCGCAAGGCCGAGGCCTTGCCGACGGCAAAGAATGCGAACACGAGGAAGAGCAGGCCCGCCACCATCACTACATAGATGGGGAAGGCCTGCCCTGCATCGCGGCGGCTACGTCCGATCACTTGCCCCCCGAGGTGATGGAGGTCACAAGGCCCTGGATCCGCTCCGAGATCGCGCCGCCGATGCCCGTCGCCATGATTGCACCGATGATCGCCACGACCACCAGGATGATGCCCAGGTACTCGAACGCCGTCTGGCCCCGGTCCTTGGCCTCGTAACGCTTCTGGATCGCGCTGACCGCGGTGTTGGCCCAGCCGTTGACGCGCACGGTGGTCTTCAGGGTGATGTTCGACATGGAATTCCCCTCCGGGTTCGGCCGACCGGTAGCCGGCCGACTCGCACGTTTCCTTGGTGTCGCCAGCGGTTCCGGCTTCCTCCTGGCCGGAACCGCCGGCGACACGAGAAACATACGGCGGCACGCCCTGCTCGCCGGAGGGTCCCAGGGCCCATTCCCGGGCCCAAAGCATGAGTTGGGCCTCCCGCGCCGGTACGTGCGGGGCCCCACGCCCCGCACGTACCACCATGCTCTCGCTGCGACGCTCAGCCACGGTGACCACCGGCCCCGTGCGCCCCTGGACCCGCCGTGGGTGCCGTGCCGAGCCAGCGGGCGATGGCCTCGCTGCGGGTGGCGCTGTGCAGCTTGGTGAAGATGCGGTTGATGTGGTTCTTGACCGTCTTCTCGCTGATGAAGCAGGTGGCGGCGATCTGCTGATTGCTCATGCCGGAAGCGATCAGCTCCATGACCTCCACCTCCCGTGAACTCAGCCCGAACTGCCGCCTGTTGAGGGTCGTGCCCGTCCCCCCAGTCACGGAAGACTGTGCCACAACTGGTTGCAGATGCGAAAGACCCTGTGCTGGACGGACCGGTCGCGCCGCAGGTGGAGACGGTGCGGGCTGGGGCACGTGTGCGGGCGCTCCGTGTTGCTGAAGGGAACTCGGGACCTGGCCGTCGTAGCCGGGCCCCTGGTACGGAACACCCGTGGTCAGGGCCGCGCCGAGGCCCTCCGGGAGCGGTCGTCCCTGTGGTCCGGGGCCCTGGCGCATGTGGGCCAGGAGCGCGTTTGCTGCTGTGGCGGTGAAGTGGGCCCGGCCGTCCTTGGTGTCGCGTACGGCCTGCACCAGTTGGCCTGCCGTGAACTCGCCGTGGACCAGGTAGCCGCTTGCGCCCAGGCGCAGCGCCTCGTGGACGATCTCGCTCTCGCGGCTGTAGGTCAGCATCATGACCGGTGCAACCTGGACGAGGTGGGGCAGGGCGGAGATGCCGTCGACACCGGGCATGCGGACGTCCAGCAGGACGACGTCAGGGCGGTGCAGCACGGCCATGTCGTAGGCCTGGCGGCCGTCCGCGGCCTCCGCGACGACCTCGATGTCGTCGCGGCCGGAGAGCAGGACGCCCAGGCCGGCCCGGACCACCGGGTTGTCGTCGGCGACGACGACCCGCAGGGCGCCGGGGACGGGCGTGGGCGGCGCTGCGGGGAAGGGAGGCATGGACTCGGATGCCGCGGAGTGCTGGGGGACGGGACCAGGGACAGGGAACGTGTGGGAGCTGGGCTCCGAGTTGAGCGGGGTGACGTGCGAGGACGTGTGCTGGGAGGCGTGATTCTGCGCTGCCCAGTTCTGGCCCGAAGCGCGGGAGACGTCGTCCGGCATCTGCGACCTCCTCTCAGGGGTCTATGGGGGGTGAGGGTGAAGTTGGAGCTGTGCGGGTTCAATCGGGTCGTGGTACGTCGGGAGGGGTGCTGAGAGCGGCTATCGGGAGTTCCAGGCGTACCTCCGTGCCTTTGGCCGCCTGGCCCTTTCCGATACGGATGCGGGCGCCGATGGATGCGGCGCGTTCGACCATGCCGACGAGGCCGAAGTGCCCGGCGTGCCGGAGGTCGTCGAGCGTGGTGCCTGCGGGCAGGCCGCGCCCGTCGTCGTACACGCTGACGCGCAGGACATCGCCCTTCACGCCTGCCAGTACGACGAGGTAGGTGGGTTGTGCGTGGCGGTGGGCGTTGTCCATCGCCTCGGAGGCGACGGTGAGCAGCTGGCGCGCGACTGCCTGGGGAACGTGCGGGATCGGTGCGTCGTCGAGGAGCCGGAAGGTGGCCGTGAGTCCGTGGCGCCGGGTGAAGTCGTCGGCACGGGCACGGAGTTCCCGTACGACGTCCACACCGCCGTCGAGTCCGGACTCACGGCGCAGGTCGGAGAGGAGTTCGCGGGACTCGGCGGCGGCCCGGCGGGCGGCGCGGGCGACCAGTTCGGCCTGGTGCTTGACGGTGAGCGGGTCCATGCGGTCGGAGGAGCCGGCCAGGCCGTCGGCGGCCAGCGCCAGGCCGTGCAGGGTCTTGGCGACCGAGTCGTGCATCTCTCGGGCGAGCCGGGTGCGTTCGCCCTCCACGGCCTCGTTGACGGCGAGGCGGGCCCTGGTCTCGGTGAGGGCCTGGCTGGCCGTCCCGAAGCGGAGGAGCAGATTGCGCAGGGTGACGCCGACGGCGCCGGCAAGGATGCAGAAGCCGGGGAGGAGGACCGCCGTGGCGTCGGCGGGCTGCAGTTTCGGGTTGGTGCCGTACACGCCCAGGACGACGACGATCTGAAGTGCTGTGAAGACCGCCGCCCCGCGCCAGCCGTAGACGAGGCCGGCCAGCAGGGGGGTGCACACGGTGACGTACGCGAGGGTGGACTCGGGGCTGGCGGTGATCAGCAGCAGGGCACCGAAGAAGACGTCTATGCCGAGCAGCCAGGGGTGGCGCAGGAGTACGGGGCCGAAGCGTTCCCAGTCACGGAACAGGACGTACGAGCCCATGAAGGTGACAAGAATGGCCGAGCCGATCAGCCAGGAGGCCAGTCCCTTCGCGGTGTGGCCGAGCGCGAACGGTGTGGCCATGGCAATCATCGCGAGCCGGAAGCCGAAGACCTGGCGACACATCGCCTGAAGCGCGTTGACCTGGATCGCGAACGCCGGGCGCGCTCCGGGATCGGCGATCGCCTGACGCACCTCAGCATTCAGTCCGGTCTGGATGCCGCCGAGCTGGAACGACATGAGCCTGTCACCTCCCTTCGACCGTTTTGCCCACCGTCCGCACCGTTCACGTCATCCGCCCGTGAGGAAGCCGAAGTCGATGTTGGCTCCGTAGACGAAGCCGACCGTCAGCAGGACCAGGGTTCCGGGGAGGAGGAAGGTCGTGACCGCGAAGGTCGCCTTGGGGACGGCCCTGGCAGCCTTCCTACGGGCGTTCTGCGCGTCGGTGCGGCGCATGTCGTTGGCGATCTGGATCAGCGTCTCGACGATCGGCGCACCGAGCTCCTCGCCCTGCTGGAGCGTGGTGACGAACATCGCGACCTGTTCCGAGTCATTGCGCTTGCGCAGCTGATCGAAGGCCTCGCGGCGGCTGACTCCCATGTCCATCTGGCGCAGCGTGATGCGGAGTTCGTCGGCCCACGGCCCCTCGTACTTCTCGGCGACGCGTCCCAGCGCCTGGCGGAAGCCGAGGCCCGCCGAGACGACGACGGCGAGGACGTCGAGGAAGTCGGGGAGCGTCCGGTCGATGTGGTCGCGACGGATGCGGACCGCCGACCAGATACCGACCTCGACCCAGAAGAGGCCGAAGGCGATCAGCAACAGGGCGAAGAAGATCTGGCCGCGCAGGAGCATCGTGAAGGCGCCGAGCGCGCCGAGGCCGCCGTAGACGGCGCGGCGGGCGGCGTAGCGGTCGATGGTCAGGCCGCCCGGATTGCCCGCCAGGTCGATCTGGCGGCGCTTCTTGTTGACGGCCTTGGGTCCCATCATCCGCAGGACCGCGGGGGCCCAGCGCATGCCGAGCCGGTCGATACCGGAGCCGACCGCGCTGGTGCGGGTGGAGCCGACTTCCAATGCGATCGCGAGGTCGCCGGGGAGCTTCGCGTCGCGTCGGTACATGCGGATGCCGGCGATGGCTCCGTACACTGCCAGGCCCATGACGCCGGCGAGCAGCAGGCCCATGTGCGCGCCGCCCATCAGACGTCGATCCGGGACATGCGGCGGATCACGATGAATCCGATCGCGTACAGGGCGATGGAGACGACCACCGCCACCTGGCCGATGAAGGCGCCGGTCATGCGGTCGAGTGCGCCGGGCATGACCGCGTTCATCAGGAGCATGGCTCCCAGGCCGAAGATCGGGACGGCGTAGGCGGTGACGGTGACCTGGGAGAGCTGGGTCTTGACCTCGCGCCGGGTCTCCTTGCGCTCCTCCAGCGTTTCGGTGAGGTTGCGCAGCGAGCTGACGACTGTACCGCCGGCCCGGTTCGACAGGATGAGGGTGGTGACGAGGACGACGAGTTCGCGGGAGGGCAGCCGGTCGGTCAGCTCACTCATCGCGTCTTCGAGGGATTCGCCGACGGCGAGGCGACGGGCGACCCGGGCCAGTTCCTCGCCGGCCGGGTCCTCCATCTCGTCGGCCGCCATGCTGATGGACGTACGCAGCGCGAGTCCGGCCTGGGTGGCGTTGGCGAGGATGCGGGCGAGTTCGGGAAGCTGGTTGATGAAACGTTCGGTGCGCTTGGTCCGCTGCCAGTTCAGGAAGGCATTGGTACCCCACAGGCCGATGAGGGCGGCGACCGGACCGAAGAAGCTGGCGAGCATCGACGAAGCGATCATCCAGAGGCCGGCCATGGCGGCGAGCGAATAGACGAAGAACTCGCCCGGCGTGATGTCGAGGCCAGTGGCGGCCAGCTTCAGTTCGAGCTTCCGGCCCAGGCCGGTCCTGCGCAGCCTGCTGTCGAGTCCCCGGAAGCGACGGCGGCGACCGGTCTCCGGGATGTGGCCGGTGTGCGAAAGGCGGTCCACCAGGGCGTCCCGGTCGGCCTTCCCGCCGGAGTAGGCGTGCAGGCCGGCGACGCCCGTGACACCGCAGAGCAGTGTGACGCCGATCGTGAGAAGAGGGAGATTCGTCATGGCACGGTACCTAGTTGGCCTCTCGGGTGGCGAGCTGTTCGGCGGAATCGGCGACCCCGAAGGCCTGCGGGATGGGCTGGCTGGCCATGTACAGGCGATCGGCGATCTTGCGCGGGATCGGGAGGTACCTGAACTCGCCGTTGATCCGCCCCTCGGCGTCCATCGGCTGGGCATCGAACCGGGCGACGGTCACGATGCGGTACGGGTCGCGGCCGTGCGAGTCGAGCACGGCGATCTCGGTGACCTTGCGGGAACCGTCGGCGTGCCGGGTGAGCTGGACTATGACGTCGACGGCGCTGTTGATCTGGTCGTGCAGTGCCTCGAAAGGGATCTTGATCTCGGACATCGAGGCCAGGGTCTGCAGACGCATGAGCGCGTCCTCGGCGTTGTTGGCGTGGACGGTGGCCAGTGAGCCGTCGTGACCGGTCGACATCGCCTGGAGCATGTCGAGCGATTCGCCGCCACGGACCTCACCGACGACGATGCGGTCGGGGCGCATACGCAGGGAGTTGCGGACCAGGTCGCGGATGGTGATCTGGCCCTTCCCCTCGACGTTCGCCGGACGGGACTCCAGCCGGATGACATGGCTCTGCTGGAGCTGGAGTTCGGCGGAGTCCTCGATGGTGACGATGCGCTCGCTGTCGGGGATGAGGCCGGAGAGCGCGTTGAGGAGAGTCGTCTTCCCGGTACCGGTGGCGCCGGAGACGATCACGTTGAGCTTGGCCTGGACGAGCCCGGAGAGCAGGATCAGCATCTGCTCGTCGAGCGAGCCCACGTTGATCATCTCCTGGAGCGTGAAGGCCCGCGGGAACCGTCGGATGGTGAGCGTCGCGCCGGTCAGCGAGAGCGGCGGGATGATCACGTTGACACGCTCGCCACTGGGTAGACGCGCGTCAACCATGGGGTTCGACTCGTCGACGCGGCGGTTGACGGTCGACACGATGCGCTCGATGGTCTGCATCAGCTGCTCGTGCGAGCTGAAGCGCATCGGGAGCTGTTCGACCCTGCCGCTGCGCTCGACGAAGATCTGGTCCGGTCCGTTCACCATGATTTCGGTGATGGACGCGTCTTCGAGGAGCGGTTCCAGGATGCCGAGACCGAGGGCCTCGTCGACGACCCGGCGGATCAACTGAGTGCGTTCGACGGTTGAGAGGACCGGACCTTCGCGGCTGATGATGTGGCTGAGCACGCGCTCCAGCCGGGCGCGCCGGTCTGCGGCGGCGAGCGAGGACATCTCGGCCAGGTCGATCTCTTCGAGCAGCTTGGCGCGGTAGGTGGCCACCATGTGGCTGTCCTCCCGCGCCCCGCCATTCTTCTCGGGGGCGGTCATGCGTGCCCGCAGACTCATCGTGTAACTCCTCGTTCCGACTTGCTTGTTGAGCCGCTGGAATGGCAGCGGCGCGTGCGCCGCAGGGGTCAGGTGCGGGGCATCGTGGAACTGCGTTCGGCCGTACCCCAGATGTGAACGACCGGGAGGATGTTGGGCACGTCGACACGGACGGTGCAGGTGACCTCGTCGAAGGAGGAGAGCCGCTCGTCGACCTTGGCCCGGTCGGCGGTCCAGCCGCTCATCGCGTCCTTGCCCGTCTGCTCGTCGCAGCCGCCCGACGACATGCTGGCCATACGGGCTGCCGCGCGGGCGCCGGTGCCCGCCTGGTTGGCGGCGTACGCGGCGAGGCCGGCCTGGATCGCGAGGAGGCCGACCAGGAGCAGCAGGGGGATGAATCCCAGATACTCGATGGCGACCTGGCCGCGGTCGCGGCGAGGGATGGCGGTGGTGGCAGCGGCCGTCCGGTGGGGTGTGGGCGGGTGCTTGCTCATCGGTCAGCCTCCAGCGGGAACGCGCCGTTGCCTTCGACGCGGAACGGCCAGTTGAGTACACCGGGCACCAGGACGGGCACCTGCAGCTTGACCTCGGCCTTGTACATACCTGACGAGTGGTGGCATGTCGTCGGCTTCATCGACTTGCGCCAGGCCTTCGGCAGATCCTCCTTGGCCGCCTCCCGGCATTCCCTCAGCCGAAGGCCCTCCGTGATGGCCCCCTGGTGCGCGGCCTGGTCCGCCGCGTTCCCCGCCAGCGAGAAGGTGTAGCCGATCAGCGCGCACTGCCAGAGCGCGATCGCCAACAGGATGATCAGCGGGGTGACGCCCAGGAACTCGATGGCGGTCTGGCCGCGGTCCCGCCCCCGGCCGAAGAGGCGGGCGCGCATCCCGCCCCGCCCAGGTCCCCCGCCCGGGGAAGGGTCACCGTAACGCCTTCCCGGTATCTCCACGTCTGTCGTCTCGGTAACTGCCATTGGTCAACTTGCCCCCTTGGTCGTCGCCCGGTTCCGGGCGTCGCCGTCGCGTCTGCCGATGCGCGGGCGTCCGATCGAGCCCCGGTCGTTCTTGAACTTCGCGCTGCTCTTCGCGCCGCTCTTCTCCGCCTTCTCAGGAACCTTCACGATGCCCAGCTCGCCCGCAAGGGCCCAGAGGGCCTGTTTGACGGTGCTCTTGGAGTCGAGTTCGTGCAGCCGGCCCGCGTCGACGACGCTCTGGAGTTCCTTGAAGTTCGCGGGAACGGCCGTGTTGGCCGTCCGGGTCCCGGTGATCTTCTCGATCAGCTGCGGCTGGATCTCGGTGTTGCGGATGAACCGGTTGACCACGGTGACCGTCTCCTCCGCCTTGCGGATCTGGAGCCGTTCCCACATCCGTACGAGACGCTTGGCCCCGCGCACCGCGATCACATCGGGCGTGGTGACCAGCAGCGCCGTGTCGGCCATCTCGATGGCCGCCGCGCTGGCGCCCTGCAGCTGGCTGCCGCAGTCGATCACCACGACCTCGTAGCGCGAACGCAGGGCGCTGACGATCTGCCGGGCCGAGCGGTCGCTGACCTCCTCGGCGCTCTCGCCCTCGCCGGGTGCCAGGAGCAGCGCGAGGCCGGTGCCGTGGCTGAACACGGCGTCGGACAGGACGCGCGGCGAGATGTCGGTGATGGTCGACAGGTCGACGATGGAGCGCCGGAACTGCACATCGAGGTACGAACCGATATCACCGGCCTGGAGGTCCATGTCGACCAGGGCAACGGTGCGTCCGGACGTCTGGGCCGCCAGGGCGAGTTGGACGGCGGTGACGGTGGCGCCGACCCCGCCCTTGGCGCCGCTGACCGTGATGACCGTACCGCCGGGGCCGTTGAAGACCTCGGCCCCGGCGCTCAGGTGGCGGCGGACGCCGACGGACCACTGGGCGGCGGACTGAACCCGATTGACCAGTTCCTCGTAACTGAGGGGGAGGGTGACGACGCCTCGCGCACCCGACTCCATGGCGGACGAGAACAGGCCGGAGGTGACATCGGCGGTGATCAGCACGACCCCGATGGCGGGGAAGCGCAGGGAGACCTCCCGGATCAGTTCCAGCGCCGGCACCGGGCCGATCCGCTCGTGGACCAGCACGACCTCGGGCAGATCATCGAGCGATTCGCCCGCGAGCCGGGCGAGGGTGTCGATGAGCTGGGTCGAGTCCCCGACCGGAGTTGCTGGTTCCGCGTCGGGAAGCTGACTGAGCAGAGTGGTGACGGATCTGGCCGCGTCGACGTCACCGACGGCCGGGAGGATCCTGGTGGTCATTCGATCCTCACTTGTCCTTGTCGATCGTGTAGGTGCGGTCGCCCGGACGGATGGTGCTGTCACTGCCGGAAGCGAGCAGTGCGAGGCGTACGTGCTCCGCGAAGGACTCGGCGTAGGCGATGCGCTGGGTGTCGAGCGTGTTGAGTGCGAAGGTGATCGGGACGGCCTCGGTGCCCATGCTGGACTTGCCGTCGCGGCTCGGCTCCAGGGCGGTCAGCTTGCCGACGTCCAGCACCTTGGCGTTGGAGACGATGACCTTCGACTGGGAGGGGTCGCCGTCGCGCTCACCCGCGAAGGTGGCGTAGATGTTGACCGTGGCACCGGGGGTGATCTTGCCCGCGACGCCGGTCGCGGCGTCGATCATGATGGCGATCTCCTGCTCCCCGGGCTGCAGTTCGGGGCGCTTCTGCATCATGTCGGACTGGAGCAGCGAGCCCTTGCGCAGCTGGGTGACGGCGATCTTGCCGTTCACCTCGGAGAGATCGGTGACCGCGTTGGTGGAGAGCCAGCGCTTCGGCATCGAGATCTTCTCGAACTGCCCGGAGGACAAGGTGGTATAGGGAGCGATGTCGGACTTCAACTGGTAGGCCGAGACCTCGGGGCCGACCTTGGTGTTGACATCACTGATCACCGAGAGCACGCCGGCGAAGGCGCCGAAGGCGCACAGAACCGACAAAAGCAGGAGTATCACGCCGCGGCGCTGGCGGGAGTTCATGGGCCGGACAACCTCGTTCGAATCGGATGCGTGGGGCAGCGGACAGGAGGGCGTCTACGGAGGAAAGCGGAAGCGCTAGGACTGCGGTGGTGCGGGCGCTCCCTGGCTGAGGACACCGGCGGGTTGCATTCGGTTCGCGGCCGCGGGTAGCGGGGAGGAGCAGAACCCGCAGCGGTCACCGATGAGTTCCATTCCGCACCAGTGGCAGTTCTCGCGACGTACGGAGGCCACCAGTTGGTACAGGACGGAGATGTCTGGAAGATAGGCGGCGAATTCCACCAGTTTTCCGGTTCCCCACCAGGCCGGGGAATCGGACGGAAGCGGCGCCTCGTGAATGGACTGGACCTGCCAGGCGGGCGCGAGAGTCCGCTTCACCCATTCCGATTGGGACTGCCCCTTGGCGGTCATCAGATCGGTGGCGAACTCCGGGCCGGTCGGCGGATCCGCCTTCGGGCCGACCTTGATGAGCTGTGGATTCGGTCCCGCGACGACGGCGAACTGGGAGCCGGGCACCCAGGACGTGGCGTGTGTCCTGAGGTCGACCGGGACCCGGTCGAACTTGGTGACCGAGTTCAGCAGGGCGCCCGCGTGGATGTAGTGGGACAGCAGCCGGGCGGCGGAGGCGACCACTCCCGGGCTGAAGTCACAGATGGACAACTGGCGCAGCTGCCTGACGAGTACGGCGACGCCCAAGGGGGGGAGGTCCACCTTGAGCAGAGCGATGCGGTCGCTCTCCAGCACGGAGCGTACGGAGTAGAGGCGGCGCTCGTGGGCGGGCGCGATGCCGGTCGGGTACACGGCGACGACGTACCCGTGCTGTTCGAGCAGCACATGCATGTCGCCGATGGCCATCTCCAGGGCCTGGGCGCCGGGAGCCTGCAACAGGGCGGCTGTCGGTGTCTGCTGGTCGGTCGGAGGTAGTACCAAGTCAGCATTGGTCACTGCTATTGCGGTCGGCACGCTGTTCCCCGTTTCGGCTCCGGCCGGACGCCGGTCATGACGTAGGGCCGCAATCGCTCCTGCTCCGCGATTCTGCCTCAGCACTTTATCCACGTCCTACCTGGCAGAGAACACTTTTCGGAGGCCAGTACGACGACGCTTAGGAGACGTCCCGGCGACACCCCCGTGCCAAATCGGACCAAAACCGAAACGGTTAACTCTTGTACCACTGCGGAGTGTTACGAATCCGCCTTTTGATCACCTGCGGCCGGGAATTCGTTTCCGCACGTCAGGCCGATGCGGAACCGACGACTCGACGCCCGGGCGAGGGTCGGATCGTCACTGTCCGGACATCTGGGCCTCGTCACCAGCGCGGGGCACGCGCGATCAACAAAACGTCAATTCTTTGCGGGTTCAAGGGCGTTCCGGAACGTGCGTGGGGGCGTTCGGGGGCTTCCGGCGGAGTCCCCGCGTCCACCAGCGGCGCGGGCAGCGGCTACGTGGCGCCCTCGGTCGTGAACGCGGTCCTGGACTGCCTGGCGTCGGGCACCAACTGCGGCACCTTCAAGCCCTCGAAGACCTACCCCGGTATCCGCGGCGCGATGACCTGGTCGACCAACTGGGACGCCAAGTCGGGCAACGCCTGGTCGAACGCGGTGGCCCCGCACGTCCACGGCCTGCCGTAACACCGTCCGGCATCAGTGACCAGCAGCGCCGCCGCTCCCCCGGCGGCGCTGCCGCATGCGTCCCGGGCCTGTCCCGGACCCGGGCGCGCTGTCCGGGACAGGTCCGCCCCATGGCCTCGTGGGCGCCCGCGTGCCACCGTGGTGGGGGCGCGGTGGTGCGACAGGGGGAGTGACATGACCGGGGCGCGGGTTCAGGCATTGGGCGCGGGCGATCCGGCGGTGCTCGGGCCCTATCGGCTGATCGGGCGGCTGGCCTCCGGCGGCATGGGGCGGATCTACTTGGCCCGGAGCGACGGCGGGCAGGGTCCCGGGGAGCTCGGCCGGGGAGCCGAGGGCGCCGGGGGGCTCGTCGCGGTGAAGACGCTGCTCGCCGAGGGGGAGGTCAGCGATGTCGACCGGCGGCGGTTCGCCCGGGAGGTGACGCTCGCGCAGCGGGTCGACAGCGCGCACACCGCGCGGGTACGGGACGCCGACCCGGGCGCCGAGCGGCCCTGGATGGCCATCGACTACATCGCCGCTCCCCCGCTCTCCGAACTGGTGCGCACCTGCGGGGTGTTGCCCGCATCGGCCGTGCGATGGGCGGCGGCCGGCACCGCGGAGGCACTGGTCACCCTTCACCGGGAGGGCATCGTGCATCGGGACGTGAAGCCGCAGAACGTTCTGCTGCCGCTCGACGGCCCCCGGCTGATCGACTTCGGCATTTCCCACGCCAGCGACCTCACCCGCACCAGTCTCACCCTGGGCACCATCGCGTTCACCTCGCCCGAGCAGGCTCGCGGCGAGCCGTCCACGGCCGCCTCGGACGTGTACTCGTTGGGCGCGACCCTGTTCCTGTTGGCCACCGGGCGGCCGCCGTACCGCTCGGACGGCGACACCCTGCGCCTGCTCGCCCGGGTCCAGCGCGGCGAACTCGACCTCGGCGGGCTGCCGAAGGAACTCGTCCCGACGATCCGCCCCTGCCTGGCCACCGACCCGGACCAACGCCCCACGCCCGCGGATCTGCTCGGCCGGTTCCGGGCGGACCAGGCCGGGATGCCGGCGACGCACAGCGGCAGTCGCTGGCTGCCGCCGCGCTGGACGGCGCTGATCGGGGAGTACGCGGCCCAGGGCCGGGACCTCGCGCGCACGAACCGGATCGAACCGGAAGCTCCGACCGTCGACCAGCGCACGAGCGTGGTGCCGCCGCCGAACACCACCCGGATGTACACCGAGGAGCGCGAGGCGCACCTGCGGCGGCTGCGCGAACGCGCCGCGCGGGAACGGCAGCGCGCCGCCGAGGAGCACGAGAGGGCCGAACAGGAACGGGCGGAGAAGCGCGCCGCGCGGGAACGGCAACGCGCCGCCGAGGAGCACGAAAGGGCCGAACAGGAACGGGCGGAGAAGCGCGCCGCGCGGGAACGGCAACGCGCCGCCGAGGAGCACGAAAGGGCCGAACAGGAACGGGCCGCGCGGCGTGCCCGTGCCTCGTCAGCACCGCCGTCGTCGTCCTCGTCGTCGTCCGCGTCGTCGTCCGCGTCGGCACCCCGCCGCACAGCCACACCGACGACACCGACAACACCGGTGGCGAAGAAGTCCTCCGGCAGCGGCTGGCTGCTCATCCCGGTCCTCTTCTTCGTACTCGTGATCTGGCGGCCCTGGGAGTCCTCGGGCACGGACAGCACCACCGGCAGCACCAGCAGCACCGCGTCCGGCGGGAGTGCCTACGGTTCGACTACGAGGCAGACCCCGCCACCCACCCCCACGCCCACCCCCGACGCCACGGACCTGGCGTTCCGCGCCGTGCGTTCCGGCGACTGCCTCAACGTTTACGACGACGGGCACGGCAGGTGGAGCGCCTCGGTACCCATCCGGGTCGGCTGCGATTCCGCCAACGCCTATGTCTACGTCACCAACGCCACCTCCACCTCCGGTTCCCCCTACGACTGCGCCAGCGAAAACGGCCGCGGCGAGTGGCACCACTCGGCGGACGACGGGTTCGACACGACCCTCTGTCTGTCGCGTCAGTTCCGTAAGGGCCAGTGCTTTCCCGCCGACCTGAAGGGGAACGTCCAGGCCGATCTGATGGTGGTCTGGAACTGCAACTCCGACCGTGTGCCGCTCGCGGGCTACTCGATCGTGCAGATCACCGGCTACTTCCGGGCGCCCAAGTCGTACCGCGGCCAGGTCTGTCCGACGGGTGCCGGGGAGCGGTACTGGTACTGGAAGGTGGACGGCGCCAAGAACATCGTCTGCACCCGCCAGTCCTGACCCGGCACCCGGCACCCGGCACCCGGCACCCGGCACCCGGCACCCGGCACCCGGCACCCGGCACCCGGCACCCGGAAGCGTCTCGCGCTTGTCGTCGACATGTCATGTGATCCAGATCACGGGCCGCAGGTGCATCGTGGGCCGCGTGCCAGTGCCTTCTAAAGGGTGTAGGCGACCGGCGAGAACAGGGACAGTGTGAATGGAGCAGAGTCGAGCCCGTGCGTTCGACGAGTTCGTGGCTGCCCGCTGGTCGGCGCTGGTCCACCTGGCCCGTCTGCTCGTCGGAGGCGATCGGCATCGGGCCGAGGACTTGTTGCAGGAGTCCTTGGTCAAGCTCTGGTTCGTCTGGCCCAAGGTCGCGGACGACGCACCGGAGCCGTACGTGCGCAAGGTGATGACGCGTGCGGCGGCACGCTCGGGACAGCGGCGTTGGTGGGGTGAACGCCCCGTCGAACAGCTGCCCGAGGCGGCGGTGGCCGGCGATGTGTCCGCGGACGTGGCGGAGCGTTCTCGGCTGGAAGCCGCGCTGGCCCAGTTGTCGCCGAAGCAGAGGGCGGCGGTGGTGCTGCGCTACTACCAGGACCTGCCCGAGGGGCAGGTGGCGGAGGCGCTCGGGTGCCCGGTGGGCACGGCTCGGTCCCATGCCGCACGCGGAGTGGCGCAGCTGAGGAAGCTCCTGGGCAATGTGAACGAGCCGGTGCGGTGAAGGAGAACCCCATGGATCACTTCGAGCGGCAGTTGGCGCAGATGATGCGCGACACCGAGGCGCCCACACCGTTCGAGCCGAAGCACCGGGAACGTCTCCGGGCAGGAGTGCGTGTCCGCCGTCGGAGACGGGCCGCGCAGAGGGCAGTCGGCTCCGCCCTGGCCGTCGTCGGCCTCAGTGTCGGGCTGACCCTGCTGCCCGGCCGTGCGACCCGGGTCGAGCCCAGTCACCCCGGCCCACAGCCCGCGACGAGCCCGTCGCCCTCCGCCTCGCTCGCGACACCCGACGTGTCCCCGAGTGCGCCCTCCTCCTCGGGCGCCTCCACCGCACCCGCGTCCCCGGACGGGACCGCCACATTCATGCCGCCGCCCACGACCGGGAGTACGGCCACGGCCACCGAGACGCCGCCGGGGAGCACGGAGGGCGCGTCGCCGCCCTCGACCTCGGCCCCGCCTCCGGGTACGGCGACCGCGTGGAACTAGGCCCTGTCCTGCCGTCGACCGCCTCGTCCTCGCTCATCACCCCGTAACGCCGTAACGCCGTAACACACCGTCGCCCCGAGTGACTTCGGCCTGCCCCGCACCAGGTCACAGGAGAGGACAAAACGTGAGAAATCAAGGGTCACTTGCCCTGAAGGACCTGAGCCGACTGCCGCACCGCGCACCGGTGGCGACGCATCACCCGGAGCCCGTCCTGGACGTGGTCGTCCCCGTGTTCAATGAGGAGAGAGATCTGGAGCCGAGCGTGCGGCGGCTCCACGCGCACCTGTGCGAGACCTTCCCCTATCCGTTCCGTATCACCATCGCCGACAACGCCAGCACGGACAGCACCCCGCGGATCGCCGCTCGGCTGGCGGACGAACTGCCCGAAGCACAGTGGCTTCGGCTGGCCGAGAAGGGGCGCGGCCGGGCACTGCGTACCGCCTGGTCGCTCTCGTCGGCCCCCGTACTCGCGTACATGGACGTGGACCTGTCCACGGAACTGACGGCGTTGCTGCCGCTCGTGGCCCCGCTGCTCTCCGGCCACTCCGACATCGCCATCGGCACCCGCCTGGCCCCCGGTTCCCGGGTGGTGCGCGGCCCCAAGCGAGAGATCACCTCTCGTTGCTACAACGCCCTCCTGCGCTCCGTCCTCGCCGTGGGCTTCTCCGACGCGCAGTGCGGATTCAAGGCGGTGCGGCGTGACGTGGCCGAGCGACTGCTGCCCCTCATACAGGACTCGGAGTGGTTCTTCGACACCGAACTGCTGGTGATCGCCGAGCGTGCCGGGCTGCGCATCCATGAGGTGCCGGTCGACTGGGTGGACGATCCCGACACCCGGGTCGACATCCTCGCCACGGCACTGGCCGACCTGCGCGGCATCGCCAGGATCGGCGGGGCACTGGCGCGGGGCACGCTGCCGCCGGGCGGGTCGCTCCGCGACGGTGGCGCCGACGCACCGGGCAGGCTCGCCACCCAACTCGTGTGCTTCACCGCCGTAGGAGCCGTCAGCACCCTCGCGTACCTGCTCCTCTACGCGGCGCTGCGCCCGGTGGCCGGATCCCAGGCCGCCAACGCACTCGCGCTGCTGGTCTGCGCCGTCGCCAACACGGCCGTGAACAGGCGGCTCACCTTCGGCCTCCGTGGCCGCGGCGGTGTGCTGCGCCACCAGAGCAGGGGCCTGGTCGTCCTCCTGATCGGCCTGGCGCTCACCGGCGGATCGCTCGCCGCCCTGCACCACGCGGTGCCCTCGGCCGGGCAGGCCATCGAACTCGCCGTACTCCTCGCCGCCAACCTGGCCGCGACGCTGCTGCGGTTCCTGTTCTTCCGAGCGTGGGTGTTCCGCGCATGATCAGGACCACTGCCCGTACGACCGCGACCGGCACCCTGAGCTGGAATGCGAGGCTGTCGCAGCAGCCCGCCACCACGGGCCCCGACCGCCGGCGCCGACTGCGCCGCGCAGCCGAGCACTACGGCCCCGTACTGGCCGTCTACGGCACGCTCAAGTTCATCGGTTTCGCCGCCTTCATGTGGCTGCTGCACTCCGCCGGGGACTACCGCACGAAGAACCCGCGCTTCGGCGGCGGCGCCCACCCGTGGGACGTCCTGGCCAGCTGGGACGGCTGGTGGTACCAGCAGATCGCCGCGTACGGGTACGACCCTCAGCTGGTCCCGATCCCCGGCGCCACCGGCCCGATCACCCTCGAAGGGAACTCGGCGGCGTTCTTCCCGCTCTACCCGGCGCTGATGCGGCTGGTCTCCGAGCTCACCGGCCTCGGCCTGTACGGCGCCGCCCTGCTGGTCTCCGTCGTCGCCTCCCTGGCCGCCGCCCTGGGCATCTACGCCATCGTCGAACGCCTCGGCGGCAGACGGGCCGGGCTGGCCGCGGCCGGACTCTGGGCCGTCTGGCCCGGTTCCGGCGTGGAGTGGGCGGTCTACTCCGACTCCCTCTACGTGGCCCTGGCCGTCTGGGCCTGCCATGCCGTCCTGAGCCGCCGCTGGCTCACCGCCGGTCTCCTCACCTGCGCGGCAGGGCTCAACCGGCCCACCGCCGTGGCGCTGATAGCCGCCGTCGCCGTCGCGGCCCTGCTCGCGCTCTGCCGTCGCCGGGACGGCATCCTGCGTCCGGTGGCCGCGATGGCCGTCGCCCCGCTCGGTCTCCTCGCCTACCTCGGCTGGGTGGGCCACCAAATGGGCGACTACGGCGGCTACTTCAGGCTTCAGTCCGATGCCTGGGCCCACGAGTGGGACTACGGCCGGCACACCCTTGACGTCCTCACATCCGTCCCGGTGGGCCACTTCGACTATCTCTCCGCCTGGCCCTTCGCGGACCTGATCGGCGTCGGTGTCGTCCTGCTCGCGCTCGCACTGCTCTCGCTGCTGATCCGGCTGCGTCCCCCGGCCGTCCTGATGGTCTACACCGTCCTCACCCTCGTCCTCGTCCTGGGCAGCCAGCAGATATTCGGCAACGTCTCCCGCTATCTGCTCCCCCTCTTCCCGCTCTTCCTCCCGCTCGCCCTCGCCCTGCGCCGTCTCAGCCCGACCCACCAGCTCATGCTCCTCGGCATCGCGGCCCTGGCTTCCGGCTCGTACGCGGGCTACGGCCTTTTCGAACTCGGCGTTCCGTAACCGACGGACCCAGGAATGGATGCCCGATGACCACGAACGGCACGGCGCTCCCGTGGTGCCGGGCGCCGTGCCGTGCGCGGTGGTGCGGTGAAGCGGGTGCGGCAAGTGGGTCAGCCGGATCAGCCGAGGACCGCGAACGCGTCGATCTCGATGAGCAGGCCCTCGGGGAGCCCGACGTAGACCGTCGTACGGGCGGCGGGGGCCGCCTTCAGGTTCTGCTCGCCGAAGTAGCTGTTGTAGATCTCGTTCATCTCGGCGAAGTGGTCCACGTCCGTGAGGTAGACGCGCATCATCATCACGTCGTCCCAGCTGGCGCCGCCCTCCTCCAGGATCGCCTTGACGTTGGCGAAGGTCTGGAGGATCTGCTCGCGCAGGGTCGGACCGGCGGGGGTCGGGGGCCGGCCCGCTACGGCGGGGAGGAAGCCGACCTGGCCGGCGACCTGGAGGATGTTCCCCTTCTTCACCCCGTGCGAGAACTTCGCGGGCGGGGTGGTGTGGGTGCTCGGGGTGAGGGCGATCTTCTCGGTCATGGCTGTTCAGGCTTTCTCGGGTGGGTTGGTGCCGGAGTACTCCCGGCTGATGGTGTCGGCGGTCCGGCGCAGCAGGGGGAGCAGGGTGAGGAGTTCCTCGGCCGTGACGACGACGTTGGGTGCGGAGACCGACATCGCGGCGACGACCCGCCCGTCCGCGCCCCGGATGGGGGCGCCGATGCAGTTGATGGACTCCTCGTGGCCGCCGAGGTCGGTGGCCCAGCCCTGTTCGCGGACGACGGCGAGTTCCTTGAGGAACGCACCGGCGTTCGGGATCGAACGGGGCGTGTACATGGGGTAGTCGAGCTTCTCTGCGATGGCACGCCGCTCGGACTCGGTGAGGTCGGCGAGGAGCAGTTTCGCGACGGCGGCGACGGTGATCGCGACGGGCTTCCCGATCCGCGAGTACATCCGGACCGGGTAGCGGCTCTCGACCTTGTCGATGTAGAGGACTTCTTGTTCCTCGTACACCGCGAGATGCACGGTGTGCCCGCAGCTCTCGTTGAGTTCGACGAGGTGGGGGTGGGCGATCTCGCGTACGTCGAGGTTCTCGACGGCCTCCTGCGCGAGCGCGAAGAGGCGGGCGCCGAGGCGGTAGCGCTGGTCCTGCTGACGGTAGACGAGCCCGTGTTCGTGGAGCGTACGGAGCAGACGCAGCGCGGTGGACTTGTGGACGCCGAGCCGCTCGGCGACCTGCCCGAGGTCGGCGGGCCCCTGGGCGAGCAGCGGCAGGATGCTCAGCGCCCGGTCGACGGTCTGACTCATCCGCGTGCCTCGCTGCCCTCGGCCCGGTCTTCGCCCGGGACCCCCCTCTTGTCCGTTCGCTCGCTGCGCCCGCTCACGTCGTACGTACCTCCTGGTCGTCCCCCGGCCACCCGGGGCCGAGACGAAGTCTCCCCCAGGCCTCGTCGTCCAGTGCGGCGAGGGCGTCGGCGTGCGCGCGGGCCGGAGGGGCGGTGAGGTCGCCGGGAACGGTGAGGACGGCGGCGGCCATGAGGTGGCCGTGCCGGACGCGCTCGCGTACGGGGAGGTCACGGAGGGTGGCGGAGAGGAACCCGGCGGCGAAGGCGTCACCGGCTCCGACGGGGGCGACGACGTCGACGTGGAGGGCGGGGACGGTGGTGACGGTGTCGGCCGCTGCGGCGGCCGAGGAGCGGGGCCCCGAGAACACCGTCGCCCCCGCACCGCCCCGCTTCACGACCAGCACCCCCGGCTCCGGCAGCACCGCACGAATCGCCTCCGCCCCGCACACCCCCCACGCCTCCTGGGCCTCGTCCTCGCCGACGAAGACGAGGTCACAGCGGCGCGCCAGATCCAGGAGCACCTCGGGAGCCGCGTCGGCGTCGCGCCACAGCCCCGGCCGGTGGTTGACGTCGAAGGAGACGAGCGGGCGGCCGGGACGCGGGGCCGTCAGGTCGCGCAGCAGCGCCAGGCAGTCGGCGGAGAGCGCCGCCGTGATGCCGGACAGGTGCAGGACGCGGCCCGCGAACAGCGCCTCGTACGGGACGTTGTCCGGGGACATCGCGGATGCCGCGGAACCGGCCCGGTAGTACGCGACCTCGTGCACGTCGGTGGCCCGGTCCGTCGCCGTACGGAAGTAGATCCCGGTGGGCCGCACCGGGTCGCGCCGCACCGCGGAGGTGTCGACGCCGTACCCGGCGATCGTCTGGACGAGGTGGTCCCCGAACCCGTCAGCGCCGACCCGGCCGACCCAGACGGCCCGGTGCCCGGCCGCGGCGAGCGCGCAGGCGACATTGGACTCGGCACCGCCGATACCGCGATCGAAGGAGGGCACGTCGGCGAGGCGTCCGGGCTGCGACGGCAGGAACGTCACCATGGACTCGCCGAGGCACACGACATCGGTGGCCGTGTCGGCGTCGACGGTCCTGGCCGGGGTTCCGGACACTTCGGGGCTCCTCGCGGGGGTCGGCGGGTTCGGTGATGCGGGACAGCGGTTCAGCGGGGCAGCACCGGGCTCCGGCACCGACGCGGCTCCGGCTCCCGGCAGGCTTCGCCGGCCACGGCACCGGGCATTGACCCGGCGTCGGCTCGGATGTTAGACAGCCTCAAGCGATATGCGCAATGACTGTTGCATATGCTGCAACGATACTTCGATCGAGGAGGCCCCCTTGGCCGCCGACCGTCCCGTGGCCGAACTTGCGGCCGGACTTGCCGACGAGCTGGTCGACCACCGCTTCAAGGCGCTCCCGCCCGACGCCGAGGGCCTGACCGTCGGCGCCCTCGCCGCCGAGCGGCGCGATCTCTTCACCGGCGGCTTCACCACCCCGGTGCTCGCCCTGTCCGCCGAGTCGGTCGAGCACAATCTCGCCCTTCTGGAGACGTACGCGGAGCACCACGGGCTCGCGTTCGCCCCGCACGGCAAGACGTCCATGTCCCCGCAGCTCTTCGCCCGCCAGCTGGCGTACGGCGCCTGGGGCATCACCGCGGCCGTGCCGCACCAGGCGCGGGTCTACCGGGCGTACGGGATCGGGCGGATCTTCCTCGCCAACGAGCTCGTCGACGCCGCGGCCCTGCGCTGGCTGGCCGGTGAACTGGACCGCGACCCGGACTTCCACTTCATCTGCTACGTCGACTCGGTGCGCGGCGTGGAGCTGATGGACGAGACGCTGCGGGCGGCGGGCGCCTCGCGCCCCGTCGACGTCGTCGTGGAGCTGGGCGCGGGCGAGGGCGCGCGTACCGGTGCCCGCACCGAGGCCGACTGCGCGGCGGTCGCCGACGCGGTGGCCGCGACCGGAACGCTGCGTCTGGTGGGCGTGGCCGGCTATGAGGGCGAGGTGCCGGAGGCGTCCGGCGAGCGGGTACGGGAGTGGCTGCGCCGGCTCGTGGCGCTGGCCGTCGGCTTCGACCGCGCGGGCAGGTTCGCCGCGGCGGTGGAGGCCGGCGAGGAGATCGTGATCAGCGCGGGCGGCAGCGCGTGGTTCGACGCGGTGGCGGACGTGTTCGCGGACGTCCCGGACCTCTCCGGTCCGGTGCTCAAGCTGCTGCGCTCGGGGGCGTACGTCTCGCACGACGACGGCCACTACCGCCACCTCACCCCGTTCAACCGCGTCCCCGAGGAGGGGGCCCTGCAGCCCGCCTTCCGGCTCTGGGCGCAGGTGGTCTCCCGGCCCACCTCCGAGCAGGCGTTCCTCAACGCGGGCAAGCGGGACGCGGCGTACGACCTCGACCTCCCGCAGGCCCAGGTCGTCCGGTCCGGCCGCGACGGCACGGTCCGCCCCGCGACGGGTGTCACGGTCAGCGGCCTGTCGGACCAGCACACGTGGGTACGCACGGAGCCGGGCGCGGAGCTGGAGGTGGGCGACTGGGTGGGGATGGGCCTGTCGCATCCGTGCACGAGTTTCGACAAGTGGCAGCTGATTCCGCTGGTGGCGGCGGACGGCACGGTCACGGACTACATCCGCACGTTCTTCTAGTGCCCCTCCCACCCCCCATTTGCCGGTCGGTCTAAATCCCGCGAAAGGCGAGCCACGTCATGGACCTGGTCATCCGCAACGCCGACGTCATCGACGGCACCGGCGCCCCCGCCCGGCGCGCCGACGTGGCCATCGGCGACGGCCGGATAGTCGGGATACACCCGGAACACGCCCCGGGCCCGCGCCCCACCGCCCGCCGCGTCCTCGACGCCGACGGGCTCGCCCTCGCCCCCGGCTTCGTCGACATGCACGCGCACAGCGATCTCGCGCTGCTCCGCGACCCCGACCACAGTGCCAAGGCCGCGCAGGGCGTGACGCTCGAAGTCCTCGGCCAGGACGGCCTGTCGTACGCCCCGGTCGACGACCGTACGCTCGCCGAGGTACGGAAGACGATCAGCGGCTGGAATGGTGACGGCTCCGACCTCGACCTCGACTGGCGCACGGTCGGCGAATACCTGGACCGCCTCGACCGCAACTTCGACGGCCAGGGCATCGCGGTCAACGCCGCCTACCTCATCCCGCAGGGCACGGTCCGGATGTACGCGATGGGCTGGGAGGACCGTCCGGCCACCGACGCCGAGCTGACCCGGATGAAGGAACTCGTCGCCCAGGGCATGGCGGACGGCGCGGTCGGCATGTCCTCCGGCCTCACGTACACCCCCGGCATGTACGCGGACGACGCCGAACTCACCGAACTGTGCCGGGTGGTGGCCCGGTACGGCGGCTACTACTGCCCGCACCACCGCTCGTACGGGGCGGGCGCGCTCGGGGCGTACGAGGAGATGGTGCAGCTCACCAGGAACGCGGGCTGCGCCCTCCACCTCGCCCACGCCACCATGAACTTCGGGGTGAACAAGGACAGGGCGCCGGAGCTCCTCGCCCTGTTCGACGACGCCCTCGACGCGGGCGCCGACATCTCCCTCGACACCTACCCGTACACCCCCGGCTGCACGACCCTCGTCGCGATGCTGCCGAGCTGGGCGAGCGAGGGCGGGCCGGGGACGGTCCTCACCCGGCTCGCGGACGACGCGACGGCGGAGCGGATCCGGCACCACCTGGAGGTGCTGGGCTCGGACGGCTGCCACGGCGTGCCGATCGAGTGGGACACGATCGAGATCTCGGGCGTGAGCGTGCCCTCCCTCGCCGGGCATGTCGGCCGCACCGTGGCGGAGTCCGCCCGCCTGCGCGGCGAGGCTCCCTGGGTGACCGCCCGCCGGCTGCTCATCGAGGACCGGCTCGGCTCCACGATCCTCCAGCATGTGGGCCACGAGGAGAACGTCCGGCAGATCATGCGCCATCGGGTCCACACCGGCGGCAGCGACGGCATCCTCCAGGGCGACAAGCCGCACCCGCGCGCGTACGGCACGTTCCCGCAGTATCTCGGCCGGTACGTACGGGAGTTGGGCATCCTGTCACTGGAGGAGTGCGTCGCCCACCTCACCTCCCGCCCGGCGCAGCGGTTGCGCCTGGCCGACCGGGGGTACGTCCGCGAGGGCTACCGCGCGGACCTGGTCCTCTTCGACCCGACAACGGTGGCGGCCGGCTCGACGTTCGAGCAACCGCGTACGCTCCCGGTCGGCATCCCGCACGTCCTGATCGACGGCCGCTTCGTCATCGAGGACGGCCGCCGGACCCAGGCACTGGCGGGCCGGGCAGTACGGGGAGCGGGCCGCGCCTAGATCCCCTCCGCCGCACGGGCACGCACTGACCGGACGAGCCCGTCGCCGCCGCGACACCCGATGGGCGTCGCGGCGGCGACGGGGCTCACACGCTCACGGCTTGGGCAGGACACATCCCGGCCGGCCGAGGTCGAACTTGTTGCCGGTACCGATGCACGGCACGATGCCGTAGGTCTCCTGGGCGTAGTTGATGCCCTGGCGCACCGTCACATTGCCGCTCTCGTCGACCTCGCACGGATTGTTGTCCGTGCACTGCTGGCCGTCCTCGTTGCCGGTGTTGTTGACGGCGACGACCTTGCCGGTGGCGTTGTCGATCACCGGGGAGCCGGACGTACCGCCGATGGTCTGGCAGGCGGAGGTGTAGCGGACCGAGTCCTTCCAGGTCCACGCGCCCTCCTTGAGGCGGTAGACGAAGCCGTCCACATTGCAGGCGTACGTGCGCTTCCAGTAGCCGGAGACCACCGTGATCGCGGTGCCCTGAACGGGGTGCGCGGCGTTGAGTTCCAGCGCCTTGATGCCGTACCTGCTCTCGATCTGCGCGTAGGTGCTGGTGAGTTGATACACCGATATGTCGGTGTCCGTCATCGTCCCGTACGCGATCTTGCTCGCGCGCAGGGTGCCGACACCGCTGCCGGAGGCGTTCAGCAGGGTGAAGCTACGGGTGGACGGCTGGTCGAACACCACCTTGCCCGGGCCCGGGAAGCCCGACTCCATGCAGTGCCCGTTGGAGAGCACGAGCGCGGGATCATTGGGCTGGGAGTCGGGCGTACGGACGACCGAGCCGGAACAGTTGCTGAGCGCGACGGTCCCGGCGAAGTTGACCGCCTTCGGCTTGATCTGTTCCTTGGGCTGGATCTGTGCTTCGACCGTGCCGGTCGCTGCCGCGTCGTGGCCGGTGGCCGCGGTCGCGGGTGCGATTCCCGCCCCGAGGAGCAGAACGGTGAAAAGCGCGCCGACGAGAGGCTTCTTCATGTGGGGGTCCCCTCTGGTGACATGTCCAGGGCCCTGATGACCCTGAGACCGAAGTTCCTTCGGTCTTGACATGCGCATGTTGGCGCACGGGAGAGGCCCCCACAAGGGGCGGTTTCAAGCCGCGAAGTGTCGGACCGTCGGCTCGCGGACCGACCTGCTCGAAGCGCTGTTGCTCAGACGGGGCGGCCTGCCCGCGGAGCGGGACGCGACGTCAGGGCAGCGGTCGCTCGGCGTTCACGAGGACGTTCTCCCTCCCCCAGGCGCCGAGCGGCGCCAGCGCCTCGTTGAGCCCGAAGCCCAGCGGGGTCAGCGAATACTCGACGCGCGGCGGCACCTCCGCGTGCACCTCCCGGTGCACGATGTCGTCCTCCTCGAGCTCCCGCAGATGTGACGTGAGCACCTTCTCCGTGATCCCGGGCACCATCCTGCGCAGCTCGCCGAAGCGGCACACCCGCTCGTTGAGCGCCCAGAGGATCAGCACCTTCCACTTGCCGCCGATCACGTCCATCGCCGCGTCGATCCCGCAGACGTAGGCCCCCGGCCTCCGTACGGTCCCCATGGTCCAGCCCTCCCACCTGCTCGCTCACCTGGCGGTAACCACCCACTTCGAAGTGCGTACTTGATCACTTCCGGGCCTGCGACAAGCCTAATCGGCATGACCGACAACGCATTTGAGAAGTCGCCGCTCACTCTCCTCGGGCTCGGTGCCATGGGTACCGCGCTCGCCCGCGCCTGGCTCGCCGCCGGGCATCCGCTCACCGTCTGGAATCGCAGGCCGGGCCGGGCCGAACCGCTCGCCGCGGAAGGGGCTCTCGTCGCCCCGACCGCCGCCGAGGCGGTGGTGGCGAGCGGGCTCGTCGTCACGTGCCTGCTCGACGACGCCTCGGTCGACGAGACCCTGACCGGCGTCGACCTGGCCGGAAAGGATCTGGTCGACCTCACCACATCCACCCCCGCCCAGGCCCGCGCCCGCGCCACCTGGGCCGGCGAGCGCGGGGCCCGCTTCCTGGACGGCGGGATCATGGCGGTCCCTCCGATGATCGGCGCCCCGGCCTCCGGCGCCTACGTCTTCTACAGCGGCTCCCGCACCCTCTTCGACGCTCACCGCGCCGTCCTGGCCGTACCGGCCGAAACCTCCTACGTCGGCGAGGACGCCGGATTCGCCGCCCTGCACGATGTGGCGCTGCTGAGTGCGATGTACGGGATGTTCGCAGGGGTCGCGCACGCGTTCGCCCTGATCCGCAAGGAGAACATCGACCCGACAACTCTCGCCCCGCTGCTCGCCGACTGGCTCGTCGCCATGACGCCCTCCGTGCACGCGGCCGCCGCCCAGCTGACCGCCGACGACTACACACAAGGAGTCGTGTCCAACCTCGCCATGCAGGTCGCGGGCAGTGCCACACTCCTGCGCACAGCCGAGGAACAGGGGGTCAGCAATGAGTTGCTGACGCCGTACCTGGCCCTGCTGGAACGCCTCCTCGCGGACGGGCGAGGCAACGAGAGCACAACGGGTGCGGTGGACCTGCTGGCCCTCCGAGCCACCTGATTGCTCACGGTCGGGGCATGACATCCGAAGCAATCGGACGTCGTACCGGCGCGGACGCCCATCGAGCATTCCGCGCCCGTACGTCACCCGTTCAGGCCGCGTGCGCTTCGAACCAGAGCGATCCGAGATCACGGCCGGGAGTGAGGCGCACGTCCGCGTCCAGGGCGGCCGCGAGACTCCTCAGCAGTTCGAGTGTCGGCGCTGTCCCGCCCTCTTCGATGCATTCGATGTCGTCCTCTTCCATGCCGGTTCGCAGGGCCAGCTCGGACACACTGAGTCCGAGTGCGGTTCGGCGGTCGTAGAGGGCTTTACCGAAGGCCAGGGCCTCGCGAATGGCGATCCGTTCCGGATCATCCGTCTGCAGGTCCGAGGGGATCCAGCGACTGTGCTGTCCGGCCATCACGCCGTCCTCTCATACATCGCGGTCACCGGTTCATGATGCGCGCTCTCGCAGACTTTCTGGGCACGGACAGCACGGTCGATCTGGCTTTGCTCGTGCTGCCTGGTCTTCCGGAACACGGTCAGGAGCACGATCGTGCGTGTCGGAGTGATCCAGTAGGTCACACGAGGAGCGACATCGCGGAGTCGGAGCCGCAGCTCCCAAACCGGCCCCTCCAGGTGATCGGCCCAGGGGCCTCCCAGCTCGGGCCCGAGTTCCGCGAGCATCCCGGCCACTTCGTCGACCCTCTTGTAGTCGTGATCACTCAGGCTCTCCAACCACGCCCGCACCTCCGGCTCGATCTCGAAGTCGTAAGGCTTGTTCATACGACGGTCAACCCGGCGGCGAAGCAATACGTCACGCTCCGAACACCCCCGCTGACGTGGCGCATCTCACCCGGCCGAGTCCGTCACGTCCCCGTTCCGGCCCATTCGAAGCCCGGCCCCCGCCACCGACCGGCGTTCCCACGGTTCGGAGGAGAGGGCGCATGGAGATGGAAGCCGGGGCGGGACGTCGGGAGTACCCGGGTGGGGCAACCTGAGAGCAAAGCCCGGGCGCCCCGTGAAACACGGTCGTAAGCTCCCAGACATGCAGGTCATCCAGTCCACGAAGCTCGCCAATGTCTGTTACGAAATCCGGGGCCCCGTGCTTGAGGAGGCGATGCGGCTGGAAGCGGCCGGTCATCGCATCCTCAAGCTGAACACCGGCAACCCTGCCGCGTTCGGGTTCGAGTGCCCGCCCGAGATCCTCGAAGACATACTGCGCAACCTCTCCGGGGCGCACGGCTACGGCGACGCGAAGGGGCTGCTGTCGGCGCGGCGCGCGGTGATGCAGCACTACCAGACCAAGGGCATCGATCTCGACGTCGAGGACATCTACCTGGGCAACGGCGTCTCCGAGCTGATCCAGATGTCGATGCAGGCGCTGCTCGACGACGGCGACGAGGTCCTCGTACCCGCGCCGGACTATCCGCTGTGGACCGCCTCGGTGTCGCTGGCCGGCGGTACGGCCGTGCACTACCGGTGCGACGAGCAGGCCGACTGGATGCCGGACCTCGCCGACATCGAGCGGAAGATCACCGACCGCACCAAGGCGATCGTGATCATCAACCCGAACAACCCGACGGGCGCGGTCTACGACGACGAGATGCTGCGCGGGCTGACGGAGATCGCCCGGCGCCACAACCTGGTCGTCTGCTCCGACGAGATCTACGACCGGATCCTGTACGACGGAGCGACCCACACGCCCACCGCGACGATCGCGCCCGATCTGATGGTGCTCACCTTCAACGGGCTCTCCAAGAACTACCGCGTGGCCGGATACCGCTCGGGGTGGCTGGCGGTCTGCGGTCCGAAGGCGCATGCCTCCTCGTACATCGAGGGGCTGACGATCCTCGCCAACATGCGGCTCTGCGCCAATATGCCGTCGCAGCACGCCGTGGCCACCGCGCTCGGCGGGCGGCAGTCGATCAACGATCTGGTGCTGCCGGGCGGGCGGATCCTGGAACAGCGGGATGTCGCGTACGACCTGCTCACGCAGATTCCGGGTGTGACCTGTGTGAAGCCGAAGGGGGCGCTGTACCTCTTCCCGCGTCTCGACCCCAAGGTCTACAAGATCAAGGACGACCGGCAGATGGTCCTCGACCTGCTGCGGGCCGAGAAGATCATGGTCGTGCACGGTACGGGGTTCAACTGGCCGGAACCCGATCACTTCCGTGTCGTGACGCTGCCGTCGACCGAGGATCTGACGGACGCGGTGACCCGGATCGCGCACTTCCTGGACGGGTACGGCCAGCCGTAGCGGCCGGCTGCGAGGGTCGGGCACCCATCTCGGAATCGATTGCGGATAACTTTAGACAGAATCCAAGCTAGGATGGTTCCACAGCAACACCAGGAGGCCATCCATGTACGAACCGATCCGCACCAAATCGGTCCACACACCGGCCGACCATGCCGACGACTTCCCGCACCGTTCCCGCGAGGAGGAGCTGGACATCCAGCTCGCCGGACACCTGGCCGCGCTCCTCGCGGTCACCGACGAGCTGGACCTCGGCGTGGCGGGCGACCGTATCGCCGAGCAGGTGGCCAGGCTGCGCGGTGCGCCGCCCGCCCGGCACGCCGGTCGCACCGATGCACCCGCGCTCACCCTCCACCGCCGCGCCCACGCCCTCGCGGGCCGCGTGCTGGTGGTCGCCGCGTCCCGCGCCGACACGGCCGTCGCGATTCTCGCGGCCGAGCGCATGGACGCCCACACGGCGGCGATCGCCGCCGCCCCCGCCGCCTCGTCGCGACTGGTCGGCGCCCACTGACGGCCCCGGTCGGCGTGCCGTCGAGGCGCGTGGACCGGGTGCCACTCATCCGGGCATGGGCCGGAACGGGTAGCGCGCGACGGGGCGGCGGTCCGGGTGGTGGCCCGGACCGCCGTTCCGGTTGAGCGGGACGGTGCTCGTCAGTTGCGGACCCGTACCGTCGCCGACGCCGTCGATCCGCTGTGCAGGGCGTCGCCCGCATAGCCGACCTCGTACGTCACCTGGCCGGTGACCCGGGGCAGGTCGCTGATGGTGAACGTGCCGTCGGCGGCGACGGCGGCCGAGGTCAGGGTGCCGGTGCCCTTCCGGTCGGTGCGCCCCACGGACAGCGTGATCCCGGCGGGCAGCGCCCGCCCCTGGCCGGTCAGGGTGCCTGTGATCGTCAGCCCGGCGCTCTTCGTCGCCTCCGCCGGAGCCGTGAGGGCGATGGCCGTCGGGGCCTTGTCGACCGCGACGGTGAGCGCGATGTCCTCGGCCGGGCGGTGGGTGATGTCACCGGTGAACGAGACGGTGTAGGTGGCGTCGCCGACCAGCGACGGGACGTCGAGGACGGTGAACGATCCGTCGGCATCGACCTCGACGGGGGCGAGTTTGCGGTCGCCGTTCGCGTCGTGCCGTACCGCCGTCACCCTGACCGGTTCGGCGGGCGCGGGCCCGTCCAGCTCCAGCCGGCCCCTGATCCCGACCGGTTCGCCGACGACGGGCCGGCCCGGGGTGGTGGTGAGCGTGCCGGTGAAGCGGGAGTCGTACTGGGCGGCCGGCGGCTGGATGGCATGCAGCCAGAACTCGGTGCCGGAGGTGTTGGTGGTGACGGCGAACAGACGCGAGCCGTCCTTCGACCAGCCGAGCCCGCGCGGCGCGATCCGGTCCCCGTCGAGCGCACCCTCGAAGGCGAACTCCAGCGGAGCCGTACCGGCCGCCGGGTCGGCCGGCTGCACGAGCAGATCGACCGTGCTCCCGGTCGCGGCGGCGCCCCGCGCTATGTAGGTGCCGTCGCCGCTGAAGGCGACTGCGGACGCCTTCGCCCCCGCGGGCAGCGGCTGGTACGCGGCCGGCGCGTCGGACAGGTCGGTGGCGTCCAGGAGCCGGGTGCCGTACGCGGCGTCGGCGACGGCGATCCGCCGGCCGTCGGGGGACTGGGCCACGTCCTTCATGTCGAGGGCGCCTTTGCCCTCGGCATCCGCGAACCGGCGCTCCGGGCCGCGCACGAGCGTGGCGCCGCTGGCGTCGAGCGTGGTGAGGAAGGGGTTGGCCTCGCCGGTGCTGCGGCTCTGCGCCATCACGATGCGGTCCGGGACCTCGGGGCCGCTCGTCAGCCGCAGCCGGCCCGCCGCGTTCCATCCGGTGTTGGCGCTCTGGTTGCCCGTCGTGCCGTACAGCCAGGACTGGCGGTTGTCACAATCGGTGGTGAGGTAAGGCGTCTCGGTGTGCCACTGCTTGCCGCCCGCGAAGGCGATGTCGCGCGGGCAGGGCACGTCGTACGCGGGGTACGTGATACCGGTGTACGCCTGCGTGACGGTGTCGAACGCGAGGATGCCCGAGGACTGCGAGACGTAGAGCGTGCCGCTGTCCGCGCTCAGGGCCATCCCGGACGGCGCGGAGGCGGTGGGCAACGAACCCACCTTCTGGCCCTGGAAGTTGTAGACGTGGACCTGGTTCACGTACCCGTTCCGGCGGTCGTCCGTGACGTAGACCCGCTCGTGCACCGAGTCGACGACCATCGCCGAGTACGAGGAGATCGGCAGCTTGGCCACGGTGTCACCGGGAACCGGGCCGTCGGCCGCGAGGGCGGCGGGTGGAGCGAGGGCGGTGAGCCCGGCGGCGCCGAGCGTCAGCGCGACGAGCGTCGCCACGCTGCGTATGCGGTGCTGATTCCTTCTCAACTGAGTCCCCCACAGGCTCGGTTGGCCTCCGGCCGACCGAGCCGGAGACATGTGAAGGAACATCGAATCTTGTGGAGGTGCCGCGCGCAAGAGCAGGACGATGTCGGGCCGTTCTCCGCGAAGAGGCAGGAACAGGGCGAAACATGGGGCGACCCCCGGAATCGTGAGGGGATTCCGGGGGCCGTACCGCGGCGGGCTGTTGACCCCACAGGTCAGGGCGGATGTCCGAGAGCCGGCCGCGGGGCGTGCGGGGCGCACCCGCACGGGGTGCGCCCGGGGCGTCAGCCCAGGCGCTGGACCAGCGCGCGGTACTCGTCCCACAGTTCCTTCGGCGTGTGGTCACCGAAGGTGTTGAGGTGCTCGGGGACCAGTGCCGCCTCCTCGCGCCAGACCTCCTTGTCGACCGTGAGCAGGAAGTCCAGGTCGGAGTCGGAGAGGTCCAGGCCCGTGGTGTCCAGGGCATCCTTGGCAGGCAGGACGCCGATCGGCGTCTCGACGCCCTCGGCCCTGCCCTCCAGGCGCTCGACGATCCACTTCAGGACGCGGCTGTTCTCGCCGAAGCCCGGCCACACGAACTTGCCCGCGTCGTTCTTGCGGAACCAGTTCACGTAGTAGATCTTCGGGAGCTTCGACTGGTCCTGCTTGTCCGCGCCGACCTTGATCCAGTGGGCCATGTAGTCGCCCATGTTGTAGCCGCAGAACGGCAGCATGGCGAACGGGTCGCGGCGCAGCTCGCCGACCTTGCCCTCGGCGGCGGCGGTCTTCTCGGAGGCGACGTTGGCGCCGAGGAAGACACCGTGCTGCCAGTTGAAGGACTCGGTCACCAGCGGTACGGCCGAGGCCCGGCGGCCACCGAAGAGGATGGCCGAGATCGGCACGCCCTTCGGGTCCTCCCACTCGGGCGCGATGATCGGGCACTGGCCCGCCGGGACGGTGAAGCGGGCGTTCGGGTGGGCGGCCGGCGCCTCGGACACGGGCGTCCAGTCGTTGCCCTTCCAGTCGGTGAGGTGGGCCGGCGCGGTCTCCGTCATGCCCTCCCACCAGACGTCGCCGTCGTCGGTGAGCGCGACGTTGGTGAAGACGGAGTTGCCCCACATGGTCTTCATGGCGTTGGCGTTGGTGTGCTCGCCGGTGCCGGGTGCGACGCCGAAGAATCCGGCCTCGGGGTTGATCGCGTAGAGGCGGCCGTCCTCACCGAACCGCATCCAGGCGATGTCGTCGCCGATCGTCTCGACGGTCCAGCCGGGGACCGTGGGCTCCAGCATCGCGAGGTTGGTCTTGCCGCAGGCGCTCGGGAACGCGGCGGCGATGTACTTCGGGCCCTCGCCCTCGCCCTGCGGCGGCGTGAGCTTGAGGATCAGCATGTGCTCGGCGAGCCAGCCCTCGTCGCGGGCCATCACGGAGGCGATGCGCAGCGCGTAGCACTTCTTGCCGAGCAGGGCGTTGCCGCCGTAGCCGGAGCCGTACGACCAGATCTCGCGGTCCTCGGGGAAGTGCGAGATGTACTTGGTGCTGTTGCACGGCCACGGAACGTCTTCCTGGCCCTCTTCCAGGGGCGCGCCCAGCGTGTGGACGGCCTTGACGAAGAAGCCGTCGGAGCCGAGCTCGTCGAGGACGGCCTGTCCCATGCGAGTCATGGTGCGCATCGAGACGGCGACGTACGCGGAGTCGGTGATCTCGACGCCGATCGCGGAGAGCGGAGAGCCGACGGGGCCCATGCAGAAGGGCACGACGTACATGGTGCGCCCACGCATGGAGCCGCGGAACACACCATTCTCACCGGTGAAGATCTCCCGCATCTCGGCGGGGGCCTTCCAGTGGTTCGTCGGACCGGCGTCCTCCTCCTTCTCGGAGCAGATGAACGTACGGTCCTCGACGCGGGCGACATCGCTCGGGTCGGACGCGGCGTAGTACGAGTTCGGACGCTTGGTCTCGTCCAGTTTCGTGAACGTTCCCCTGGCCACGAGCTCCCCGCACAGGCGCTCGTACTCGGCCTCCGAACCGTCGCACCAGACCACCCGGTCCGGCTCGGTGATGGCTGCGATCTCGTTCACCCAGGAGACGAGCTCCTGGTGGTTGGTGGGGACAGTGAGGGGAGCCGCGATGTCGCGCGCCACGATCGCTCCTTGTTGAGGGTGTCTGTTTGGTTGGCCCCGTGGGGGCTGCGACCCGGATGCTTCGACCCCTAAGAATCTCATTGGCGCTCATCCGGTGCCGACCGCACTCATTTGATCATCCGGCCGATGCCCCCATATGTCCAGGGGGAGGCACACGTGAGCATTCCCACTCCCATCCGTTACCTACGGTTGCGTAGGTACGATGCGGGGATGACTGCTGCCGTCGTGCCCGAGCCGACCGGGCTGGAATCAGCCGAGCCCGACACCGCCCCGGTGAAACCGCGCATGCGCGGCTGGCTGCACGCCGGGATGTTTCCCGCCGTGATCGTCGCGGGGATCGCACTGATCGCGCTGACGGGCAGCGTCCGCGGCCGGATCGCCTGCGGCATCTACGTCCTGACCGCGTGCCTGCTGTTCGGTGTGAGTGCGCTCTACCACCGCGGCACCTGGGGCCCGCGGGGCGAGGCGGTGCTCCGCCGGCTCGACCACGCCAACATCTTCCTGATCATCGCGGGCACCTACACCCCGCTGACCCTGCTCCTGCTCCCCGAGTCGACCGGGACGCCGCTCCTGTGGGCGGTCTGGGGGGCGGCGGCCGCGGGCATCGCCTTCCGGGTCTTCTGGGTCGGCGCCCCGCGCTGGCTCTACACGCCGTGCTACCTGGCGATGGGCTGGGCCGCGGTCTTCTTCCTGCCGGACTTCATGCGCACCGGCGGGATCGCGGTGCTGGTGCTCGTCGTCGTCGGCGGGCTGCTGTACAGCGTGGGCGGTGTCATCTACGGCATCAAGCGTCCCAATCCGTCCCCGCGCTGGTTCGGCTTCCACGAGGTCTTCCACTCACTGACCCTGGCGGCGTTCGTCGTGCACTACGTCGGCATCTCGCTGGTGGCGTACAACCACCACTGAACGCCTTTCCGGGACGGTACGGGCATGGCCCGGGCGCCTTCCATGGCCGACAATGGCGACCATGGCCGCCACCCCCCGTACACCTTCCGTTTCCGCCCCCGGCGGGCAGCCCCGGCCGGGGCTGCGCGAGCGGAAGAAGCTCAGGACTAGGATCGCGATCCGCCGGGCGACGTACCGGCTGATCTCCGAGCAGGGGTACGACGCGACGACGGTCGAGCAGATCGCGGAGGCGGCCGAGGTGTCGCCGAGCACCGTCTTCCGGTACTTCGCGACCAAGGAGGACATCGTCCTCACCGACGAGTACGACCCGGTCATGGAAGCCGAGCTGCGCAACCGGCCGGCCGGCGAACCTCCGCTGGATTCGCTGCGGTTCATCATGACCGAGGCGCTGACGCCGTTCCTCGCGAGCGAGGAGGAGGAGCTGCGCCAGCGCACCCGGCTGATGGTGGAGGTACCCGCCGTCCGGGCGCGGATGACGGAGACCATGTCGGACACGGCGAAGGTGCTGGCCCAGGCACTCGCGGACCGCAGTGGGCTGGGCCCCGACGATCTGGAGGTCCGGGTGTTCGTCGCGGCGGTGCTGGGGGCGCTGCGCGAGGTGACGCTGTACTGGGGCGAGCACGGTCAGGAGGGAGACCTGATCGCGTTGATCCACCAGGCGCTGGACAGGCTCGAAGGCGGCCTGACGCTGTGACCGGGGCGCCGGCCGCAGCCGTCGTGCGGCGCCGCACGTAGTCCTGGCACGGCCCCGTCCTCAGTCCCCCGACGGCCCCGATCCGAGGGTCCGCGCCAGCTCCGCCCGGTCCGTCGTCGGAGCGCCGCAGACGAAGTGCCGGCACACGTACGCCGTCGGCGCCCCACCCACCATCGGCCGGTCCGCCAGCAGCGGGAACTCCGTCCCCGCCGTCTCCCCCGCCGCCACCACCGCGCCGGGTGCCCGCCCCAGCAGCGCCGTACGGTGCAGTTCGCCGCCGACGGGCCCGGCGACCGCGACCTCGCGCGGCCCGTCGAGGAACGCCTCGGCGACCGCCAGCCCCCAGCCGATGAACCGGGGAACCCGCGGCCCGAGCGCCTTCACCACCCCCAACGCGCCCTCGGCGGCGGCGCGATGGGCTTCCGAGCCGGTGTGCGCGGCGTACGAGAGCAGCGCACCGGCGGCCGCCGTCCAGCCCGCCGGGGTCGCGCTGTCGGTGGGGTCCTGCGGGCGGCGGATCAGCTGCTCGGCGTCGTCCGCCGTGTCGTACAGCTGCCCGCCCTCACCGGTGAAGTGCTGGAGCACGATGTCGAGCAGGAAACCGGCGAACTCCAGCCAGACCCCTTCGCCGGTGACCGAGGCCAGGGCGAGGAAGCCCTCCGCCACGTCGCCGTAGTCCTCCAGAACCCCGGCGTGCCCGCCGGACCGGCCGTCCTTCGAGGTCCGGTCCAGCCGGGCGACATCGCCCATGTGGACCCGTACCAGCAGGTCCGCCGCCTCGGTGGCGCGCTCGATCAGGTCGGGCCGGTCGAAGTACGCCCCCGTCTCGGCGAGCGCGGCGATCGCCAGGCCGTTCCAGGCGGCGACCACCTTGTCGTCCCGCCCGGGACGCGGGCGCGGCTCACGGGCTTCCAGCAGCCTGGCCCGCATGCCGGCGACCCGGTCGGCGTCCGCGTCGGCAGCCGTCCGCGCGAGCCGGAGGACCGAGGCGCCCTCCTCGAACGTGCCCTCCTCCGTCACGTCGAAGTACGCGGCGGCGAACGCCGCGTCCTGATCGCCGAGGACCTCGCGCAGCTGCTCGGGCGTCCATACGTAATACGCGCCCTCGACATGCCGGCCGGTGCCGTCCTCGCTGTCGGCGTCGAGCGCGGAGGCGAAGCCGCCCTCCGCCGTACGCAGCTCGCGCACCATGAAGTCGGCGGTCTCCAGGGCGACCCGGCGGGCCTGTTCCGAGCCCGTCGTCCGCCACAGGTGGGCGTACACCCGGCAGAGCAGCGCGTTGTCGTAGAGCATCTTCTCGAAGTGCGGGATCAATGGTCCGTCGGGCCGGCGCAGTACGTACCGGTGGAAGCCCCCGCCCACCTGGTCGAACAGGCTCGACCGCGCCATGGCCGCGCACAGCCCCTCGGCCATGTCGCGTGCCCCTTCGGACTCCGTCCGGGCCCAGTGCCGGAGCAGGAACTCGACGACCATGCTCGGCGGGAACCGGGTGTTGCCTGCGAACCAGCCGGAGGCGGGGTCGTACTCGCGGGTGAGGCCGAGCAGCGCCTCGGCGAGTTCCGCTTCACCGGGCAGTCCGGCCTTCGTGTAGTCCAGCTGCCGGCCGGCCAGATCCCGCACGATCTTCTTCGCCACCTCGGCCACCTCGTCGGGCCGGCCGTCCCAGGCCGCCCGTACGCCCTCCAGCACCTGCATGAAGGACGGCGACCCGTGGCGCGGCTCGGGCGGGAAGTACGTACCGAAGTAGAACGGCTGACCGTCCGGGGTCATGAAGACCGACATCGGCCAACCGCCCTGGCCGGTCGCCGCCTGGAGTGCCTCCATGTAGACGGCGTCGATGTCGGGCCGCTCCTCCCGGTCCACCTTCACGGACACGAAGTGCTCGTTCATGAAGGCTGCCGTCTCCTCGTCCTCGAAGCTCTCGTGGGCGAGGACGTGGCACCAGTGGCAGGAGCTGTACCCCACGCTCAGGAACACGGGCACATCACGCCGGCGCGCCTCCTCGAAGGCGGCGGGCTCCCACGGCCACCAGTCAACGGGGTTGTCCGCGTGCTGAATGAGGTACGGGGACGTGGCGTGCGCGAGTCGGTTGGGCATGCCTCAATCCTTGCGCACTCGGCGGGGCCGTGCCCAGGCGCCACGGGACACCTCACGGGCGGGTGCGCAGCGGGGTGCGTGCCGCGGGTACGGGGGCGTGGCACGGGTCCGGGTCAGCCCGCCCACCGTCCGGAGAGGAAGGTGACGGCGAAGACGGTCATCAGGGGTGCCGCGACGGTGAGATAGACGGTCTTGACGTGGCGGCGGCGCAGGCTCCAGGCGGCGAGACCGGTCCACAGCGGCCACCACAGGAGGGTCGCGCGCGGGATGGAGGTGTACCAGTAGGACGTACCCAGGGCCCACAGGTTCAGGGCGATGTACACGGCTTCCGGCCAGCGTCGCTGCCGGATCAGCACGGCGCACAGGCCGATGCCGATCAGCATGGTGAGGAGTTCGGCCTGGGACATCAGGGCGTACCCGGTGCTCTGGGAGTGTCCGAAGGCGGCGTGCCAGGTGTTCTGCCAGGCCTCCCAGGGGGTGTGGAAGTCGCGGTACCAGCCGCGCTCCTCCGCGTGCTTCCAGGCCATCCAGTCGCCGGTGTGCGCGTGCAGGTACCAGCTGTGGAGCAGCGGCGGGAGGGCGGGCAGCGCCAGCCAGGGAAGACGGCGCCAGTGGGCGGCGGTGCGGGCGGTGGCCAGGAAGTGGACCGCGAGGGCCGCGGCGAGGAAGAGGCCGCTGACCCGGACGGTGGTGGCCAGGCACGTCAGGGCGGCCGCGAGCGGCCAGTTGAGGCGCCGGGCGGCCAGCCAGGCCGGCAGGGCCAGGGCGAGGAAGAGCGCTTCGGTGTAGCCGGCTGCCAGGAAGACCGCGCACGGGGAGAGCAGGAAGAAAAGGGCGGCGCGCTGTCCGACGTCCTCCTGCGGCGGGTGTTCCGCGCTGCCCTCCTGCGGCAGCTGTCCGGCGTTCTTCCGCGCCGGCTCTCCCATCTGCGGCAGGTGCGGCCGGGCGATCCGGGCCAGTGCCAGTACGGCGATGCCTCCGGCGACGAAGGAGATCAGCGCACCGGCCGCGGGCCAGCTCGGGACGATGGCGTGGACGGCCCGCAGCAGGTAGGGGAAGCCGGGGAAGAAGGCTTCTCTGTTGTCCCATTCGGATATCCAGGGGCCGGACCCGCCCGGGAAGTAGCCGTCCTGGGCTATGTGCAGGTAGTGCCACCAGTCCCACCGCTGCCACGGCGCGAAGAACGAGGCGGGGTCACGGTTCTGACGGTCGTCGGCGAACAGCCAGCGCATGCAGTAGGCGGTGGTCCAGATGCCCACCCGGGTCAGCAGGTACAGCCACAGCACCTCGCGGTCGGCGGGCCCCAGCCGGCGGCAGAGCCGGACGAACCGCCGGCCGAAGGATGTCGGGCCGGGTGAGGGCGTGCCGCCGGGCGCCCCGGAAGCGGTCCCGGTCCGGGCGGGCGGGCGTTCACGCTGCCGCTGGGGGGTCGAAAAGGTCACAACGAGTCTCCTGGCCTGGATCGGATGTGCGCGTGCCGGGCGGCCCCGGCCGACGCGGTTCGGGGCACGGGCCGAGCGGCCCCGTCGGCACGGTCCGGGGTACGGAAAGCGGGATGTCACGGGATGTCAGGGGGGCGGGCTGACGCTCCAGGTGGGCGTGGTCGGTGTCTCCGAGGCGCTCCGGCCGCGGATTGCCGGCCCACCGGCATGGCGGCTCAAGTACGGGGAAGCCTCACGGTCCAGGCGAGACGGCACACCCGCATCCTCTCAGAGCCTGTCGGGTGACCTTCGATCGGAGAGCGTGCGGCCAGACCGTGGCCGCCCGGTCAGAGGTCGCCCGACAGGCTCTCAGGCCCGGTTGGCCGCCTCGCTCCCCTCGCGCCGACGCGCCGTACACAGGACACTGGGCGGCGACCTCGACCGAGGCAGGTGTCATCGTCGTATCCGGAGGGGGACTCACATGCGGGACAGCCATCGGGCGGAAGCCGAAGGGCTGTTGGTACGCGCCGTCGAGGAAGAGGTACGGCGCTCGGGCGGGCGGGCCGACGCCGGTGCGCTGACAGCGCGCGGGCGGGCGGCGCTCGACTCCCTGACGGCCGCCGCGGCCGACGAGTACGCCGCGTATCTCCAGGCGCTGGACGCGGCGGCGGCCGGGCAGCAGCCGCTGTCGCAGCGGTTCAGCCGGGCTGCACTCGGAACTCCCCTGCTGGTCACGGGAGTTGCCGCAGTCGCCGCCTTCGGCGCCGATGTCGCGTTCGGTACGGCAACGGGGCCGGCCCTCGGCGCGGGCGCCGTCGTCGCAGTCGCGGGGGCCACGGCGACCGTCGCCAAGGTGACCGCGTCGCACTGGCCCGCCGCCCACCGCCGCGCGGGCGCGCTCGGGCAGCCCGGCGGCGCCGAACAGCTGCGGCTGCAGTGGCTGGCCGCGCTGGAGGTACGGGGCATCCGCCCGTTCCTCGACCAGCAGCGGATGCTCAACCCCTCGTCGCGCACACCGGCGAAGAAGGTCCCCGCACAGTCGCGGACCGCCCCACAGCTGCGGGGCGGGGACCGCAGCGCCGCGGCCCGCATGCGCGCGCTCCTCGACCAGTCGTTCGGCCAGCTGCCCGCGGCCGACGGGCCGTTCGCCGGACGGCGGGCCGAGCTGGCGCAGATCGCGCAGTGGGTGCGCGAGGCCCGCGCGTCGACGGAGACCAAGCCGACCGTCGTCGTCCTGCACGGCACGCCCGGCGCGGGACGCACCACGCTCGCGGTGCGGGCGGCACGCAGCCTGAAGGATCAGTTCCGGGGCGCGTGCGTGGTGGACCTGCGCGGCGATGTGTCCGGGGAGGCGCCGCTGCCGACCCGGGACGCGCTGCTGCATCTGCTGAACCGGCTGGGCGCGCCCCGCGAGCAGCTGCTGTTCCGCGAGAGGGCTTCCGCCGAGCAGCAGGTGCGGCGACTGAGCGAGCTGTACCACCAGCATCTGACGGGCACGCCCGTGACGATCGTCCTCGACGACGCGGCCGACGCGGCACAGGTCCGCACGCTGGTCCCCGAGCGCTCCGACAGCCTCGTCCTCGTCACCGCCCGCGAGCCCCTGGAGCTGCCCGCCGACATTCCGGCCCGGGTGCATCACCTGCCGGTCGGCGCGCTGGACGCTGCGGGTGCGGAGGAGCTGCTGCGCGAGGTCGCCGGGGCCGGCGAGGAGGAGCCGTACGACGCCCGGTCGACGGACACCGTCGTGGAGCTCTGCGGCGGGCTGCCGCTGGCGCTGCGCACAGCGGGCTCCTCGCTCGGCGCACGTACCCGCGGCGCCCTCGCCGCCGATCTCGCGGCGTACGGTCCGGTCGCGCCGGTCGAGCGGGCGCTGTGGCTGCGCTACACCGACCAGTCCGAGCAGGCGCGGCGGCTGCTGCGCCGGCTCGCGCTGGCCGGGCGGGCCAGCCTGGGCGCCGCGGCGGCGGCCGCGCTGCTCTCCGCCGACGAGCAGGAGGCCGAGCGGCTGCTGACGGCCCTGGCCGGGGCCGGACTCCTGGACCACGTTCGGGGCTCGCGCTACCGGCTCCACGACATCGTACGGGGCTTCGCCCTGGACCGGCTGCGGGACGAGGAGGCGGCGGCGGACCGTACGGCCGCGCAGGAGCGGCTGATCAAGAACTACGCGGAGCTGGCCGGCGCGGTGATCCGCATGGTGGACGGCAAGATGTCCACCCGGGCCGGGCAGTTCGGCTCGCACGGGTTCGGTTCGCTGGACTCGGCGCTGCGCTGGCTGGACGACGAGTCGAGTTTCATCACGTCGGCGCTGCGGCACGCGGAGGGCGTCGACCAGGCGGCGGTACTGGATCTGCTGGGCGCGCTCTGCGACTACTGCCTGCTGCGCGGCGACCTCTACCGGCTGGGCGAGATCAGCGAGTTGACACAGGCCGTGGACAGGGGGCTGCTGGAGCGGTCCGTGCAGTGGCGCACCGGCATCGCGGCCCGTCAGCTCGGCGAGCTGGACAAGGCCCGCACCACGCTGTCGTCGGTCGTCGGGCTCTACCGAGAGGCGCAGAACGAGGCGGGTACGGCGCTGGCGCTCTGCTCGCTCGGCATCACCCTGCACCACCAGGGCAATCTGACCGAGGCGTCGGCGCGGCTGCGCGAGGCGATCGCCTTGCAGTCCTCCGACGAGCAGGCCGAGGACCGGGCCTGGTCCCTGCACGCCCTGGCCGCCGTCGAACGCGACCGGGCCCACCTGTCCCAGGCGCTGACCCTCCTGGACACCGCACTGGCCCTGCACCGGGAGGGCGAGTCGCTGCACGGCGAGGCGTGGACGCAGTTCCAGCTGGGCCAGACCCTGCTGCGGATGGGCGACGTGGAGCGGGCGGAGGAGGCGCTGCGTACGGCCCTGGATCTGTACGGCCGTACCCGTGACGAGCGCGGCGAGGCGTGGGCGCTGACCCAGCTGGCCCGCGCCCGGCTGCTGGACGGCGACCCGGGCCCCGCCGTCGAACAGCTGGACCGGGCCCTGGCCCGGCACCGCGACAACGAGGACGCGCGCGGCGAGGCGTGGACGCGGTACTACCTGGGGCAGGCCCTGGAGGAGAACGGCGACACCGACCGGGCGGTACGGCAGCTGGAGCGGGCCCGCACGATGTTCTCCCGGATGCGGGACGTGTACGGGCTGGCGTGCGCCCGTCACCACTCGGGCCGGGTCACCCGCGATCAGCGGGCCGCGCAGACCGGGAACCTCCGCAACTCCGGCTTCGCCCGTCAGCTCCTGGTCGACGCCCGGGCCGACTTCCGGCGCATCGGGGTCGCCCACGGCGAGGCCTGGACCTGTCTGGAGCTGGCCCTGATCGACGCGGGCAACAACCGCGCCCCGCAGGCACTGGAGCTGTGCGACGAGGCGGCGGAGCTGTTCGACTCCTACGGCGACACGCGGGGCGCGGACTGGGCCCGCTTCCTGCGCTGCACACTGCTGCCCTACGCGTCGCCGGGCGGCAGCGAGGTGGGCACGGTGGTGGCCCAGCAGGAACTGGCCGACCTCCTCCAGGCAGGCCACCCGACGCGCGACAGCAAGCTGGAGGACTGCGCGGAGGCGTACAGGGTGGTGCTGAACCGCGGCGTGGACCTGGAGGACGGCTGGCAGGCATGGCGCCTGGGCATGACACCGACGCGCCACGCCCGGGAGGTCATGGGCGTACCGGTCCCGCCCACCACCAGCCCGTCCGGCGCCTGAGGACATCGCTGCCCCGGCCGGGCACGACCGCCCCGCCCGTCGTCAGGCGTACGGGGCGGTCACCGGACACCCCGGTGCCGCCCCGCGCCTACTTCCGCTTCGCGGACCCCGCCGCCGGGGCGTCGGACGCCTCCGCCGGGTCCGGGGCCTCCACGAAGTCGACCTTGCCCATGTGGCGGTTCATGGACTTCATCAGCAGCCATACGCCGCCGGCGAGCGCCGCGAAGACGATGAAGCCGAGAACGCCGGGGGTCACCTTGTTGTCGTCGACCTCCTTGGCGAGAGGGACGAGATGGGTCAGTGCCTGGGTCGCGTACATATCAGGCATTGTCGCGGATGCCCGCGAAGAGGTCGCTCTCGGGGAGGGAGGTATCGACGAGAGACTTCGCCAGCTCGTACTCCTCGGTCGGCCAGACCTCCTTCTGGATGTCCATCGGAACCCGGAACCAGCCGCCGTCGGGATCGATCTGCGTCGCGTGCGCGATCAGCGCCTTGTCGCGGGTCTCGAAGAAGTCCGCGCACGGAACGTGCGTGGTCAGCGTGCGTTCGTCGCGCTCGAACTCCTTCCAGCGCTCCAGCCACTCGCCGTACGGGGACTCCAGTCCGCGGGCCAGCAGCGCCTCGTGGAGCGCCACCGTGCGCGGCCGGTTGAAGCCCTGGTTGTAGTAGAGCTTCTGGGGCTGCCAGGCCTGGCCGAACTCCGACTCGGGGTACAGCTCGGTGTCCGCCGCACCGTCGAAGGCGATCATCGTGATCTTGTGGGTCATGATGTGGTCGGGGTGCGGGTACCCGCCGTTCTCGTCGTACGTCGTGACGACCTGCGGCCGGAACGCACGGATGCTGCGGACGAGGCGGCCGGCGGCCTTCTCCTCGTCCTCCAGCGCGAAGCAGCCGTCCGGCAGCGGCGGCAGCGGGTCGCCCTCGGGCAGACCCGAGTCGACGAAGCCGAGCCACTCCTGGTCGACGCCCAGGATCTCCCGGGCCTCGTCCATCTCCTTCTTGCGCACCTCGTGGATGTTCTCCTCGATGTACGCGTCGCCCTGGAGCTTGGGGTTGAGGATGGAGCCGCGCTCGCCGCCCGTGCAGGTCACGACCAGCACGTCCACCCCCTCGGACACATACTTGGCCATCGTGGCCGCGCCCTTGCTCGACTCGTCGTCGGGGTGGGCGTGAACGGCCATCAGTCGCAGCTGCTCAGTCAAGACTCGATCCTCAGTGTTTGGGCGCGTGGGCAGGCTTCTATAGTGACCGAACCGGGGGGCGGAAAATTCCGCGATCCGCGGCACAGGAGGAACGATCATGACGGCGGTGCGCGAAGCGCTCCCGGAGAACCGCTACGGCCGCTCCGCGGACCAGCGCGCGGACCGCAAGCTCAGGATCATCGGCTCGGTGCTGGGCGTCGCCCTGCTCGGGGTGGTCGGCTGGATCGGTTACGACTACATCGCCGGGCAGGGGATCAGCGCCGAGGTGATCAAGCGCCAGGTCGTCTCGGACGCGCGGGTCGATGTGCACCTGGAGGTGCGCAAGGACAAGGACGCCAAGGGCTACTGCACCCTCCGCGCGCAGCACGAGGACGGCAGCGAGGTGGCCCGCAAGGACTTCCGCTTCGACGACCGCACCGACCGTGTCGACCGCGTCCTGTCCCTGCGCACGACGTCCAGGGCGACCAGTGTCGAGCTGCTGGGCTGCACCACCGACGGCGGGGCGGCGCGTTAACCGACGCACGCCGGAGCTTCATCGCTCTTGTAGGTGCTGACCTGCGCAAAACGCAGTCCTGGCGATTACCTTCTCCCCCTTTTCCCGGGGAATTGTTAGGCTCGTGGTTTCGCCCACCCGTGGAGGCACATGCTTACGGGTAGGGCGATGCTTTGTATACCCAGTACCGACGAGGAGCACCCTGTGACCCAGACCAGCGAAAACGTCACCTGGCTCACGCAGGAGGCGTACAACCAGCTCAAGGCCGAGCTGGAGTACCTGTCTGGTCCCGCGCGCACGGAAATCTCCGTAAAGATCGCGGCGGCCCGTGAGGAAGGTGACCTCCGGGAGAACGGCGGATACCACGCGGCCAAGGAGGAGCAGGGCAAGATGGAGCTGCGCGTGCGCCAGCTCACCCAGCTCCTGGAGCACGCGAAGGTGGGCGAGGCACCCGCCGACGACGGCGTGGTCGAGCCCGGCATGGTGGTGACGATCGCCTTCGACGGCGACCCGGACGACACCCTGACCTTCCTGCTCGCCTCGCGTGAGTACGCGAGCTCGGACATCGAGACGTACTCCCCCCAGTCCCCGCTCGGCACCGGCGTGAACGGCAAGAAGATGGGCGAGGACGCCGAGTACGAACTGCCGAACGGCAGGATGGCCACCGTGAAGATCCTCGCGGCGAAGCCGTACACGGGCTGATCCCGCAGCACTGACGCGAGGAGCCTCTGGCCCGGCGGGCCAGAGGCTCCTCGCGTGTGCGGCGTGTCTCAGAGCCTGTCGGGTGATGTCCGCCCGATCAGAGGTCACCCGACAGGCTCTCAGACCGCGACCTGCCGGTACTTGCGCACCGCCAGTGTGCGGAAGACCACCAGGATCAGCAGCGACCAGAGCAGCGAAGCCCAGACCGGGTGCACCATCGGCCAGGCGTCCGACGGCGACACGCCGGGGTTGCCGAAGAGCACCCGGCAGGCCTGGACGGTGGCGCTGAACGGATTCCATTCGGCGATCGGCTGGAGCCAGCCCGCCATGTTCTCGGTGGGCACGAAGGCGTTCGAGATGAACGTCACCGGGAAGAGCCAGATCAGCCCGCCGGAGGTCGCCGCCTCGGGAGTACGGACCGTGAGGCCGATCAGTGCCCCGATCCAGGAGAACGCGTACCCGAGCAGGAGCAGCAGCGCGAAGCCGCCGAGCACCTTGCCGATGTTCTCGTGGGCGCGCCAGCCGACCAGCAGGGCGACGGCGGCGAGGACCAGCAGGGTCAGCGTCGTCTGGACGAGGTCCGCGAGCGTACGGCCGGTGAGGACCGCGCCGCGTGCCATGGGCAGCGAGCGGAACCGGTCGATGAGCCCCTTGTGCATGTCGTCCGCGATGCCCGCGCCGGCACCGGCGGTGGCGAAGGTGACGGTCTGCGCGAAGATGCCCGCCATCAGGAAGTTCCGGTAGTCGGCGGGGCTCGTGGAGCCGCCGATCATCATCGAGCCGCCGAAAACGTAGCTGAACAGCACGACGAACATGATCGGCTGGATCAGCCCGAAAATGATCATCTCGGGGATCCGTGCCATGCGGATCAGGTTCCGGCGGGCGATGACGAGCGAGTCGCGTACCGACTGCCCGATCCCGCCTCCTGCCCGTGGGGCGGCAGGGGTCACAGTGGTTCCGGTGACGGCGCTCACTTGGCCGCCTCCGTACCGGCCAGGGCGGCCTTGCCGGTCGTCCCCGTCCCGTTCCCGTTCCCGCCGTTGGTCTCCGCCTCGGCGCCGTGTCCGGTGAGCGAGAGGAAGACGTCGTCGAGGGTGGGGCGGCGCAGTCCGATGTCGTCGATCTCCACGCCGCGGGCGTCGAGATCACGGATGACCTCGGCCAGCAGCTTGGCTCCGCCGGAGACCGGGACGGTCAGCTTGCGCATGTGCTCGACGATGGTGACCTCGCCCTTGCCGAGGTGGGCGAGGGCGGCCCGGGCCGAGTCGATCTGGTCGCGCTGGTGCACCACGACCTCGACGCGCTCGCCGCCGGTACGGGCCTTGAGCTGGTCGGAGGTGCCGCGGGCGATGACCAGGCCGTGGTCGATCACACAGATCTCGTGGGCGAGATGGTCGGCCTCCTCCAGGTACTGCGTGGTCAGCAGCAGCGTCGTACCGCCCGCGACGAGATCCTCGATGACCTCCCAGAGCTGCTGCCGGTTGCGCGGGTCGAGGCCGGTGGTCGGCTCGTCCATGAACATGACCGGCGGGGAGACGACCAGCGCCGCCGCCAGGTCGAGGCGGCGGCGCATGCCTCCGGAGTACGTCTTGGCCGTACGGTCGGCCGCGTCGGCGAGGTTGAACCGCTCCAGCAGCTCCCCCGCCCTGGCCTTCGCGTCCCGCCCGCTCATCTGGTAGAGCTGACCGACCATCTGCAGGTTCTCGCGGCCGGTCAGATACTCGTCGACGGCGGCGAACTGACCGGAGAGGCCGATCGAGCGGCGTACCTCATTGGGTTTCTTCAGTACGTCGATGCCCGCCACGACGGCCCTGCCGCTGTCCGGCCTGAGCAGAGTCGTGAGGACGCGCACGGCTGTCGTCTTGCCTGCGCCGTTGGGGCCGAGAAGGCCGAGGACGGTGCCTTCCGGCACATCGAGATCGATACCGCCGAGTGCTCTTACGTCGCCGAAGGTCTTCACCAGGCCTTCGGCATGGATGGCGCCTGGCATACGGGATTCCCCCAGTGCGTTCGGGTGACTTCCTCGACAGATCCTAGGTATGACGGTGTTTCCGCGCCCGGTGAAACAACACATACGGCGAACACGCACGCGACTACCGGGCAGCGCCGTGTGGCGAGAACTGTAACGCGATACATCGCGACACACAAGGTTCAGCTCATCACGAGGTAGCCCGCGTCGCGCAGCGCCGCCGAGACCTCCTCGCAGTGCTCCGGGCCCTTCGTCTCCAGCTGCAACTCCACCTCGACCTCGGTGAGCCCGAGCCGGGGGTCGGTCCGCACATGGCCGATGTCGAGCACATTGGCGTCGACGACCGAGAGCACGGCCAGCAGCGTGGCCAGCGCGCCGGGGCGGTCGGTCAGCCGCAGCCGCAGGCTCAGATAGCGGCCGGCCGCTACCATGCCGTGCGTAAGGATGCGCTGCATCAGCAACGGGTCCACGTTGCCGCCCGACAGCAGCGCGACCACCGGCCCGCGGAACGACTCGGGATCGCTCAGCAACGCCGCGACCGGGCTCGCGCCGGCCGGTTCCACCACCAGCTTCGCCCGCTCCAGACAGAGCAGCAGCGCACTGGACAGCTCGTCCTCGGAGACCGTACGGACCTCGTCGACCAGCTCCTTCACCAGGCCGAACGGAACATCACCGGGACGCCCCACCTTGATGCCGTCCGCCATCGTGTTCAGCGAGCCGATCGACACCGGATGCCCCGCGGCCAGCGACGGCGGATAGCAGGCCGCGCCCGCCGCCTGCACGCCGACGATCCGCACATCGGGCCGGAGCGCCTTGACCGCCACCGCGATGCCCGCGGCGAGACCACCGCCGCCGACCCCGACGACGATGGTGCGCACCTCGGGGCACTGTTCGAGGATCTCCAGGCCCACCGTCCCCTGTCCCGCGATGATGTCGGGGTGGTCGAAGGGGTGGATGAAGACCGCACCGGTCTCCTGCGCATACTCCTGGGCCGCGGCCAGCGTCTCGTCGACGACATGGCCGTGCAGCCGGACCTGCGCCCCGTACTGGCGGGTGGCGGCCACCTTCGGCAGGGGCGCCCCGACCGGCATGAAGACCGTCGACCGTACGCCGAGCAAGGCAGACGCGAGTGCGACACCCTGCGCATGGTTTCCGGCGCTCGCGGCCACGACCCCGGCCGCCCGTTCCACCGGGGACAGCCCGGCGATCCGTACGTATGCACCACGCAGTTTGAACGAACCGGTCCGCTGCAGGTTCTCGCACTTGAAGTGGACCGGCGCACCGACTAGCTCCGTCAGGTGGCGGCTGCCTTCCATGGCGGTCACCCTGGCCACACCGGAGAGCATCTTCTGCGCCCCGAGGATGTCATCGAGGATCAGCGGAGGAAAAGGGCCGGTCGCGCAGAAGTTCATACCGCAAGTCTTGCAGCTCGGCGGGGTGCGGGATGCCTCGTACGATCCCGGCCCGCCCCGTTGTCCACAGGTTTGTGCAGCACTGGTACGCGTTGCACCGAGGCCGCGTACTCTGTCCCCCACCCATCCGACACCGCACGAAGAGAGCCCCCGGCCATGCCCCCTCAGGACATGACGACAGCTGCGTCTCCTTCCGGGGGCGCCACCCCCGAATCCACGGGTTCCGACCACGTCCTCGATGCGCTGCAGCACCAGGTCGCGGTATTCGCCCGCCGTGCCGAGCAGACCCGCCTCGGCGGTATCGGCCAGGTGCGCAATTCCATGGACCGTGCCGCCTACCTGCTGCTCAACCGGCTGGACCGGGAAGGCCCGATGGGCGTCAAGGCACTGGCAGCGGGCATGGGAATCGACTCCTCGACCGTGACCCGGCAGGTCGCACCGCTCGTCGACACCGGCCTCGTCAAGCGCACCTCGCACCCGGAGGACGGCCGGGCCGTCGTGCTCCAGCTGTCGCCCCGCGGTCAGGCACGGCTGGAGGAGGTCCGCGACTCCCGGCGCGAACTCATGACGCAGGTGACGGACGACTGGACGCCCGAGGAGCGCGAGACGTTCTGCACGCTGCTCACCCGGTTCAACACGGCGCTGGCCGCCCGGCAGGCCTCGCACCACGCTCCCCGGACCGGATGAGCGGGACAGCGGGAGCCGGCCAGGCCCGGAGCCGCTGAACGGTCTGCCGCGCGCACGCCTCTTGACCGGGCGCCCCCGCAAGGGCTCGGATGAGGACTGTGCTAGAGCGCCAGGCGGGCCGGGAGCGGCGCCGCGCCCAGGAGTTCGAGACCTTCGTGGCGGGCGCGGCCGGCCGACTGCTGCACACGGCCACGCTGCTCACCGCCGAGCCCCTGCGGCCGCCCGGGGCGAACCCCCGGGCCCAGCGGATGCTCACGGCCGCACTGGCACGCACCTACGCGCAGTGGGAACGGCTGCGCGGCGAGGACCCGTACGACCACACCCGGCGGGAGCTGGCCGTCCGGTTCGCCCACGAGGTCTGGCGGCACCACCGGTCGCGCGGCGGTCTGCTGGACCGGCTGACCCCGCAGGAACGCCTGGTCCTCGTGCTCCGGCTGTACGAAGGAGTCGCGGAGGAGCAGGCCGCGGCGCTGCTGGGGCTTCCGGTGGACCGGGTCCGGGCGATCTGCAACCGCTCGGTGGCCACGATGCGCGGTACCCGCCGCCCCACGGCGCGGCGCGGGTGGCAACGGCCCCTGGAGGCCGCGCCGTGAGCCGCGGCGGGGAGGACGAGGTCCGGCAGATGCTGGACGGTCCGCACCCGCAGGTCCCCGCCGGTCTCGCACAGCGGGCGGCCGAGCGCGGCGCCCGCCTGCTGCGCCGGCAGGTTCTCGCCCGCCGGCTGATGCTGCTGCTGGCATGCGCCGCCGCGGTCGCGTTCACGGTGTGGGCGGTGACGGCCCAGCCGTGGCAGGTGCCGCCCGCCGAGACGACGCCCCCGCTGGACGGCTGGTGAGGGCCGGTCCCGGGCGACCCGGCGAACTATCCTGGAACGGGGCCGCCACGGGAACCGGCCGAGGAGGCTGCGATGACCAGGAAAGTCGCCGACTGCCGCAAGTATCCGAGCGTCACGAACTGCTCGCTCACCATCTCGGGCGAGGAAGAGGAAGTCGTACGGGCCGCGGCGGAACACGCGGTCTCCGTCCACGAGCACACCGACAGCCCGGAACTGCGCGAACAGATCCGGGCATCGCTGGACGACGAGCGGGCCGCTTGAGCGATCGGCCGGGTGGGCCCGTCGGACGCACCTCGTACCTCGCCCGTCCCCACTCGCCCGTCCCCGGCCCCGATCCGCCGGGCAGGCCCTACCCGAGCGCCTGCGTCAGATCCGCGATCAGGTCGTCGGCTGACTCGATGCCGACGGAGAGCCGGACGAGGTCGGCCGGCACCTCCAACGGGGACCCGGCCGCCGAGGCGTGCGTCATGCGGCCCGGATGCTCCACGAGCGACTCGACGCCACCCAGTGACTCACCGAGGGTGAACAGCTTCGCCCGGTTGCAGACGTGGACCGCCGCCTCCTCGCCGCCGACGACCCGGAAGGACACCATGCCGCCGAAGGCCTTCATCTGCTTGGCGGCGATCTCATGGCCCGGGTGCTCGGGCAGTCCCGGGTAGAGGACCTGGGTGACCTTGGGGTGCCGGGTCAGCAGATCGACGATCTTGGTCGCGTTCTCGCTGTGCCGGTCCATGCGGACCGCGAGGGTCTTGATGCCGCGCAGCACCAGCCAGGCATCGAACGGTCCGGCGACCGCACCCATCGCGTTCTGGTGGTATGCCAACTCCTCGGCCAGTTCCGGGTCGTTGACGATCAGCGCACCGCCGACGACGTCCGAGTGGCCGCCCATGTACTTGGTGGTGGAGTGCACCACCACATCGGCCCCCAGTGCGAGGGGCTGCTGAAGGTAGGGGCTGGCGAAGGTGTTGTCGACGACCAGTCGCACACCCGCCGCGCGGGCCACTGAGGCGATCGCGGCGATGTCGGTGATGCCGAGCAGCGGGTTGGACGGGGTCTCCACCCAGATCGCCTTGGTGCGTGGGGTGATCGCCGCCTGTACCGACGCCACGTCCGAGGTGTCGGCGACGGAGAAGTCCACACCCCAACGCGAGACGACCTTCGCGAACAGCCGGAACGTGCCGCCGTAGGCGTCGTTCGGAATGACCACGTGATCGCCGGGGGTGAGCAGCGTACGGAGCAGGCAGTCCTCGGCGGCGAGTCCGGAGGCGAAGGCGAGCCCGCGGCGGCCGCCCTCCAGAGCCGCGAGGTTGTCCTCGAGCGCGGTACGGGTCGGGTTGGCGCTGCGGCTGTACTCGTAGCCGCCACGCAGTCCGCCCACGCCGTCCTGCTTGTACGTGGACACCTGGTAAATGGGTGGAACAACGGCGCCGGTGAGGGGGTCGGCGGTATTTCCCGCGTGGATCGCGAGAGTCTCGAAACTCTGCTGGTCACTCATGGGGCCCGAGCGTAGTTCGTTACGAGGGCGCCCACCGGGCCACCGGGCCGTCCGGTGACAATGGGGGCATGGAGATTCTCTGGTTCCTGCTCGCGATGTGCATGCTCGCCGCGGTCATCGGCCCCTTCGTACTGCGCCGCCGCGGCGGTATCCGCCAGGTCCTGCCCGGCTCGCCGGACGCCGCCGACCCGGACACGTACGGCTTCGCGCGCCAGGAGGAGCTGGACATCCGGCTGCCCGGCCCGGACCAGGACCTTCTCGATGTGCTCGACATCGTGCAGCGCACCCAGGACTGGCGGGCGGCCTCGCAGTTGCTGGCCGGTACGCCCAAGGAGGGCGAGGTGCGGTGGCAGCGGGTGCAGGCGTTCGCCGGTGCGGCCTCGCTGGAGCTGGCGCAGCAGCCCGGTGTCGGCGGTGCGTGGCTGCGCACGTGGCGGGCCGAGGCGCCGAAGGACGCCGGCGGCGCGGCGGTGCACGCCGAGTTCCTGGTGCAGCAGGCGTGGCGTTCGTCGACCGCGGGGACGGACGACTTCCGGATCATCCTGGAGGAGGCCCGCACGGTCTGCGGCGAGGCTGCGTTGCTGGCACCCGGCGACCCCGTTCCGTACCTCGTCGAACTGGCCGTCTCCCGCGGACTCGGCTACTCCCACGAGGAGTTCGACCGGCTCTGGGCGAAGGTGATCGACCGGGCCCCGGCCCACATGGGCGCGCACATCGCCGCGCTGCACTACTGGTGCGAGAAGTGGCACGGCTCCCGCGAGGCGGCCGACCGTTTCGCCACCACGGCCGCCGCCCGCGCCCCGCAGGGCTCCCTGCTGGCCGCACTGCCGCTCTTCGCGGTGTACGAGCATCTGCCCGAGGTCAATCTCGTACAGGGCTTCTACCGCAGCGCGGTGGTGACGAAGGCGGTCGAGGGCGCCCTGTTCGCGGTGCACGCGGCCCGTGCGGACGACCCGATGCTCGCCCACGTACGGCATCTGCTGGTCCTCTTCCTCGTCCGGATGGAGCGCTGGTCGGAGGCGATGAACCAGTTCGTCCACATCGACGGCCACGTGGGCGCCCTGCCGTGGACCCAGAGCCCCGATCCGGCCGCCGAATACACGGTCTACCGGGCACTGGCGGTGGCCGGCTACGAAGCGAACGGCGGCAGTCCGGCGACGCTGCCCCGGTAGCACGACCGGGGGCGGCGCGGCCCGCGCGGCCCCCGGTCTCCGGCTGCCCCCATTAACGCATTGCCGCGCCCGCCCGCGGGACGACATACTCCGATTCCCCACGCACCATGACCACCACCGTCGCCGCCAACTACCCTTCCCGTGGGGGGAATCCGTCCGATGACCCCGACTCTGCGCGCCGTCCGCGCCGTTGCGCTGCTCGCCGGTTTCCACCTGCTGGGCGTCCTCCTGCTCGCCGCCCTCTGCGTCGCCGACTGGGCCGTGTTCCGCTGGGCGTGGCTTCCCGTCGCCGTGATGTTCCTCGCCCGCACCTCGGTGCCCGCGCTCTCGATCGTGCGCAGCATGTCCCTGCCGCGCACGCCGGAACACGACGACGTACGCGGGCTGCGCGTCGACGACTCCCGGCAGCCCCGCTTCTGGGCCCTGGTCCGCGATCTCGCCGACCAGGCCGGCACCCGCGCGCCCGACGACATCGTGCTCACCGACCAGGTGAATGCCTCGGCCGTCGAGCACACCAGACTCCTCGGCCTGGTCGCCGGTCGACGCCAACTCTTCGTCGGGATACCACTGTTGGCCGGAATGTCCGAGGCCCAGCTGCGCTTCGTGCTCGCGTACGAGATGAGCCGCTACGCCCATTCCGACACCCGGCTCGCCGCGGTCGTCACACGCGGCCGGGACCAGACCGCCCGCGCCGTCGCCCACTTCCGGGAACAGTCGGAGAAGGCTGTCGCCAGGGAGCGGGAACGCCAGGAGCAGAAGGCCGCGAAAGCACGCGCCAAGGGCAGGAAGGCCAAGAAGATCGACCCGGGCCACGCCGGCGCCTCGTACCGCTTGCTGGCTGCGCGGTACCGGAGGTACGAGCGTTTCTGTACACACGTCACGATGTCCGACATCGACCGCGCGAAGTCCGCGGCCGATGTCGCCGCGGCGCGGATCGCGGGCCGCGACGTGAGCGCGAGCGCGCTGCGCGAGATCCAGGTCCTCCACGACACCCACGAGGAGTACATGGATTCGTACGTCGTGCTCGGCGTGAAGGCCGGGATGCTGCCCCCGCCCGGCCAGGTCCTCGGCGGTCTCCGGCATGTGCTGGCCGCGCGCAGGGACGTGCTGGACGAGTCGCGCGACTCCCTGCCGCCCGGAGCAGGCGCCTCTCGCGCGCATGGGTTGTTCACGGAACGCATCGCCCGGATCGAGGCGCTGCCGGACGACGGGCGCGGGCCGGCGCCCGTGGCACCGGCCCTGGACCTGCTCGTCGACACCGAACGCACGCTGGCCGCTGTCGAGGAGCAGGTGCTGGCACCGGAGCTGCTGCGACTGCGCCGGGTCGACTGGCCGGATCTGGTGCACGAGTCGGTGGCGGTGCACGAGGAGACGACGGCGCGGTACATGGTCAGGGCGGTCGCCTCGGTGACCGGCGGCGACGGCTCGGCGGCCGAGGCGCTCGACGCTGTGGACGCGGGCGCACAGTGGCAGATCGCCGACTGTCTCCACAAGTCCGCCAAGGCCCGGCAGGCGACCGGCCGCGTGGCCCGCGAGTTCGCCAGGCACGCATTCCGCTTCGGGCTGCGGAAACTGGCCGAGGCCGAGTACGTACGGCAGGGACGCGCCCACTGGCGGCTTCCCTGGACCGACGACGAGGCATCCCTGGAGCTGCCGCCGGGCCACGCGGAGTTGCTGTCGTCGGCGCTGGACGCGGCGGTGGCGGATGTCCCGGACACGAAGTCGCTGCGCGCCCTGCTCGCCCCTGACCTCCGCCCCCTTCCCCGCGCCGAACTTCCCCGCACCGAACCGGAGCCCTCCACGACGACACCCCGGCTGCTCCCGTCGGCCACCTCTCTGCGCGAGTCCCTCCAGTCGCGCGAGTACCTCTGGACGAAGGTCCGGAAGAAGGTACGGAAGACGCCGCCGTGGACCGCCACCGAGAGCACCCCCGGCCCGCACGACAAGAAGATCCCCGACAAGAAGATCCCCGCCGAGGAAATCCGCGACGAGGAGATCCGCACTGCCCTCCGCTCCGGCGACTGGCAGGCAGGTGCCGCCTTCCTCCGCAAGGCGGGCCGGAACCGGCAGGAGCGTTACCGGCGCGCCGCCGTCCTCCAGGACGAGGCCGCGGCCGACGACGCCTGGTTGCCGGCCTGGCGCGCCGAACGCCCCAAGGACGCGGGCGCGGCCCTTGTGCACGCCGGCGCGTTGATCGGTGTCGCGGCGCAGGTGCACGGTACGCGTCCGACGCAGGACCCCACATGGGAACAGTCCTCCGTCTTCCGCCAGGTGATGACCAGGGCCCGCGAGGCATGCCACGAGGCCCAGGCGCTGGCGGGCGACGACCCGTGCCCGTACGTCGCCGAGATCCCCTGCGCCCTCGCCCTCGGCTACGACCGGGCCGAGTGCCGTGCCCTGTGGGCGAAGATCGTCTTGCGCGGCGGGCCCCACCTCGCGGCCCACGACGCGGCGCTCCGGTACTGGTCCTACCGCTGGGCCGGCTCGTACCGGCAGGCCGGGTACCTCGCACACGAGGCGGCGAGGCGGAGCAGCCCCGGCCGGCTGCTCTCGCTGCTCCCGCTGTACGCCGCTTTCAAGGAGGAACGGAGCAGCTCGAAAACGGACCCGGACGTGTACTACAAGAGCCCGGAGCTGATCGCCGCGGCCGACGCCTGCCTGGCCGACGTGGCTGCCGCCGCCGCGGCCGACGACGGGGACCGGCGGCTGGTCCGGGCCCGCCACATGCTCGCCTGGACGCTGTACTGGCAGGACCGGTACGAGGAGGCGATGGAGCAGTTCCGCCTGATCGACTGCCCCGCCGACGACAACACCCCGCACCCGTACGCCCCGTGGTCGTACTACAGGTATCCGAAGAGTTTCTTCACCAAATGCCACGAGTACAGCGCCCTGAAGGTCGCGGAGGACGACTGACCGCGACCGACCGCCATGGACGCGCCGGGACGGCGGGGTCGGCGGAATCTCCGGCGCCCGCACCGCGTTGTACGGACCGTAAACCCCAGCCCCCGGAGGAGCCCCCGCATGTTCCTGCAACGCCGTACCCCGCAGCTCCCCACCCCCGAGGAGGCCCTGAAGGGCCGCCCCACCCCCGAATTCACCGTCCCGTCCCGCCACACGGTCCTCGGCAACCCGCTGCTGGGCCCGTACCCGGAGGGTCTGGAGGTCGCGGACTTCGCGCTGGGCTGTTTCTGGGGCGCCGAGCGCAAGTTCTGGCAGACGGACGGCGTCTGGACGACGCTCGTCGGCTACCAGGGCGGATACACGGAGAACCCCGCGTACGAAGAGGTCTGCTCGGGTCTGACGGGACACACGGAGGCGGTCCGCGTGGTCTTCGACCCGAAGGCCGTCTCGTACGCCGAGCTGCTGAAGCTGTTCTGGGAGTCCCACGACCCGACCCAGGGCTTCCGCCAGGGCAATGACGTCGGTACGCAGTACCGCTCGGCGATCTACACCCACTCCCCCGAGCAGGCGGCAGCGGTGGCGGCCTCCCGCGAGGCCTACCAGAAGGTCCTCACCGGCTCCGGTTTCGGCGAGATCACCACGGAGATCCTCCCGGCGGAGGGCCGCACGTTCTGGCCCGCCGAGGCATATCACCAGCAGTACCTGGACAAGAACCCGGCGGGTTACTGCGGGATCGGCGGTACGGGTGTCTCGTGTCCGATCGGCGTGGCTCGGGCCAAGGAATAGACCTCAGCCCCACCCCGGAAGAGCTGACATGACTCTGGCGGGAACGACGACTGCGCCGCAGGCGCACTGAGTCGATGCCCCTTCCGTGAAGCTGGCTCAAGGCGCGTTTCCGCCGGGGAGCCTTAGGTACTGAACCCAGACTCCGAGCAACGCGGCGATGACTACGGCCGCAGGCTCGGGTATCTCGGCCCTGATGAGGACGAAGGTAAGTAGCGAAGCAACGACTGTGAAGAGGGTGAGAAACAAGCCTCGACGCGTGCGGTTCCCGCGCCCTGTACTCCGCTGAAGCAGCATCGACGGATCGTCGATCGGCGTCGCCAAGGTCCTGATGGAACCGGATGCCAGAACCTCGATGACACGTCGGACTTCACGCAACGCGTGATCACGCTCGCCCTCTCGGTCGAGCTCCACCGCATCGCGAAGCGATCTCGTGTCCCGAGCCGCCGCGCCGTAGATCCTCACTACCTCAACCATCGGGGTCCGCCCGTCCGGCAAGGCTCGATTGAGCGCGTAGTTCTCCATGGAGTACGCAAGGTTCTCAAGATCCCTCACGGCGGGCACTTGTGGAGAGCGGAAGTCGAGGGTGCACACGTCTTCGTCTCCCTCGATCGGTGCGAGCAGCGTGACGAAAGCTCTGCGGGCGTTGCCGGACATCGCCCACGTCGTCCAGCGTGACCTCTGCGGTGTACTTGTCCAGTACAGGACCAATAACGTCAGAAAGAAGATCGCGACGAACACGTACATCGCGAGCGAGTCAGTCCACACGCCAAGCTGGCTTCTGCTGACCCGCAGCCCGAGCAGCCCACCCGTGACCAACGCCAGAGCGGCGCTCGGAACCCACCTAACACCCATGCCGTAGATCTCTGTCCCCGCAAGGACATCCTCACGTCGCAGGTAGCTCTGGGCTACCGGACTCAGCTGAAGTGATGCGTCGAGACTGCGAACCTTGTCGGCGAGGGCCTCGCTCCTGCGTTTGGCTAGCCACTTCGCGAACGGAAGCGCGATTCGCTCCGAGAACGTCAGCGTGTCGCGCCTCCCTGCACCAGCCGTACCGATCGACAGGCCGAGCGCGGTCACCTATAGCCCGGCGAACAAGGCGCTATATGCCGTCAACATGTGATCCCCCTGTGTCGTCAATCACGTGACCTGCAAGTCGCCTACACCGAGACGTTGTTGGACATCGTCCTTCCAGCAGTACGGCTAGACCAACAGGTTCCTCCGACGGGATGAACAGGGTCTGTCCCCACGTCGGTGCTGCCACTACAACTCCGCTCGGCCCAGTCGGCGCAAGCTTGGCATCTGTCGTTGCAAGCAGGCGTGTCCTGCCCCATCGGCGTAGCCAAGGCAGATGGCTGAGTTTCTCTCTCTTGAGGCGAAGACAACGTTAAAGGCCTTGCTGACCGGTTCTGATCCAGTAAGCAGGGCCCTACGCGTTCGGATCCCGCATACGTAGGTGGCGGGCAGGTGTGGGTGTGGCTGCGTGTCGGTCGGCCTTGGGGCGAGTCGTACGGAGGTGCCGCCAGCTCCGACACACGGCAACATGGCGGCGGACACCTGGTACGTCATCCGGAGGACGTCGGTGTGACGGTCTGCGCTGAGGGCGGCTATCTCTCGCTTCTACAGATCTACTCAGCCTCCAGCGAACCGATCACCAGTGGGCCGAAGTCCTACTTCGTCGAGCGTTGAGAGCTACGTCTCTACCCGCTCGGAATCGCCGCTCATTCCGATGCCAAGCAGTTAGACACTCGCCTCGTTGTCAGCGTCGTTTGGCACGCGCCTGCTGCAGCCTGTCCCACGCCATTCGAGTCACAGGGTGACCTTCACCAGCTCTTGCGGCGAAATTAGAGAGTATGTACTCGTATACGGGGATGGCTCGGTCCAGGTCCCCGACAGTTTCGTACCCACCCGCGAGGGCAAAGAACGAAGTCCAAGTAACGGGGTGATCTTCACCATGGAACCGAATGGCGTCGGTGAGGGTCTTCTCGTACATCGGCATCGCGCGACACATGTCCCCAACGGCTCGATAAGCGTCGGCAAGATTGATGCGGTAGGCGAGAGTTTTGAGGTGGTCCTCACCGAGAACACGGATCGTGTCACCGAGGGTCTGCTCATACATGGGAATCGCCCGACCCAGATCGCCAATGTCTTGATAGGCACGAGCCAGGCCGTTACGGGCGGCCATCGTCAATTGAGGGTCCTCGCCGTGAATCTGTATGGCGTCGGTGAGGGTCTGCTCATACATCGGAATGGCCCGGCCCAGGTCCCCCTCGGCTCGGCAGACGTCAGCAAGTCCGGTGCGGTGCACGAGGGTTATCCGGTGGGTCTCACCTAGCAACCGGATGCTCTCGGTGAGGGTTTGCTCGAACATCAGAAGAGCTCGACGCAGATCCCCAACGGCTTTATATGCGCGCGCCAGGTCGCTCCGGTAGGTCAAGAGATCGGGGTGGTCTTCATCGTGGATGCGGACGCTGCAGTCGAGGGCCTTCTCAAACATGGGAATGGCCCGGTCCAGGTTCCCAGCCGCTTGATATGCACGCGCGAGGCCGCTGCAGGAGATCAGGGTTAGGAGGTGGTTCTCACCGAAAATACGAATGGTGCCAGTGAGGGCCTGCTCGTACATGGGGATGGCCTGTTCCAGGTTCCCAGCAGCTCGGTAGGCGCGTGCCAGGTCACTCCGAGCGGCCAGGCTGACGGGATGGTCACCGCTGTATATCTCTACAGCGTCGGTGAGACCCTTCTCAAACATGGGAATGGCCAGGTCCAGGTTCCCAGCGCCTTCATAAGCGCGCGCTAGGTCAATCCGCTCACCCAGAGTCACTTTAGGGTGTTCGCCATGGATGCGGATGGCTTCGGTGAGGCTCTTCTCGAACAAGGGGATGGCCCGGTCCAGGTCCCCAGCAGCTCGGCAGGCGCGTGCCAGGTCACTCCGAGCGGCCAGGCTGACGGGATGGTCTTCGCCGTGACTCCCGATGGCGTCGGAGAGGGTCTTCTCATAGACGGGAAGGGCTCGGTCCAAGTCCCTAGCTGCTTGGTAGGTGTCAGCGAGGCTGTTGCGATACGTCAAGGTGTCCGGGTGATCTTCGCCACGGAGTCGTGCTGATGCGGTAACAGCGCGGCGGGCGTATCGAGTTGCATGGGAAAATCGCCCCTGGCCGAGTAGGAATTGCGAGGTGCTGTGCAGGATGAAGCTGGTTTCAGCCGTGTCGGCGCCAGGGCTGATATGAGTCAACAACGTGTCGATGTGAGGTAGCAGCGCTCGCCACCGCGGCCATCCCTCTGCGCTGCTCACGGGGTTGAGGGGGAGCGCGTCTCGGATAAGGGTTACAGCAGTGGACTGAGCGTCGCTGATGGCTAGCTCGGTGCGGTGGGGGTCGCTGGAGTCGGGTGTTCGCGCGAGGGCTTGGACGATTCTGTGGCAAGCGACGGTGCTCTCAGCAAGGCTGATCATGCTGAAGTCGTCAAGGAGTGCGAGCGCGTCAATTTCTGCGTCCGGCTCTTCGGTTGCACCGCTAAGCAGATTGCGGGGTATGTCGTGGGGAGCGATCCAGGCTATGACGCGGAGCAGGTGAACTGCCAAAGGGTTGCGGTCAGCAATGGTGTCGAGAGTGACGCGCCAAGTCCGGGCGATGGTGATGCTGTGGGGGTCACCGCTGCCTGGAGTACCTAGCATTCGGGCGGCTTGAGTGCGAAAGCGGTGAAGGTAGCCGGAGTAGGTGATACGTGTACGACTGATATACATACCGGCTTGTGCCAGCGCAAGAGGAAGATATCCGAGCTCGTTGGCCAACTCGTTGACTACTGAAACCTGCCCAGGGTCTGGCTTAGCGACTTGGCACAGGAAACCGTTGGCAGCCTCTGGACTGAGGACATCCAGGTGGAGGGGGCGGAACTGGCCGGTTAGTTTATGCCAGACATGAGTGAGACGGCTAGTGATGAGATGATCGCCGCCAGTGAGTCTGGCGAGATAGGGGGCCAGGTGATCGGGGTGGGTGGCATTGTCGAAGACGAGAAGCCACCCGGGGTGGGTCTCCAGCCAGGCGAGGGCCCATTCGGTCAGAGTTGCGCTGGGCGCGGTGCTGGTGTCGGTTCCCGGGTTGACCCGTGTGGTGAGCTGCGCCAGGGATTCGGTGATGGTTTCGGGGGACTCGGCGTCGATCCACCAGACCGCCGTGTAGTGGGATTGATAAGTGTGCGCGAAATGCAAAGCGAGAGTGGACTTTCCGATTCCGCCGAGCCCGGACATCGCTTGGGTGACCGCGTACGTGACTGCCCGCTCGCGCCGGGGTCGCAAAGCTTCCTCCAGCACGGCCATCTCCGCCTCACGGCCGACAAACTGATACCCGACGGGCCATGGAAGGTTATGCAGTCCGTGAGTTGCGGTGACGTTGGCGGGCTGTGGCAGAACTAGTGGAAGCTGGAGGATGGTGTTGCCGGTGAGTATGGCGCCATAGTTTGTACTCACGGCGGGGGACCGCGCCCCCGATGTTGCGAGTTTTGGACTCTCCGATGATGCGCCTGGCGGGAAGGCTTCAGTCATGCCGTGCTCACTCACGCTGTGGAGTCACCGGTGTGGATGGTGCCGTAATTGATATGCACGGCAGGTGACCTCTCCCCCGACGTACTGATGTTGATCGTGGCGGGTGCAGCCGGGCGGGCCCAACTGTCGATCTCGGCTGCAATGTCCGGATGGGCTGCCAGCAGGCGGCGTATCTGCACTCGGAGCGCGGCAGCTAGGTCCGTGTCATCCGGTCTCGCGGCCAACTCACAGACGATGTCAGCGAGCTCTCCTTGTCCGGCTGTCGTTTCACTGTCAGGGGTCTCGCGGCCGGTGAGGCGTCGCAAGACGCGTTGCCCAAAAGAGACGGTGGTATCGGCCGCATTGCTCTCGATCCGGGCCAGGACTGCGGCTCCGTACGCGGTGATGGCTGTGGTGACGTACGGCGTGAGGTCTTGCGCGAGTTGGACTGGGTCCACGGACATGACGGCATCTCCCTGGTGGCACGAGCCGATAGCACCGCCATAGAGGCGGCCCCGAAACACTATCCGGCTCGCGCAGGTATCAGTCCGCTGTTTCAGACACCGTCGGCCGCATGACAGCGCAGACTCGCCATTACCAGCGTGCCCCCGCCCGATCGGCGCAATCAAGGCCGGTGGCTAAGCCTCTCGCGCACAGACCCCGAATAGGCGAGTAAGAGACAAGTGCGGCTGCGTGACGGTCAACCTCGTGGCGGTTCCCTGCGGAGGGGCTGCCGGCTCCAACGCAGGGCCATCGAACTCCGGACGCCTTACGTCTCACCAGACGATGCCGGAGCGACGGTGTTCACGTTGGGGATACCTCCTCCCCTCCAGTGAACCGATCTCCACATGGCGACAGCCCCACTTTGCCGACTCTAAGCGCGGCCACGAACCCCCACCCTGATCAAGCGAGAGCACTCACCAGCAGTACCTGGACAAGAACCCGGCGGGTTACTGCGAGATCGGCGGGACGGGCGTCTCCTGTCCGATCGGGGTGGCTCGGGCCGACGGCGAATGAGCCCTGGCTCCGCCCCCGACCTTTCGTCGGTGCTCCCCTGGTGACAAGCAGCGTGCGGATCCGGAGACACCTACCGGTCCTGTGCCACGGATCGGGCCGAGTGGTCCGGGTGCGGGCCGCGGCGGCGCGCCATCAGCTGGCTGGCGGCAATCAGGAGGAGACCAGCGAACCAGAAGGCGTTTCCGCCGAAGAACCGGATCTCCCAGGAGACGCTCGGCAGGATTCGGAAGTAGAAGAGGCCCTGCAGAACAAGGGACGTACCCGTCAGCAGGGCACCGAGGCCATGGAGCTGGGGCCTGGTGACGTGGCGGCGCGCCGTGGGCAGGATCCACCCTGTTCGGAGCGTCACCAGCCCCAATGCGATCACCAGCAGACCCATGAGCACGCCCGCTCCGACTACCCATGCCATGGGGTCGCTCCATTCTCGGATGAGGTGTGGTCCGGAACGCGGGTAACGCCCGCTCCGGAGGTGCCCACATGGTCGCCAGACCTGGTGAGGCCTGGCAATGCCGGACCCTGGCAATCTCGGGCGCGTTTCAGTGCGCCCTTGTTCCTGGGCTTCTACGGATCCGGCGTATCGCGTCGACGACGAACGAGGCGGCGCCCACAGCGAATAGGACGGCCAGCACGGTTTCGTGCTGGATGGCAAGAGTGACGACCAAGGTGGCCGTAACAGTTGCTGCCACGACTTCGGCGGTCAACGCGAGACGGTGTCTCGCTCTCTTCGTTGGTTGTCTCAACACCGGCCTGTCCAGATGGTTGGGAATGGGGAAGTGGGCTTCGCCCCGCCGCGTAGATGTCCGCGAACTGGGCAACCAAGTGCGAACTCGATCGGGCAGAGGCAACCGAGCGCGGAATGCCTGCGCCGATGGTTGTACCAGGCCGGCGCACCGCGCCCCCGGCCAGTCACCGATTCCGGCAAGATCGGCCACCGTACGAAGAGGAGTTCCCCACCCATGACGAGCGAAGGCCACAGCATTCCCGCCGCCCCGGACGGGCGGACCTGGTTCATGGTCAATGAAGTCCTGGCGTTTCTCGTCGAGTTGGCGGCGCTGGGCGCGCTCGGCTGGTGGGGATTCGCCACTGGTGACGGCGCGGTCGCTCGGCTGCTGCTCGGAATCGGGGCGCCGGCCGCGGCCGTCGTGCTCTGGGGCTTGTTCGCCGCCCCTCGCGCCCGTTTCCGGCCGCCTCTCGTGGCGGTTCTCCTGGTCAAGGCGGTGGTGCTCAGTGGTGGCGTGTACGCGGTCCACGCGGTGGGGCATCCGGTGGCAGCAGTGATCTTCGGGGGCGTGGTGGTCGTGAACACGGTCCTTGCGGAGACCTTCCGGCGCCGCGCACCAGGCCGCACACTGCCGACCGCCTGACGTGACAGCGGCCCGGCCGCACGCGGCGGCCGGGCCGGTGTGTGGGATCGGTGGGATCAGATGAGACCCTGTGCCAGCATCGCGTCCGCGACCAGTTCGAAGCCGGCGATGTTGGCGCCGACCACGTAGTTGCCGGGGCTGCCGTAGCGTTCCGCGGTGTTGTAGCAGGAGTCGTGGATGTGACGCATGATCTGCGCGAGGCGCTCCTCGGTGTGGGCGAACGTCCAGGAGTCGCGGGAGGCGTTCTGCTGCATCTCCAGGGCGCTGGTGGCCACGCCGCCCGCGTTGGCCGCCTTGCCGGGGGCGAAGGCGACGCCCGCCTCCTGGAGGACGCGTACGGCCTCCGGAGTCGTGGGCATGTTGGCGCCCTCGGCGACCGCCTTCACGCCGTTGCGTACGAGTGCCAGGGCGTCGGCCTCGTGCAGTTCGTTCTGGGTGGCGCAGGGCAGGGCCACGTCGACGGGGACGTTCCAGACGCCGGTACCGGGGACATACGTGGCGTGCTCGCCGCGGCGCTCCGCGTAGTCGGAGACCCGGCCGCGGCCGGCCTCCTTGATCTCCTTGAGGAGGGCGAGGTCGATGCCCTTCTCGTCGACGACGTACCCGTTGGAGTCGGAGCAGGTCACCACGGTCGCGCCGAGCTGCTGGGCCTTCTCGATCGCGTAGATCGCGACATTGCCCGAGCCCGATACGGCGATGCGCTGCCCGTCGAGGGACTCGCCCCGGCTGCGGAGCATCTCGGCGGTGAAGAGCACGCAGCCGTAACCAGTCGCCTCGGTGCGCACCAGGGCGCCGCCCCAGCCCAGGCCCTTCCCGGTGAGGACGCCGGACTCGTAACGGTTGGTGATCCGCTTGTACTGGCCGAACAGGTAGCCGATCTCGCGGCCGCCGACGCCGATGTCACCGGCAGGGACGTCGGTGTACTCGCCGAGGTGGCGGTGGAGCTCGGTCATGAACGACTGGCAGAACCGCATGATCTCGGCGTCGGAGCGGCCCTTCGGGTCGAAGTCCGCGCCGCCCTTGCCGCCGCCGATGGGCATGCCGGTGAGGGCGTTCTTGAAGATCTGCTCGAAGCCGAGGAACTTCACGATGCCGAGGTTGACCGAGGGGTGGAAGCGCAGCCCGCCCTTGTACGGTCCGAGCGAGCTGTTGAACTCGACCCGGAAGCCGCGGTTCACGTGGATGTCGCCGGAGTCGTCCGACCACGGCACGCGGAAGATGAGCTGGCGCTCCGGCTCACAGACACGCTCGACGATCCGGGCATCCATGAATTCCGGCCGCTGTTCGAGGACCGGGCCGAGGGTCTCAAGGACCTCCCGTACGGCCTGGTGGAATTCCTTCTCACCCTGGTTGCGGCGGAGAATCTCCGCGTACAGCGGCTCAATGACACGCATCTGATCAAGACCTTCCGTGAGTGCCCGTCGCGCGCGAAGGTGCCCCGTCCCGGGGCACCAGCGGTCCCCCTCGCCATTGAGGACGTCGCCCGGACTTGCGCGCGCTGCGGCTCACGAAAGCGACGTACCGAACCGGTGTGGCATTCCGATTGTCCCAGCGGCTCCGGAAAATCGTCTACGTGTCCGCGAACTGGACCGATCCACGGTTACGCGTCCGTACGGCGCAGCTTCCACAGCCCCGCTCCGGACGCGAGGACGACCACTCCGGAGAGGACGCTCAGAGCGATGTTCACTCCGTTGTCCTCCACGAGGAGGTTCAGGAAGACGTTGGCGGCGGTCGCTGCGCACAGCACGATCCAGAGCAGGGCTTTCACGGAAACCTCCAGGGCCGGGGTGGTGTCTTGCGGTGTCTTGCGGTGTCTTGCGGTGTCTTGCAGTGCCTTTATCCTCCCAGCCGGTATCCGCCGTCACGAGGGACGGGGCCCCCGGATCCGTGGTGCAGTCAGCTACACCTTCGTGCAGGTACGGACGGTCACGGGGCAGGCCGTTAGGGTTTGCGGGATGGGGACCACCGAGAGAACGGCGACGCGCGAGCAGGCGGACGAGCCGGGAAGCGAGCGGTCCGGCACCGGTCCACGCCCGGCGGCCACGGATACGGATACGGACGCGGCGCGGTGGTGGGTTCCGGGCGTCGCGGTGCTGGTCGTCGTGCCGTTGTACGTCGTGTGGGCGCTGGTGCTGGCCACCGGCGGCGGTGATCTGGCGGCGCAGTTCGCCTGGGCCGGGTTCGCGTCCCGGCATCCCGGGTCCGCGTACAACCTCTCCTGGTACGGAGGGATGCACACCGCCAACTACAGCCTGCTGGCGCCGCCGCTCATGGCGGTGTTCGGGGTACGGGCCGTCACCGTCGCCGCCGGGCTCGCCGGGTCGTGGGCGCTGGGGCGGCTCTGTGTGCGGGCCGGGGTGCGGTGGCCGGCCGCGGTGTCGGTGCTGGGGTCGTTGGCACTCTGGTGCAATGTCGCGTCCGGGCGCACGACGTTCGCGCTGGGCGTGGCGATCGGGCTGGTCGCGCTGTTGTACGTACGGCACCGGCCAGGCGTCGCCGCGGGCTGTACGGCGCTGGCGACGGCGGCAAGTCCGGTGGCGGGGCTGTTCCTCGTGGTGGCGGGTGGGGCGTACGGGCTCGACCGGCAGTGGCGGCGCGCGACGGTGCTCCTCGTACCGCCGTTCGTGGTGGTCGCGGCGACGACCCTGCTGTTCCCCTTCACGGGCGAACAGCCGATGGCCATGGGGAGGTTGTGGGTGCCGTTGGCCGCGTGCGCGGCCGTGTGGTTCGGGGCGCCGCGCGAGGGCGGCTGGCGGGTGGTCCGGTTCGCGAGCCTGGTGTACGGGGCCGGTGTCGTGCTGACCTTCCTGATCCCCTCGCCCATCGGGACGAACGTGGAGCGACTGGTGGGGCTCGCCGGCCCGCCCGTGCTCCTCGCGGCGGCACTGGCCGTCCTGGCGGGGTGGGCGCGGGGCGGGTGGCTGCTGCGGGCGCGGGCCGTCCTGCTCGTCGGGATGCTCGCGTACAACACCGGCTGGCTGATCAACAAGACCGATGACGACCTGCGGGTCTCCAACACGGTGCCCGCCTGGGCGGCCCACACCGACGGCGTGGTCGCCGAGCTGCGCAGGCTCGGTGCGGAACGGACCCGGGTGGAGGTCGTACCGGCCCGCAATCACCGGGAGGCGGCCGTGCTCGCCCCGCATGTGAACATGGCGCGCGGCTGGAACCGTCAGCTCGACGTGGAGCGCGGTCGGCTGTTCTACGGGCAGACGCCGTCCCCGGCCGAGTACCGCGCCTGGCTGGACCGGTGGGGTGTGGGCCTCGTGGTGCTGCACAACGGCCGGCCGGACGGGCCGGCCGAGGCGGAGGCGGAGATCGTCCGGCGCGGCACGGACTGGTTGGAGCCGGTGTGGCACGACGCGGACTGGCGGATCTACCGGGTGCGGGACGCCGTCCCGCTGGTCTCCGCCCCGGGCACCGTCGTGCGCGGGGACGACGCCTCCGTGGTGGTACGGATCCCCGCCGCCGGGTCGGTGACGGTACGGATCGCGTACTCGCCCTGGCTGCGGTCCGACGGCGGCGGCTGCGTGCGGCAGGACGGCCAGTGGACGCGGCTCACGGTTCCGCGGGGCGGCGAGTACCGGCTGGATTCGCACTACCGGTTGTGGCCGTTCGGGTCCTGCCAGGCCCTGGCGGTCCCGGACGGGGAGGTTCAGTCGGTGACGCCGAGGTCCTGACGCATCAGTTGCCGCATGGTGTCGAGACAGGGGTCGGCCGCTCGCAGCTCCTCCAGGGCCCGTTCGACGCTTTCGCCGTCACGAGCGAGGCCCCGGTCGAGACGTTTGGCGGTGGCGTCACCGGCGGCGAGGACCCGGTTGAGGTCGCGGGATGCCTGCAGTATCCGTTCGGGGACGATCATCTGCGCCTCGGCGTAGCGGTCGCGGTGGTCGAGGCGGGCCTCTTCGAGCTGGGTGCGTTCCTGCTCCGTGTAGACGTCGTCGCGGATGCGGTGCAGGGCGTCCTTGAGAAGCGTGTGGAACTGCCGGGAGGCCCGGTTCATCGCCGTGTACTGGGCGCGCCGCTCCTCGAACTTCCGCCGTTCACCCGCGAGTCGGGCCTCCTCGGTGCGCTGACGCACGGTCAGCCGCTGGGTGAGCAGCGGGGCGAAGAGGGTGCCGAGCACCCCGACTACTGCGGTGATCATTGCGGTGATGGCGGCGGTCATGACCGCGAGATTAGTCCGACCGGCCGATGGAGGGGGAGGAACGGGGCTGGGTGCGTGCCCTGTGCCGGTCGGCCTTGGACGAGTTCACAAAAATGGGCGCGCGGGGCGACAGGAGAGCGGTCCTGGCCCCATGGTGACGGTTGATCAGACATGATTTCGCCATGACGACGTCGTGGGGGCACAGGCATACCGGGCCGGCCTTACGGGCCGGACGCACACGGGCCGGACGGGGGCGCCCGGACCCCTCGGGGCCGTACGCCCATCCGGCTCTCCCGCCCGCCCCCGGGCAGCGCACCGCGCCCCGTATCCCGCCGCGCGTGGGCGACGTGCGCCGCTATCTCGCCGTCGGCCTCGACTGCTACCTCTCTCTGGTCACCAGCGGGCTACTGGCCCGGCCATATGTGGTTGCGGCCGGTGTTCCCGAGACCGTCGGCCTGCTGCTCGGTCCGACGCTCGCGTTCTCCTTCCTCAACCAGGTGGTCCTCACCGCGATCGTCGGGGGCGGCGCGGGCAAGCTGATCATGGGGATACGGGTGATCGGACTGCCCGACGCCGGGCGCCCGGGGCCCTGGCAGTTGGTGCGGCGCTGGCTGTACGGACTGTGCCGGGTGCCGTTGCAGCCCTGGTACGTGCTGCGCTCGTACCTCGCGGGCCCCGGTGTCCTCCCCCTCAGCGCCTTCTGGAGCAGCGGCCACGACGATCCGGTGGGCCTGCGCCAGGTCCACCGCGCCGACCTCACCGCCCACCGCAACGCCGTGGCCGGCCTCCGCTGAGACCGGCCGTCCCTTTCGTCGGACCGCCGGGCGGTCAGGCGACCGCGTTCTCCGTGATCGTGACCCTGCCCTTGCGGATGGTCGCCAGCCGGGGCGCCCGCCGGGCGATGGCGCTGTCGTGCGTGACCATGATGAACGTCAGGCCGTGCTCCTTCCACATGGTCTCCAGCACCTCCATGACCTCGTCGCGCATCGACTCGTCGAGGTTGCCGGTGGGTTCGTCGGCGAGCAGCACCTTCGGCTGCTTGACCAGGGCGCGGGCGATCGCCACCCGCTGCTGCTGGCCCCCGGACATCTCGCCGGGCAGATGCCCGAGCCGCTCGCCGAGTCCGACGGAGTCCAGTGCCTCGGCGGCCCGCCTGCGCCGCTCGGCCGCCTTGCCGCCGAGCGGTACGAGCGCCGTCTCGACGTTCTCCTGGGCGGTCAGCGTCGGGATGAGGTTGAAGCTCTGGAAGACGAAGCCGATGTTCTGCGCGCGCACCTTGGTGAGTCTGGCCTCGCCGAGCTTCGCGAGGTCCACGCCGTCGAGTTCGATGCTGCCGCGGGTGGGGCGGTCGAGGCCGCCGAGCATCTGCAGCAGTGTGGACTTGCCGCCGCCGGTGGGGCCCTGGATGACCAGCCGGCCGCCGTCCTCGATGGTCAGGTCGACACCGGCGAGCGCGTCGATGGTGGTCTTGCCGCGCGTATAGCGCTTGGTGACGTCTCTGAGTGTGTACATGGGTCAACTCCTGCTGGAACGAGGTGGGGTGGGACGCCGGGCGGGCTATTCGACGCGGCGCAGGGCGTCCGCGGGGCGCAGTCGGGAGGCCCGCCAGCCGCCGAACGCACCGGCGATCAGCCCGCCCGCCACGGCCAGCGCGACGGCGATCAGGATGATGGAGAGCGAGACGGGCGCGGTCAGTGCGATGTCGAGCGTCTTGGAGGCATCCGGTCCGCCCGGTCCGCCCAGGAACCGACCGCCACCCATGCCACCGCCCGAGGAGCCGAGCTGGGCCGTGAGGGTGGGGCTGATGGCGGTCACGATGTACGCGCCGGCGAGACCGACGGCGATGCCGAGCACCCCGCCCAGCAGTCCGTTGACGAGGGCCTCGCCGACGACCTGGCGGGTGACCCGGCCGCTCTTCCAGCCGAGCGCCTTGAGGGTGCCGAACTCCCGTACTCGGCGGCTGACCGCCGAGGAGGTGAGCAGGCCGGCCACCAGGAAAGCGGCGGCCAGAACCGCGACGGACAGCCACTTGCCGACGCCGGCGGCGAGGTCGGAGGCGGTGGAGAGGGAACCGGAGACGGTGTCGGCGAGATCGGCGGAGGTGGTGACGGTCGTGCCGGAGACGTTCTTCTGGATGGTGGCCTTGACCTGGTCGATCTGCTGCGAGTCCGCGGCCTTCACATAGACCGTGGTGACCTTGTTCTTCGAGTCGGCGAGGGTCTGCGCCTGCTTCAGCGGGATGTAGAGGTTGGCGGCCGCGTCGCCGCTGTCGGCGGTCGAGACCCCGACGATCGTGAACTTCGTCCCGTGGATGGTCACGGTCTTGCCGACGTCGAGCTTCTTCTCCTTGGCGTACGCGGCGTCGACGACGGCGACCTTCGCGTCGGTCTCGGACGCCTCGAACGTACGGCCCTTGGTGATCTTCGACGAGGTGAGCGGGCCCAGGGCCTGCTTGGTGACGTCGGAGCCGTACACGGAGTAGGAGTTGACGTCGAAGGAGGCGCCGCCGCCCCTGACTTCGCCCTGCGGCTGGGTGCTGCCGCCCGGTCCGCCCTGGCCGCTCGGGCCGCCCTGACCCGTGCCGCCCTGCTGCTTGAACTCGCCGCGCCTGAACTGGCCGTCGACCTTCATGACGTTCAGGCTGAGTCCGCCGACGGCGTCCGCGACCCCGTTCTGCTTGCCGATCGTGTCGACGGTGGATGAAGCCAGCGTCTGGAAGCCCTGGACCAGGACCCGGTCGCTGCTCTGCGTCGTGTCGTCGTCGCCCTTGGCGTCGAACTCGAACTTCGGGCGCCCGTTGCCCGAACCGGGAGCGGCGGCGGCCTTGGTGACGGTCATGTCCGTACCGAGGCCGTACAGCGATTCCAGGACCTTGTCCTGGGCCTTGCTCATGCCGGAGGAGACCGAGCTGACGATGATGACCAGCGCGATGCCCAGGGCGAGCCCCGAGGCGACGACCAGCGCCGCCTTTCTGCGGCGGCGCAGCTCGCGCCGGAGGTAGGTGAAGAACATTTGCGCGAGGCTAGGGACGGGTCATGATGGTGGGTTAAGGCCACGATAAGAGCCGGATGAGAACGCCCACGTACGCCGAAGGCGGCGACACCGCGGATCCGAGGGGATCCGGGTGCCGCCGCCTTCGTACGGGATTCGGGCTGCGCCGGAGTGGACGCGTGGGTTCGGGTCAGGCCGCGGAGCCCGCCTTCCAGTCGGCCCAGCTCATGTTCCAGCCGTTGAGGCCGTTGTCGGGGGTGATGGTCTTGTCCGGGGAGTTCTTGACGATGACCACGTCGCCGACCATGGAGTTGTTGTAGAACCAGGCGGCGGGCTGGTTGGGGTCGCCCGCACCCTTCACGTCGGGGAGGCCGACGCAGCCGTGGCTGGTGTTGGCGCTGCCGAAGATCGACCGTGCGCCCCAGTAGTTGCCGTGGATGAAGGTGCCCGAGGTGGACAGCCGCATGGCGTGCGGCACGTCCTTGATGTCGTACTCACCCTTGCCGTCGGAATCGGTGAAGCCGACCGTCGCACCGTTCATCCGGGTCTCCTTGAACTTCTCGGAGATCACCATCTGCCCGTTGTACGTGGGGTTGGTGGAGGAGCCGGAAGAGATCGGGATGGTCTTGATCGTCTTGCCGTTCTGGGTGACGGTCATCGTCTTCGTGTTGGCGTCGACCGTCGAGACCTGGTTGCGGCCGACCTTGAAGGTGACCGTCTTCTGCTGCACACCGTAGACGCCCTTCGCGCCCTCGACGCCGTCCAGCGCCAGCTTCAGCGTGACGGTGGAGCCGCCCTGCCAGTAGCCCTCGGGGCGCAGGTCGAGGCGCTGCGGGTTGAACCAGTGGCCGACGACCTCCTGGCCGCTGCTGGACGTCACGCTGATGCCGTCCTGGACGGCCTTCTTGTCCGTGATCGGCTTGTTGAAGTTGATCGAGACCGGCATGCCGACGCCGACGGTGGAGCCGTCCTCGGGCGTGAAGTTGCCGATGAAGCTGTTGGCGGGCGACACGGTGGTGAAGGAGCCGTTCTCGTGCGCCTCGCGGCCCTTGGAGTCCTTGGCCGTCGCGCTGATCTTGTACGTGGTCGAGCGCTCCAGCTGGACGTCGGGCTGCCAGCTCTTGCCGTCGGCGGCGAGCGTGCCCTTGACGGCCGCTCCGGCCGACGTGGTCATGGTGACCTGGGACAGCGTGCCCTTGGCCACGGTGACCTTGGCGTCATTGTTGATGCTCGCGTTGGTCGCACCGTTCTTCGGCGCGATGGATATCTGCGCATCCGACGCGTCCTGGGCGGCGGCATTGTCGGCCTCGGCCGCCTGCGACTTCTTCGAGCTGTCGGCGCTGCTGCCGCTCGCGCTGCCGTCGTTGCAGGCAGTGAGCACCAGAACGCCGCCGAGCAGTGCGGACGCGGCCACCAGGCCCCTGCGCCGCTTGCTTCCCGTCATCACACGCTTCTCCATACGTTGCCGAATCCCCAAAATCCCCGAGCAGAGCCGCCGTCGATCGGCGAAACCCGTCAATGTTCCTAGAACCCATGGAAAGGGTCCTCCGTTCCACATCCAAGAGAGATGTGGGGAACAACACTCAACGACGCGTGCCCGGCAGTGGCGGTTCCCGACATCGGTCACGTATATGCGACCGGTACGTGCCACGGCCCCGGCCCGCGGAATGCGGCCGGGGCCGTGGCCCGTCACCTGCGGGGTCCGCCGTTTTGCGCCGCCGCTCACACCGCCGCGCTCGCCGTCGTCCATCCCATTGTGCGGGATGCCGCCGGCGCCCCCGGCCGGAAGAACCTCACGTGCCGCCGTTCTTCGACGTCCCACGGTCCCCGGGCTCGCTTTCCGGCCCGGGCTCCCACGCGGCGATGTCGCGGAGAGCGGCCAGGTGGCGGGTGAAGGCCGTACGCCCCTCGCCGGTGAGGGAGAGCCAGGTGCGCGCGCGCTTGCCGACGAAGGCTTTGCGGACCTTCACGTACCCGGCCTGCTCCAGGACGGCGATCTGCTTGGACAGCGCCGAATCCGTGACCTCGATGGTGTCGCGGAGGCTCTTGAAGTCGGCTTCGTCGACCGCGGCCAGCGCGGCGGCGATGGAGAAGCGCACCGGTGCGTGGATGAGGCTGTCGAGGGACTTGCGCGGATGCGTCACGGCCGGGCTCCGGGACTGCCGGCCGCCCTGCGGTCGAGGGCGCCGATCACGAAGAAGGGCACGGCGCACAGGACCGCTCCGGGCACCCACCAGAGCGGTTCGCCGGAGAAGAAGGCCGTGCCGAGCGTGACGGTGAGCGAGTAGACGGCCGCCCCGGCCGCCGTCGTGACCGCGTACAGGGTGCGGTGGTGGCGGGCCAGTACCGGGCGGGTCGCCGTATGGATCACCAGGGCGAAGAAGGGAATGAGCAGGACGACCGGAACTGCGTACGTCGAGGAGGGCTCGACCAGCAGTCCGTAGCCGGCTGTCATCACCATCATCGCCAGGCCGAGGAGGAAGACGGCCAGGCTGGGCCGCCGGTTTCCCCCTCGCATCCGGGAAGCCATCGCGTCGGCCGAGGCCAGGGCTTCCCGCGCTTCCTTCTTGTCCATCATGGTGCCTTCCGTGCGGAACAGGGCTGGAGGATACAGTCGCGCGCTCCCGCTTACGCGGTCTCGCCCTGGTCCCACTTGAAGGTCCGGACGGCTAGGACGATCACCACGGCGGTGGTGGCGACGACGACCAGGACGGACAGCCACACCGGGTGGGCCGGGTCGCCCTGTGACATCTGCGTGCGCATGAGGTCCGCGAAGAAGGAGGTGGGCAGCAGGCTCAACGCGGTGCGGACGCCGTCGGGCATGAGCTCGGTCGGAAACGCGAGACCGCTCAGGAACAGCGCTGCCAGTTGCACGAGCGTGCCGACGTTGGTGGCGGCGTCCGGCGAGGACAGACGGCCGCCGATCAGGTACCCGACGCCTCCGAACATGGCGAGGCCGAGCAGGGCGATGCCGAAGAGTGCCGGGAGCCGGCTCACCTCCACCTTGCCGAGGGCGACCGCCAGCGCCAGCAGGACGGCCGCCTGTGCTGTGACCATGAGAACCCTGGCGATCATGTGCGTGAAGATCAGGCGGGCCCGTCCCACGGGTGTGGTGCCCAGGAGCCGGAGGGTGCCCTTGGTGCGCAGGTTCGCCAGCGGTCCGGCGGTGACGGTCAGGGCCGCGCTGGTCACGGCCAGGAAGATCGCCATCGGGAAGACCAGCTGGAGGAAGTCCGGGGCACCGGAGTCCTTCGGCATGGCGAAGCCGAGGCCGAGGAAGATGGCCAGCATCCCGAAGGGAAAGAACAGGGCGAAGTAGAAGTACTTGGGGTCGCGTACGAGCTCCCGGGCGTGCATGAGGGCCAGCTCACGCGAGGACGAGGACATCACGCCATCACACCTTCCGTCTCCTCGGGCCGTGCGCCATCGTGCTCCGCGGGCGGTTCCGCGCCGTCGCCCGCTTCGTGGAAGGAGACTCCGGTGAGGAGTCGGAAGACCGCCTCCAGGCCGGCTTCCTTGATCTGGATGTGGCGGGCGCCGAGCGGGCCGGCAAGCAGGCTGAACGCCGCGTCGGAGTCGCTGGTCCGCACCATGACGCGGGTGTTGCCGCCGGAGTCGTGGCTCTCGGTGTGGGACACCCCGGGCGTGGAACGCAGCAGTGCGAGGTCGGTGCCGGCCCGGACGGTGAAGTGCACCTCGCGCTCGGGCGCGTGGGCGCTGATCAGGTCCTGCGGGGTTCCGCAGGCGGCGACCGTTCCCTTGTGCAGTACGGCGACCCGGTCGCAGAGCATTTCGGCCTCCTCCATGGAGTGCGTCGACAGCAGTACGGTGCCGCCGGACTCACGGTGTGCGCGCACCGCCTCCCACAGCTCCTGTCGCGCGTTGGGGTCCATGCCCGTCGACGGCTCGTCGAGCACCAGCAGACGGGGGCGGGAGATGAGCGCCGTACCGACGAGCAGACGCTGACGCTGTCCGCCGGAGAGCTTCGACACCCGGACGTCGCGTGAGGCCGACAGCCCCATCCGGCCGATGATGGCGTCGGGAGTCTCGGGGTCCGGGTAGAGGGACGCCCAGACCCGCAGCAGTTCCGCCACTGTCTGCTGCTCGAACACGGCGGCGTGCTGCGGCTGGATCGCGACGCACTTGCGGATCTGGTCGCGCTGCGTGACGGGGTCGAGTCCGAGAACCCGGACCGTGCCCGCGCCGGGGCGGCGCAGACCGACGAGGATCTCGATGGTGGTGGTCTTGCCGGCTCCGTTCGGACCGAGCAGACCGAAGATCTCCCCCGGTCGCACGGTGAGGTCGATGCCCGCCAGGGCGGCGACCTCACCGTGCGGACCCGGGTAGTGCTTGGTGACGTTCTCGAGCAGGATCGCCGCCTCGTAGGACGGACCTTGTTCAGCCATTCCGCATCTGCCTCTCATCGGATACCGCCGATGTCTCGCCGTGCGTACTGCTGCGCTTCTGGTGTGCCAGCATGGCATCTACTTTCCAACTTGGCAAGTGAATGCGCGATGAGCAACCGACAAAATGACAGAAGGCTAGTTCGCCGACGCGAGCACACCGAGCAGGCTCTCCTCGGCCGGCACGAAACCCCAGCGGTTGAGGTCCATGTGCAGGTAGTGGAGGAGCAACTCCTCCCGTGCCACGGGGTTTTCGTCGGCAGCCGCCGTGTCGAGGGTGCGTACGACCGTCTCGACATGCGTCTCCATGCTCTGCCGGAGACCCTCGTCGATACGTGCTGCGGCGTCCCCGGTCCCCTTCGCCGCGCGGGTGAGGAGACGGCGCAGTTCCTCCTGGTCCGGTGCCGCCATCCGTAGCTGGCGCCCCCACTGCCGGCGGTGGGCGGTCCAGAACGCCGTCCGCGCCTCGGGATCGGGGAGCGCCGCCCGCAGGAGCGCGCTCATGTACGAGACGGCCAGGGCCGCCCGGTCGAAGAGCGGGGCGAGTGCGCCGATCCGCTGGTCGTCGTACCAGCGGCAGGACGCCGTGAAGAGCTCTTCCGCCCTGGCCACGCCGCGCGCTCCCCCGTACTTGGCGAGTTCCGGTGCGTACAGGCAGCAGCGGGCCTGTTTGACCAGCGGCAGCCCCTGCGGCACCGAGCCCGGAACGAGGCGTTCCGCGGGAACGGGTCGGTCGAGTGCATGCAGCAGCTCGACGAGTTCGGGCAGGCGTTCGTGGACACGGTCGACCCCGTCGGCCGAGCACTTCAGGCGCAGCCGCAGGTGATGACCGCTCATGTCCCAGTACCGGGTGAAGAACCATGCCGACGCCGCCTCTTCGGACGCCCGCGCGGCCAACCAGGGGATCAGTACCCGGGTGGCCACGTCCATCGCGTCCGGATGCCCCGGGTAGGCGCGGACGTACCACCAGTCGGCCTCCACGCCCCGGTCCGCCCGGTCCGTACGGTCCGATGTCAGCATCACAGGTTCTCCTCGGGCCAGGCCAGCAGGGCCACGTGCTCGGTGACCCGGGGCCGGCCGAGAGCGTCGCGCTGGGTGTGCAGGGAACGCTCGGGCAGCGCCTCCACAAGACGCAGATGGCTGGTCTGCGGGCTGAGCCAGTGGTGCAGGACGCCCACGGAGAGCGGCGAGGCCAGGGAGACCCACATCGGTTTCCGGTCGGCCGCCATGCCGAGGGCATTGCCCGCACCGCCGAGCTGATGCACGAAGACCTCCTCGGGGATTCCGTGGGCGCGCCGGAAGTCGTCGAGCCGGACGGCGAGCGCGGTCTCGGCGCGCTCGCCGCCTTCCGGGCGCGGGATCGCCGAGGCCGGCACGATCCACGAGGCGCGGCGGGTGACCAGACGGCCCCCGGGGCCGTCGGTGACACGGGGCAGCTCCACAACCCCGTCGCCGCGGAGCGGGCCCAGCTCCTGCGCCTTCGTCATCGTGTAGTCGGAGTGCGGCGAGCCGTTGACCCACGGATCCGCGAGTATGGCGAGGAGCCGGACGTACGACTGGAGCAGGTGCTGCGGGATCAGTCCCAGGTAGGCCAGGCCGATGGGGTCACCGGCCCGGTCGAAGAGGGACAGGGTGTTGTCGGCCGCGTCGTGGGCGAGCACGGTGTCGTCCAGGGTCAGCCCGTTCTCCGCCTCTACTTCGCCCGGCAGTACCAACGGCGGCAGGAGGCCGCCGCATTCGGACTGAACGGTATTGCAGTCGGTCCACACCACCAGTTCGCGGCAGGACACACCGGGCCAGCAGTGTTCGATGTGCGCGCGGAGACGGTCGCGGAAACCGTCGCCGAGGAGCCGGCCGAAGCGGCTGAACAGCCCTCCGGTGCCCGACCCGTACTGGTTGACCACGAGCCGGTAGCGGCCCGCCTCGATGTCGGCCCGGCTCGCTGCCTCCATCTGGAAGAAGACTCCGGCGTTCGCCGGGGCGCTGGTCGGCCCGACCGGGAGCCAGGCCCGGTCGCCCGGATCACGTCGGCTCGCCATGTCGGCGAACAACGCTCGTTCCAGTGGCGGGTTGGCGTCCCGGTCGACGGTGAGCCGCATCAGGAAGCCGAGCGGGTCACGGCAGACGCCGCCGGCGCCGAACTCCGCGACAAAACGTTCCAGGAGGAAGTCGTAGAGATGTGACCGGAAGAGGTACGGCCGCGTCCGCTCACCCAGTGCCGTGAGGTCGTCCCGGACCTCGGGCACGGTCAGCGGGTCGGGGAGGCTGAGTCCGGTTTCCCGGTCCTCGTAGACCAGCCCGCTGGGCTTGCGTTCGCCGCGGTCGCTGTGCTCGGTCCAGCCGCCGGTGAGGTCCCGGAGCTCCGCCGCGGCGGCGATCCGCCCCTCGGTGTTCTCCCGCCACGCGCCGTTACCCAGGCTGTGGGCCCGCGACAGGTCGCGGCGTCCGATCGGGGAGACGGCAAGGTCGTCCTCCAGCAGCGCGGCCAGGGCGGGGAACGGTGCCTCGCCCCTGGTCCAGGGCGGGACGGGCTGCAGGACGCCGGCGTCCAGCAGCCGGACGAAGCGGGCGAACGGCCGGGCACCGCCGAGGGCGGCGAGGAGTTCGGCGAACGTGGCCGCCGGCCGCAGAACGGCCGCCGAGGGCAGGGCGTAGTCCGCCTCGACCGCCCGGTCATGGCGCCAGACGACGCCCTCGGTGATGATCACCTCGCTGTGGAGCAGCAGCCCGTCCGGCTCCGTGGGGGTGCCGGGGCGGACGGGCGCGACGCGGTAGCGCAGCAGGCCGGCCGTCGACGGGTCGCGCGCCAGTCGGCGCAGCGCCAGATAGGCCGTGGTCGCGGAGGTACGGCTGAGCCCCCGGCCCTGTCCTATCGCTCCGGCCTCGCCGACGGTGGTCAGCCCGGAGAAGGGGCTCGTCTTGACGGCGGCGCGGGCGACGTACGAGTAGAGCGTCTTCAGTTTCTTCGCCGACCGGGTCTTGCGGTCGCGGTGCCGGATCCAGTCGGGGGCGGCGATCGCCAGGGACTCGGCGAAGCCGCACTCCCCTGCGCCACCCGCGGTGTCCGCGCCCGGTCCGAGCGCCCGATGCAGTGCCTGAACGGCCTGCTCCCGGTCCTCGGCGAGCTGGGCGTCCAGCTGCTCCAGCAGGCCCTGCTGTTCCCCGACGAGACGGACCCAGTCGTCCAGCAGAGAAGCCGAGCGGGGTGGGAGGCGCTCCGCCAGACTGCGTCGGACGTCCGCGCCCCAGGGCAGCGGCTCCAGCCGGTTGACGGACCGTTTGGCTGCCAGGACCTTGCGGCGCAGCGGTACGTCGTCGTCGAGCCGGGGGACGAGGGCGAAGAGGGCCTCGGTGAGTTCGGGCGCCAGAGCGCTCAGGCGTGCCGAGGCGGCGGCGTGTTCGACCAGCAGCTTGCGGGTGGCCGGGGCGGCCAGGTCGAGTGTGTCGGAGGGCAGACCCGCCACCCGGGTCAGCAGGAGCGGGGAGATCACGAACGAGCTCATCGGCCCACCGCCGAGAGAGCGAGGTGCGCGGTGACGGGGACGGCGTGGAACATGCCGTAGGCGAGGACGCAGACGTAGGCCACGGAGAACAGTCCGTACGCCATGTGGCCGCGACGGGCCGTCTTGCTGAGGTTGGCGAGGTGCGAGGGGAGCTCCTGGCGCCGGACGGTGTGGCGCAGCAGGGCGAACGCGCGTCCCCGGGCGTTGGTCAGTCCGGTCGCCGCTTCGAGAGCCGTGTAGCCGTCGCTGGGCATGAGCGGATTGAGGTTGATGATCAGCATGAGGAGCTGCATCCCCAGGAGCAGCGCTGCGGTGTCCCTCAGCAGCGCCTCGGAGTTCAGGGCCACCACGCCCGACAGCGCGCAGAACCAGCCGTCGCTGAGGATGCCTGCCATGGCCAGCACGACTCGGCCGCCGCGTCCCCGGTGGCGGTAGGCGTCGGTGCGGTCCACGTAGGCGACCGGCATGAAGTAGAAGAGCAGCGCGACTCCCAGTCCGCGCACCGGCGTCCCGAGTATCTGCGCGACCAGTGCGTGGGCGGTCTCGTGCATCAGCACGTACAGCAGCATCACGCCGGTGGCGAGGAGGAAGGCGGGCCCTGCCACGTCCTGCGGCGGTGGCATCGCGGTGAAGAGGGTGTGGAAGCCGAACGCGTACCCGCACAGCGCGCCGAGTGCGGCGATCAGCACCAGCAGCCTCGCCGGCACAGCGCGCAGGGCGGCGGCCAGGGGTTCGAGTACCCGGGGGAGGGAGCGGGTGAGGACGATCCGCGGCATCAGCATCGAACGGCGGGCGCGCCCGCCGTCCCGGGGCTGGTCCGGTGGTTCGGAGCCGTCGAGAAGCCCGCTCTTGTCCAGGGCGGCCAGGAAGGTGTCGATCTGCCGGGAGAGTGCCTCGGCGCGGGCCCGGTCGTCGCGCGAGAAGAAGGCGACGAGTTCGTCGCGGGTCCGGGTGCCGTCCAGATAGGTGAGCACCACTTCGCCGGCGCGGGTGATGCGATGGTAGTTCCCGGTGACCGGATCGAAGATCAACGGGATGTCGTCCATCCCGCGAATGACCTCCAGCTCGTCTCGGAGCTTCGGTGGCGAACTGATCACTGTTCTCTACCTCTCCTTTACTCCTGGACGCCGGGTGCCGGCGGGCAGGGACCCGTTGACCCGGGCCCCTGCGTTGCAGGATGCTGCGAAATGAGAAAACCGCCTTCCAGCGGCGCCGGTGACAGCGCCGCTGGAAGGGAGGAGCCGTGCCCGGCGGGCAGGTGTCCGAACGGTGTCAGCCAGTGCGACACCTCCTGCCGGGACCGGTCACCCGTACGACGACGCCGTGGTGGCGCTGCTGGCCGAGCTGACCGGGCAGGACGCGCAGGCGGCGGACGTCGCCGTGGAGAAGGAGCCCAGGGCGTTGCCCTGCGGCAGTTCCTCGACGGACAGTTCGCCGTCCAGGGCGTAGAGATCGAACGCGGACGGGTCATTGTGCTGCTCGTTCATGGAATGTCACCTCTTCTCTGGTTCTGGTGGGCCGGCCTCCTACGGGGCCGGCATGGGCGGAACGGATCAGCCGACGCAGGAGGCCGTAGTGGCGCTGCTGGCCGAGCTGGCCGGGCAGGAGAAGGAGCTCGCCGAGGTGGCGCTGGAGAAGGAGCCCAGGGCGTTGCCCTGCGGCAGCTCCTCCAGGAGGAGCTCCTCGTCCATGGCGTAGAGGTCGATGAGCTTTTCGGTGCTGTGCTCGTTCACGGGGAATGTCCCTTCCGAGAGTTGCGTGACCGCGAGAGTGCGGTCAGCCGAACGTCGAGGCGCTGCCGACGCAGGAGGCCGAGGTCGCCGGGCAGGACGCGGTCGACGCGGAGGCGGCGGAGAACCAGCTGCCCAGGGCGTTGCCCTGCGGCAGTTCCTCGACGGAGAGCTCGCCGTCCAGCGCGTACAGGTCGAATACGTCCTCGTTGGTGTCCACTGATCGTTTTCCCTTCGAACGGGGTTGTGTGTGGGATGTGCGGTGGAAGGGGCGCGGTGCCCCCTCCGGACCTGTCAGGTGTAGCTGGAGAAGGACGTGAAGGAGGAGGCGGTGGTCGCCGGGCAGGAGGCCGAGCTGGCCGATCCCGCGGTGGAGACCGACGCGAGGGCGTTGCCGTCCGACAGCGTCTCCATTTCGAGGGAGTCCTCGAGGATGTCGTCCAGAACGTAGAGTTCCAGTTCAGGCATGTTGTGCTTCCTTTCTTCCGGGTTCGCCGGGCTCAGCCCGTGCAGTTGGCGGTCATGACGCTTCCGGCGCTGCTGATCGGGCAGCTGGCCGTGGTCGCGCTGGAGGCGGTGCTGAAGGTGCCCAGCGCCACGCCCTCCGGGATCTGCTCGATGGACAGGTCCTCGTCGCCCAGGTCGACGCTGTGGAGGTCGAGCTCCCACGCGTGGGGGTCGGTCATCGGTTCACTTCCTTCGGTTCGGTCGTTCTCGGATCACCGGGGCCGGTCGGCCCCGGAGGTATGGGGGGGCGGCACGGGTGCGCCGCCCAGGGCCAGGGCGAAGAGCTGGTGCCTGCTGGCCCCGTCGCTGCGCAGCGGCAGCCGTACGGAGGCGGGGATGAACCCCGCGAAGACAGTGCCGACGAGACCGGTTGCCACGGCGTCGAGCCACATCGTGTACGCGGCTGCCGCGGCGCGGGTCATCAGCGTCCGGTAGCCGTGGGCACCGTGCAGTTCGCTCGCCCGGTCGAGGTCGGCGGCGAGGGAGACGATGGCCGCGGAGTCGCAGAACTCCCGCTGGATCGTGAGGCCGTGCAGGGCTTCGCCCTCCGGCAGCGGCGCGACCCGGGCGTACGACCGCTCCGTGCGGCTGCCGACGTCGAGGCTGTACATGCCGGGCTCCAGGCCACCGAGCCGGAAGGCCACGACGTTGATCTCCAGCGGCAGTTGCTCCGCCTCGTCGGGCAACGAAGCGAGGTCCGCCCCGATACCCCGGGCGACCACGTCGGCCACGAGTGAGGCGTCGACGGGGTCGGGGCCGAAGAACCGTATGGAGCGGCGCTTCTCCAGCACGGTGAGCAGGGACGACCTGTCCCGCTGCCGCGCGGTGAAGCGCACGGGCGGTCCCAGGGGCACGGGCGGCTGGGGTGCGGGCCGCCGGGAGGCCGGCGCGGTGGCGGTGCCGGTGGCCGGGGGTGCGGGGTCCCGGAAGGCGGTGAGGAGTTCCGCGGCCAGGTCGTGCGGGCTGCTCATGGTGCGTCTCCCAGGTCGATGACGGCCGTGACCGGTTCCATGTCGGGGTTGATGCCGAGGGCCGCGGCGATGGCGTCGTCGTCCCAACGGGGGCGCAGCGCGAAGCCGATGCCGAGGACGCGGGCCGCCTCCCGGGCGGTGGCCTGGGCGCAGCCGCTGTCCAGGAGCACGATCCGCAGCGCGAAGGCGGAGTACTTGCGGGCGACCTTGGGGAAGTCGCCGGTCAGCACGAGCGTGAACGGCCGGTCACCGGGCACGGCGCCGGCCAGGGAGGACAGCCGGGCCAGGCGATGTCCGGCGGCGACGTAGCCGTAGACACCTGGGTCCATGCCGGGTACGTCGCGGACGACGGCGTACGCGGTCACCGAGCCGATGTTGCCGCCGCTCGCCGTCCAGCGGGCCACCTTGTCGGGGTGGTCGCCCTTGATACCCGCTGTGACGGAGAGCAGCAGCGACAGGGTGTCCGGGCCGGGCCGGGCGGCGGTCCGGGGCAGGCCGGACCGGTTGAGCCGGTCGTGGTCGGGCGGCGGGAGCTCGACGGCGGGGGCGACCGGCCACGTCCGGGAGACACGCTGCAGAGCCAGGTTCGAGGGCTTGTAGTGCATCTGGTGGGCCTTGAGGTCGGCGAATTCCTTCGGCGGCATGGCCACCGACGCCTCGAAGCGTGTTGCCTGCGCGGCGCGTTCCACGACCGGCCCTTCGGCGACGGAACAGCGCGGACACCCGGGCCGGGTCGCGGAGGAGGTGTCCCGCTGGCCGAGTGTCTCCAGGTCCACGAGCCGCCAGCGCATCGGCAGCGGAGCGGGGGTCGTCCGGGAGACCACGGCGAACAGGTCGCGGGCGAACAGTGCCGCGGCGAGCTCGTGGTCTCCGGCGGCGGCCGTACGGTCGTCGTCCTCCTCGTCGGTGGTGAGGCAGTCCAGGCACGGTGTCGTCCGCGGGTCGACCAGCGGGCCCAGGGCCGCACGGCGACCGCGCACGCTCAGACGCAACAACGGGACGCCCTTGTCCCAGCAGTGCTCGGCGAGGGTGTGCGGGCCGGTCCCGGGAGCGGCGTCCTGTCCCTCGCCTCCGGCGTCGGCCCAGACCGCGAGCGTCACCCGTTCGGTGGGGGTGTCGCCCGTGCCCACGGTGACCGGTATGGATCCGGTGAGCTCGTCCCGCAGGAGCGCGGCGAGCGCCGGGTCTCCGAAGATCTCGATCTCGGCGGTACGCAGGCGGGTGGCCGCCTGCTCCCAGCAGGGGTTCACCTCGGTGGCGCTGCCCACCCGGGACAGGTAGTCGGCGAGGCGGTCGTCGACGTCCGGCACCGCTTCCCGCTCCGTTCCCCGGGGCGGGCCCTCCTCGACGACACCACAGGTCCACAGCAGCGAAAGCGCCTTGAACACGACCTCTTCGGGCAGCCCGAGCTCCGCCGCGAGCCGGGCGTGGGTGCGTTCGCCGTCGAGCAGGTCCAGCAGCCCGGGCAGCATCTCCGTGGCGGACCTGCCGCGGAAGAGCTGCTTCTTGGGCGGGCCCGTCACCACCACCTGGTCGGCCTCGGTGCTGACCACGAGGCCCCGGCGCAGCCGCGGCCACCGGGGGATCCGCAGCTGTGGGTCGAACCGTGCGGCGGAGCCGACGGTTTCGGCCGTCATCATGGATCGGTCGCTCACGCTGTCCGCCCTTCGTCGATCGAGGCAAGCCGGCGCCACAGTCCGTCGCTCGTGCCGGGCGTGCGGCAGCGCCCGCACCGGTCCACCGCGACCACGGCCGCCCTGCTGGTGGCGCCGGTGATCTGGTCGAACTTCCGCACGGTGCCGCCGATGGACTCCTCGTCGCCCGGCGCACCCAGCGCTTCCTCGACTGCTTGCCGGGCGAATGCGGCGGCGATGCCGACGTGGTGGACCGGATAGCCGGTCGGGTACCGGCCCCCCGTGTCGGCGGTGCCGTGCTCGGGTCGCCGGTGCTGGTTGCGGCGTCGTACGTAGCACTGATGGCAGGCCGTGCGGCCGGGTACCACCACCGGGCCGCACAGCACCTCGGTGGCGGTGGTGTGCACCCCGAACCAGGGCGTGCCCCAGGCGAAGGCCGCCCGGTCCGCCGCCTCGTCGATACGGGGCCGCTCATGGGAGGTGGCCAGCACGATGAGGTCGGCGCGCGGCCACAGACTCGGGTGTGTGCCCTCGTCCATCTCCATCAGGGCGATGTCGTGTCCGCGCTCCCGGGAGCCGTGCTCCAGGCGTCGTGCGACGTCCTTGCCGAACGCCCCCGAGGCGAGTACGAGCAGTTGACGATTCATGACCCACCTCACGCGAAGGGCTGCGGATTGGGATTGATGCCGTCCTCGTCGAGCACCGGATGGCCCATGGCGCGAGGAGCCTCGTAGAGGCGGGGATGGGCGAGGTAGCGGGCCCGGTGCGCGAAGGAGAGCGGCATCAGCTGGGGCACCATGACCCGTACGGCGGTCGCGCCCACCTGGCGGGCCTCGTCGGTGGTGATGTCGACGACCACGACTTCGCAGCCGGCCCGGGAAAGCCGGTCCAGCAGCCACGGCAGCTCCGCCGCTCCCTTCGCGGGGCGCGGCAGGTCGGCGAAGGCCCGCACGGGCCGGTCGCCCTCCAGCAGGAAGTCGAACCGGTGGCGCTGGTCGCGTTTCCCCGCGAGGAGCGCGCCGCCGATCACGCTCACGATGTCCTGCGGGTCGTCCGGATTCGTGTGCCGGCTCGCGTGGGAACGGAGCGCGATACGCAACGAGGCGGCCTCGCGATGCAGTTTGGCGATGGCCTTGCCGGGGTCGGTGTCGCAGGTGGCGACGACGAGTTGGGCGAGATCTCGGTCGTGGTCGGCGAGTTGTACCCCGTAGATGACGGGAATACCGAGGTCCGTCGTGGCGTCGAAGAGCAGGGTGCGGATGTTCTCGCCGGCCGCTCGTTCGATGTATGCCCGGTGTTCGGGAGCGAGGTCGTCGAGGCCGAACTCCAGCCGGGGCAGCCGGAGACGCTGGAGCCAGGTCAGGGCGATGGAGTCCCGTTCGACGACCTCCATCAGACCGTTGGCCACGGCGGCCAACGGGTCGGTGTGGGTGGCGCACCCGGTGGAGACCGGGTGCACGTAGCGCTCGGCGGCCGACTCCGGTGAGCACTTCAGATAGACCTGGACGGCCGGTACGTACACCTTCCGGCCGCGGGCGAGGGACCAGCCCTCGACCCAGCGCAGTGGCATGTTCCGGTCGGTGGGCACCAGACCGCAGCGCGGGTCGGTCAGTTCGGCCGGGGAGAGATTCGGCCATTCCCAGGGCGGGATGGCGTCCTCGCCGAGATCCGCGGCAGTCGCCCAGATCATGTCCTGTGGGGACCAGGCGCACGAGGAGTACCGCTCCAGTGATTCGGCGGCCGCCAGATGTGCCGCCGTCTCACGGTCGAGCGCCCCGCCGGCCCCGTCGAAGTTGCCGGAGGAGGCGTCGTGCGTCCATTCCGCCTGCGTCGCGAGAACCGCCCCCGGGTCGCCCAGCGATCCGGAGAAGACCGAGAAATCCGGCTCTCCCTCGGTGACGGGCAGCCAGGTGAGGCGGGATACGAGCCCGTACGGCGACACCAGCTTTCCCATCCGGCGCAGGGAGTCGGGCACCGCGGCACTCTGGGGTGTCGCCTGGAGCGTCCTCATTCCTCACCCTTCTCGACGATCAGAAGTCCGGCCGGGTCGCAGCCGAGGCCTCTCGCAATTCGCATCTGTTGAGACCGCAAAAGGAAATCCCTTGTTCTGGACGGCACAATTCCGCTTCCCCCGGCCCTGAAGCGATCCGCAAGGCGGGTTACTTCCGGATACTGGCGAGAGAGCAGATGACGTGTTTGACTCCGTTGGGCGCCACGCAGCCCGGATTAGCAACTGTTACGAACGGTTCTGACCATCTACACGTGGTGGAACGGCCGGGACGCTGTCCGGGATACGAAGAAATCTTGAAACGGGGGATGAACGGATTGGATGAGGCGCACGAGAAAGACTTCGCACAGTACGTCGCCGATGCCCGACCAGCACTCCGACGCAATGCCTTCGTACTGGTGGGGGACTGGTTCACCGCCGACGACCTCGTACAGCAGACGCTGATCGCCGTGTACCGGCGCTGGGAGCGGCTGGAACGTCATGACGCGCTGTCCGCCTACACCCGCACCACGATGGTGCGGCTCTTCATCGACGAACGACGCAGGCATCGCTGGACCCGCGAACTGCTGCAGGACTCGTTACCCGAACCGGATCCCGCACCGGAGGAAGTGACCCGGGTCGGGGACAGGATGGTCCTGCTCAAGGCGCTGTCCGCCCTCACGCCCCGGCAGCGCAGCCTCGTCTACCTACGCTACTGGGAGGACCTCAGCATCGAGGACGTCGCGCAGATCATGGGCTGCTCCTGCGCGACGGTCCGCAGTTCCAGCTCCCGGTCGCTGCGGATCCTGCGAGAGCGGCTCGGCGGGCTCGGAGCACCTCGCCGAGAGACCTGACGGAATGACGGGTGCCGATCGCCGGCCTCTGGGAGGGCGTCCGCAAGGGGGCGGCAGCGCCCTTGCCAAAGGCCCGGCGGTCCGGCACTCTGAATCGGATGCAGAAGGCCGCATCCCCCGGGCTTTCACCAGAAGACGACTGCAGGAAACCCCCTGAGGGTACAAGTGACGCTCAGTGAGCTCCGCATATTTTTTGTGAGGCCAACCTTCTCTGTACCTTTGCCGCAATGGGACTGAGCCATGAGTGAAAATAGGCGAGCTCGCGCTTCGGAAAGCGAACGAAACGCTTCCGAATCGATCAGCGATATTCTGCGCACACTCCTCGGTTCGGCTGCGGCACCTCCCCCCGAATTGAGCGACGAGCAACTCCTCGCGAAAATCCGCGAGTCCGCCGGTAAAGCCCCATCGGCTGCCGTGAACAACGGGGATCGGCCGTACCGTTCCCGACCTGACGTTCCGGACGACGCCGGCTGACGCGCCGACGAGGATTTCGCCGGTCAGCTCCTCATGGTGACCAGGGCGACCGCGGACATCGCCGCTTGCATGTCCTTGATCGCCTTGCGCACGCTCTCCCCCGCCCATTGCCCTTCGGCGATCTCCCGCATCCGCGGAAGGACCTCTTTGCGCGGGAGGCCGGGGAAGGCCAGGCGGTACAGCTTGGCGCCGTGAAGCAGCGCGACGAGACCGGCCGAGCGGTCGTCGGGCTCGGCATGCCGCAGGACCAGCTCCTCGAGCCGCGTGCGCAGTTCACGCTCGACCGTGCCGTCCGCCTCGGGAAACCGCCGCACCGGGAACAGCCCCAGTACCTTGCGCTCCTCCTGGCCGACCAGGCCACGCTCCCTGAGGCTCTCGACGGTGGCGTCCACCACCTTGCGGTTGTCCTTGGCCAGCCAGTCCGTCACCTTCGGCGGTCTGCTCTTCCCCGCCACCCAGGCACCGATCATCGCGAGCCGGTCATCGAGCAACCGGACCCCCGTCGGCGCCGCGTCGACCACCGTGATCCGTCCGCGGTCCACAGCCAGACGACCGGCCAGAACGAGTTCGAGGACGATTCCGCCCGCTACCGCCCACTGGCAAGCCTGCCGCTCCCGAACCGCCCCGGACTCGTCGTCCAGCGACAGCAGCATGATCTCCTCGCCCAGTGTCACGGTCACGTCCGGCCCCCCGTCACTCGACTCTCGACTCCTGTTCTGAGACGTGCGGGAGGGGACTTCAGTTCCCGCCGAGGAGTGACACCGACGCGGTCCACGCCCGGCGGGATCCGTGGTCTCCCACGCCGATTCGCCCCGAAGCAGAACAAACCACGACGACCCGGAACTGCTCATGAGGCGGAACGCAAGCGCCCCGCACATGCGACTTTCCTGTGACCCGCTGCTGTCACTAGCATCTGCGTACAGGCCTGACTCACGGCTGTGACAAGGGGGAACGATTCCGTGGCCACTGCTCGTCGCCCGCTCCTGACCGCCACCGCCGCGGGCACCCTGCTGGCCGCCCTGTGGTTCGTCCCGTCCGCCAACGCGACGGACGATTCGGCCGGCGCGCCGGGCGCACGGAGCCGGCCGGCCACCGCCACCGCCACCGGGAGCACCGCGACCGGTCCGAGGCTCGCCGACACCGGGGCCGGGACCGACACCACCCCGTATCTGATCGGCGGCACGGCGTTCCTGGGCATCGGCGCGGCCTTCGTCACCTACTCGGTACGCCGCACCGGCACCCTGTCCGCCTGATCCGGACGAAAGACCCTAACTTGATCTTTAACCTGTGCGGCGTGGACGTGGGGTCGTTGACTTCTTCTTTGTGCGTCGCGTTGCGGGGCCCGGTTTCCCGACGGTGTGCA